>CAYLPH010000001.1:0-45251 GCA_964385495.1 uncultured Candidatus Solibacter sp.
AGTATAAAACATTTCAGCCCATAATTGTTCTACTTGTTTTGTGACAGGCCCTAAGTGATCTTTGGATGACGCGACTGGATTGAACGCTGGTTGATCGCTGAATGGCACTTCCCGGGTCCCGTGGTACGGAATTCACCCGGTGGAGATGCTGTTCGCGCTGATGGGGCCGGGCTGCCAGACGGTGACGCGGGTGGAATCGGCGAGTATGACCGAAGTGACGTGTCTTTGGAAAGGCGGGCGCATGGGTTCGGTTCGGACGCTGCGGCCGTATGGCGGTTACGGAGCCGTGGTGTTCCGCGAGAAGGAAGTGCTGCAGTCCGGGCCGAAGATGAAGGTGAACTACGCTCCGATGCTGAAGGAGATCGTGACTTTCTTCCAGACTGGTAAGCCGCCGGTGGCCCCGGAATTGACGCTGGAGATCTTCGCGTTTATGGATGCCGCGCAGAAGAGTAAGGAACAGGGCGGCAAACCGGTCACGGTCAAGTTGCGTTAGCAAGCTGGTGGAAAACTTCGAATCGCTGAGATGGCGCATACACGCGCTTCGTCCCGTAAATATGAGGACTAATGGAATCATGAAAACAACGCTGGAAATCCCTGGTGCAACCTTTCCGTAAAGCCAAGGCCACTGCCGGCGCGTTGGGGATTCCCTTGCGCGAATTCGTTACACAAGCCGTCGAAGAGAAACTCTCCTCAAACAGCCGCCAACAAGCGAAGCCTTGGCTGGACTGTGCTGGCGAACTTTCCCATCTTCACCGGGAGACTATCCGCATACGAAAACGCATTGAAGACGAGTTTGAGCAGATTGACCCAGAGGACTGGAAGTGATCCTCGACACCAATGCTCCTTCCGCGTACCTCGACAATGCCCCAGGCGCGGTCGAGATCTTCTCAGAAGCTCTCTGTTACGGTTCCCGTAATCGTCGCGGGTGAGTTTGCCTTCGGCATAGCCCAGTCGCGGCACCGCGCAGCCTCTGAGCGGTCGTTGAACCGACTGTTGGACCGCTGCCTCCTACTCGATCTAACTCGCGACACTGCCCGGCATTATGCCGCCATTCGCCTGGAACTGAAAACAGCGGTTACCCCAATTCCATCCAATGATCTGTCGATCAGCCGCGACACTCATTTCGAACGGGCGGCAGGACTCAGCCGCCGAACCTGGTAGCGCCCTTCCTTGCACAACAGCCGAACTCCCGTCCGGTTGTGGTTAAAAGTGCAGCCGCAGGACCAGTTCGGTCTGGCGGCTGAAGTTAGCCTGGCTGGTGATGCGGCCGAAGGCTCCGAGGGCGCCAAACGTCGTGTTCGGGTTGGCGAAGATCGGCGTGTTCATCAGATTGAAGGATGACGCCCGGAGATTGAGCTTAAAGCGTTCGGTGATGGCGAAGGTTTTGGTCAACGTGAGGTTGACGTTGTTCATGCCGGGGCCGCGGAGCCAGGGGAGGCGGGCGCCGCCGTTGCCGAAGGTGAAGTCGGCGGGCTGGGCGAAGGCTTCGGTATTGAAGAAGCGCCCGAGGCGGTCCTGGATGGAGCCGCCGGAGACGCCGGCGTTGGGGTCGCCGACGATGTTCGCGCGCTGGGCGCCGGCCCCGGACAGGAACAGCGTGTTCTGCTGGGTGTTGACGGTAAGGGCGAAGCCGGACTGCCAGGTGGAGAAAGTCGCTATGTTCCAGCCGCCGAGGACGTAGTCAACGGCGCGGTTGGCGTTGGTGAGGGCGGCGCGGCCTTTGCCCACGGGCACGTCCCAGGAGGCAGTGAGGGTGAGCCGCTGGGGAACGTCGAAGGCCATGACCGCGCGTTCGATGCTGCGATTGTAATTGTTCTGGTAGGGGCCGAGGTCGCCGATGTTCTTGCTGAAAGTGTAGCTGACGATGGTCGTCAGGCCCTTCCACATGCGCTGTTCGAACTTGGTTTGGAGCGAGTGGTAAACGGAGTTGCCGAAGGTGGGCAGGTTGCGGGTGATGTTCTGGAACTGCGGATAGGGGCGGAGCAACTGCTGGCGCTGGACGGTGCGGCCGGCGAGGGCGCCGACGGCGATCTGGCCGAAGAAGGGGTTGGGAACGGTCTCCAGAAGCGTGCGGCCCTGGGCGAGGAAACTGGGGTCGAGCTGGTTGATGTTCTCGGTGGTGATGCTGTTGATGGCCGTTTCGTTGGTGAGGTTGATGCCGCGGCTGCCGATGTAGCCGACCTGGAGCAGGGAGCGGGAGAAGAGTTCGCGCTGGATGTTGAGGTTCCAGGTGTGGACTTTGGGGGTGACGCCACTAGGGTCGATGAACGAGACGTTCTGGCCCAGCAAAGTGCGCAGGCCAAGAGCGTTGCCGCTGGCCTGGGCGAGGCCGCCGGGGAGTGGATTGCTGAGGCGATCCTTGGGAGTTATGCCGTCTTCGGAGGTAACGACCTGGGTGGTAACGGAATAGCCGACCGGATCGACGGAGCCGACGATGGGGACAAAGTGAAGCGCATAGCCGCCGCGCACCACCGCCTTGGCGCCGAGCTTGTAGGCGAAGCCGAGGCGCGGGGCGAAGTTGTTGCGGTCGGGGTTGAGGATGCCGCGGGGGCGTCCGTCCTGGCCGGCATAGACGAGGCCGCCGCGGAGGTTGAGGCCGGGGACCTGGAGAGGGCTGGTGGCGCCGCGTTCGAAGCCGCGGGTGGCGCGGTCATAGCGTTCGGTGCGGGGCGTTTCGTATTCGTAGCGGATGCCGAGGTTGAGGGTGAGCTTATTCGTGATGCGGTAGTCGTCCTGGACGAAGAAGCCGTAGTACTTGTTCAGGATGGAGACGCCGGTGTTGTTATCGAGGGAGCCGCCGCCGAGACCGAGGAGGAAGCTGGCCATGGGGAAGCCTGTGGTGGCAAGGGGGGTATCGGCGCGGGGGCCGTTGGACCAGGCGTTGGAGAAGGAGAACGTGCCGCTGGGGTTATTGTTGCGGAAGAAGTGGCCGTACATGGCGCGGACGTCGCCGCCGACCTTCAGGACGTGCTTGCCGCGCTGGTGCGAGACGTTGGACTGGACGACGTAGGTCTGGCCGGGGTTGACGGCGAGCGGGCTGCCGGCGAGTCCCTGGAAGCCGGTGACGCCGACGGTGGGGAAGGCCAGGCCCTGGACGAGGCGGACGTAGTTGGGGCTGAAGCCGAGCGAGGAGAGATCGAAGCCTTCGGACCAGGGCTTGTTGTCGTCAATGGCGCGGGAGAAGCCGAGGCGGAGGTCGAAGGTGGTGCGGGAGCCGAGCAGCACGGTGTTGCCCCAGGAGATGCCTTTGTGGGGGCGGTTGACGCGGTTGCGGCCGGGGCTGGCAATGCCGTCGAACTCGTGGGGGAAGACCAACAGAGCGGTGCCATAATTGACGCGCACGAAGGTGTTCCAGGTCTCGGAGATTTTATGGTCGAACTTCATGGCGAGCATATTGTAGTTACGCGGCCATTTGTCGGAGAAGGCGAGGTTCTGCGCCCAGGGCTGCGCGGCGTTGGGAGGGGTGCGGTTGGGCGTAGGCCAGAAAGCCATGATGTTGCGAGCGACAGGATCCTGGCGGGTGGGCGGGATGATATTGCCGGCGAAAGGCTGGCGCGTGGGAGCGCCGTTGACGGTGGCGACGGAGTAGGGGTCGTAGAGGATCTGGGGGACTTCGGAGAAGTCGCCGGTGCGCATTTTGGCGGTGGGGACGTTGGCGGTGCGGTCGATGCCATTGCCTTCTCTGGCGCCTTCGAAGTTGACGAACCAGAAGGAGCGGTTGCGGCCATCGTAGATTTTGGGGAGGAAGATGGGGCCGCCGATGGCGATGCCGAAGGTGTTGGCGCCGAAGGCGGCGAGCTTGGTGCCCTGGCCGCGGGCGAAGTATTGGTTGGCGTCGAGCGAGGAGTTGCGGAAGAAGTTATAGGCGGTGCCGGAGACGCGATTGGTGCCGCTCTTGATGACGATGTTGGTGATGGCGCCGCCGCTGCGGCCGTACTCGGCGGAGAGGGTCCCGACTTCGAGTTTGAACTCGGCGATGGAGTCGACGGCGGGAACCCACTGGGAGATATTGACGCCGCGGTCGACGTTGACGGTGGTGGCCGAGCCGTCGACGAAGACGTCGGTGGCGGCAACGGGACCGCCGTTGGAAGAGAACAGGATATTGGTGATGGTGTCGTTGGGGCGGGTGTCTTCGCCGTAGCGATTGTTCACGACGCCGGGGGTGAGAGTAAACATGAACAGGGAACTGCGGCCCTTGAGCGGGAGGTTGTCGCGAATCTCCGAGCGGATGGCGGTGCCGAGGGCGGTAGTTTCCGTTTCAACGGTGGCGATGTCCGCGGTGACGTTCACGGTTTCGGCGGTGTCGCCGAGTTGCATGGTGATGTCCTCTCGAACCGTTTGGGTGAGGGCGAGCGAGAGGCCCTTGCGGACGACGGTGCGGAAGCCGGACGACTTGACGGTGAGTTCGTAGTTGCCGGGCGTGAGGAACTGGAAAATATAGAAGCCGGCCTCATCCGTTGTCGAGGAGCGATCAACGCCGGTGTCGACGTTGCGGAGCGTGACCTGCGCGTTGGCGACGGCGGCGGATTGGGGGTCAATCACATTGCCTTGGAGGGTGGAGCGGAAGTCCTGGGCGGAGGTGAGGCCACAGAGAACGAAAGCGAGAACAGCGAGAATGCGACCGGGCATGGGGGCAACTCTATCAACGTGTGCGCGGGAGCGCAAGTATGTTTGGGTATGCTTCGCATCCTACAATCAGGAGGGAGATGGCGATGACTCGACGGAGACTGATGGCAGGCGCGGCTGTTGGGGCCGGCGCGTTAGGGTTGCCGCCGGGGGCGGCGGGGCAGGTTCGAGCGAAGGGATCGCGGATCCGGTTGGCGGTTTCGAGTTATTCCTACTGGCATCTGCGGGGGGACAAGTACCCCATCGGGAAAGTGCTGGAACATGCGGCGGAGTTGGGTTTCGATGGTGTCGAGATTCTGCACCGGCAGATGGAAAGCGAGGAGCCGCCGTATCTGAACAAGCTAAAGCAGATGGCCTTCCGGCTGGGTCTGGCGTTGCCGATGCTGTCGATTCACCAGGATTTCGTGGAGCCGGATGCGGCGAAGCGGAAGGAGCAGATCGACCACACGGTGCGGTGCATCGAACTGGCGCGGCAGATGGGAATTCCGTCCATCCGGTTGAACTCCGGAAGATGGAACACGATTCCCTCGTTCGACGACCTGATGAAAGTGAAGGGGAACGAGCCGCCACTGCCGGGATATACGGACAAGGACGCAATCGGTTGGTGCGTGGAGTCGATCCGGCAGTGCCTGCCGGCGGCGGAGAAGGCGGGGGTGATGCTGGCGCTGGAGAATCACTGGGGATTGACGACGAGCGTGGATACGCTGTTGGCGATTCACGGCGAGGTGGCATCGCCGTGGCTGGGGATCAACCTGGATACGGGCAACTTTCCGGACACGCCGTATGCGGGGATTGAGAAGCTGGCGCCGCGGGCGAGTATCATCCAGGCGAAGACCTATCATGGGGGCGGCGTGTGGTACACGCTGGACCTGGACTATAAGAAGATCGCGGGTATCGTGAAGCGGGCGGGGTTCCAGGGCTGGGTCTCGTTGGAGATGGAAGGCAACGAGAACCCGGCGACGGCGGTACCGAAGAGCCTGCGAACGCTGCGGGAGGCGTTTCTGGCTTAGTTCGGGAGAAAATCGAAGGCCATTTCCTCCCACCCGCTGAGCGCACTGGAGCGCGTGGGTGGGGGAGGAGGCGGAGCGGGGGAAAGAGCGTCGCGGAGGGCGAGCATATCGGTGATTAGGGCCGAGTTTTCAGCCGGCGGAGCGGTGGTGTCGCCAGCGGGTTGGGCTGCGGCGGCCTGCGGCGCGATGCCGGGCGCGGCTGGAGAGGTGCTAGCGGGCGCCGTGGGGTCGCCGGCGGGAAACGCGACTGGGCCGGAACCGGTGCGGGCGGCGCCTTCGGCGAGGATGCCCCCAGGGGTTCCGGCCGCGGGAGAGCCGGCTGGTTCGGGGGAGCCTTGCGACTGGTATAGGTAAGCCAGTTCGGGATCGATGGGGATGCCATCGGCGGTGGTACCGTAGCGGACGGCGTGGCCTTGCTGCAATTCCGGGTCGAAGGGGCCGGACCAGCCGCTGCCGTGGACTGTGCCGGGTAGGGGCGACATGGGGGATTCCGATGGGTAGGCGGCGGCTTCGAAGCCGGAGCCGGCCGGTCCATAGCCAGCGGGGGCAAAGGAGAGCGGCATTCCGCCGGGGCCGCTGAAAGTGGCGGGGGCGCCTGGAGCCAGCCCGCCGCCGAAGCCGGGGGGCAGAGAGCCGGGATCCATTCCATGCGTGGGCCCTGGGTAGGCAATACCGGCGGCGCCGGCGCGATGGGGAAGTTCCGCGTACCGCGGGGTGGGATCGGGCGTTTGGGGGGCATCGGCGGCGTCGGGCTGCGCGGCGGGCTGTGCCTTCTTCGGTTGGTGGCGCGGATCGGTACGGGGCTCATAGGCGCCATCCGGCTGGATCGATTGCAGGAGCAGCGTTGCCTCGCGCGGGTTGAGGTAACCGGAGACGGTTTCAAACAACTGCGTGTTGGCGCTGAGGCGCTCGCCATGCTGGTCCGGATGGGCCTCCCAGATTTTGCGGGCGCGCTTAAGGGAACGGATGCCGTCGTCCACGCGCCCGGACAGTACGTAGACGGTGCCCAGGCTTTCGAGGGCGGGACCGAGGCGGTCGTCGCGGAGACCTTCGAACTTGCCGACCGCCTGTTGGAGGAGTTCGACGGCGGTGCCGTAGCTGCCGCGCAGGGATTGGGCGGTGGCGAAGCTCATCAGCAGGGTGGCGTAGTCGGCGGAACTGCCGCCAAGTTGTCGTTCCCGGAGGCGCAGGGCCTTTTCGTAATAGAGGACGGCGGTTTCCAGGTCCTCGGTTTCCTGGTAGGCGGTGGCCAGCAGTTGGTAGTCCTTGGCGACCTCCTCCGATTCCGAGCCGGGGGTTATGAGGTGGGCGTTGAGGGCGGCCTGGAGGTGTTCGAGGGCCTCCTGGAAGTTTTTCTGAAGGCTGAGGCAGCGCCCGAGCTCGGCTTCGCAATCGCCGGTGAGCTGGTGTTCGGGGCCGCATTCGCGGAGGGCGACGCTGGCGGCTTCGCGGAGCTGCTTGACGGCGGCTTCGACGTTGCCGGCGCTTTCGAGGGCGGTGGCCAGCTTGCGGCGGCGCTGGATGATTGCGCCGTGATCGACGGGCTTGATACGAGTTTGGGCGTCGAGGGCCTTTTCGAGATGAGGAACGGCGTCCTCGGCTTCCTTGAGTTCGCCGAAGATGGTGGCGAGCAGGTCATGGGTGTCGGCGAATTCGACGGAGGGGCGGTCGGGGTCGAGGTGTTCCAGGGTGGCGAGGGCCGCTTCCTTGGCGCTGGAGAACTTCTTTTGGTGGAAGCGGGCGTTGGCAAGGGCGTAGAGAATCTTGGAGTGGCTGAGACGGCGGTGGCCGCGTTCTCCCAACTGGTCGAGGATGCGGAGGAAGAACTGCTCGGCTTCGGCGAAGTTGCCGAGCGCCAGGAGGCGTTCGCCCTCGGTGGGGTCCGGGGTGGAGTCAAAGAGGTTGAAGCCGGGCACGGCATTGCGCACGGCCATTTTCACTTTTTGAAAAGGATCCATGAGAGAACGAAGCTGAGCTTCCTATCTAACTATCGGCGGGATTTCGGGAGGGCAGAAGGGTGGGAGAAGTGGCGCAGCTCAGTGGCAATCCTTAGTAGGCGAGGCAAATGACCTTAAGTGGATTCCCGCTTGAGAAGAGCCGTTCTAGTATGGGACTGGCTAGAGAAGTTTTCTCCAGCGAAAGTCGACGGAATCAGTGGACAATTGCCTTCATTGCGGAAAGCCGATCCCGCTGCTGACGCGGATCCGGGGAGAGTCCAGGTTTTGTTCCAGCGAGCATCGGCGGCTGTACCAGATTGCGAGCCGGACGGAAGTGGCCAGTACGGCGGCGGTACCCGTGGTAGCCGGAGCGGGGGGGGCTCCTAGCCAGCCCAAGCCGGCGCCTCCGCCTCCGATGGCGGGGCCGCTGGAGTTGGAAGGCTCGTTCCTGCGCATTCCAGGTGGCGCGAAGCATCCCCAGTTGGTACGGGCGTCCTGGCGGTACCGGGTGGCGTTTTCGGCCGGCGTGGCGTTGCCACGGTTAGGATGGCCGGAGGAAGGCTTCCGGCCGTGGGTGCGTCCGGAGCCGGATGGGCGAGGGGCGCGGCGGATATTTCGCAAAGAGGCTTTGGAGATGCCGCGGCAGGGGGTATTGTCGCGGTTCAGCATGGTGACCAGCTTGATGCGGCTGGACCGGGAATTAAAGGTACAGATAGGGGAGGCGTTTGGGGAGGGGCCGGTGCGGGCGGCGGAGAATGGGAGGCCGACGGCGGCGGTTGTGGCACGGCACCGGGGGATCCGCGGATTCCCGATTCCGCTGGTGGGGCCCCGTGATCCGGGAATGGCTGGATATGTGGCACTGAATCCAGCTTGGTTTGCGGCGGGCCGGCAGGCGAGTCCGCTCGTGACGGTAGACCATGAGGAGCAGATCGCGGGGTCGCCCTGGCTGCCCAATGTGTTGCCCCAGATGCGGGCGGCGTTGGGCGAAGCGGCGCAGATGGGCGAACTGGCGCCGCCGGACCTGCAGGGCGGTCCGATCGACGCCCGCGATGTGGAGACGGAGCCGCTGGCCGTGGGTGTGGCGCCGGTAACTCCGGTGAGCCCGTGCCGGGTGGGGGACGCGGCGTGGGATCCGAAGCGCTACGAAGGGCCGGAGCCGTGCTGGGAAGAGACGGCTGCGCGGCTTCGGAGCGAGTTGGGCGGAGGCGAACTGCGGGTGTCGGTGCGGTATGGGGAAGCGGAGCGGGAGATGGAAGATGTGGGGATCGCCGGATTTGCCCTGAAGCGGGGGCCGAACCCGTTCTGGGTTCCGGCGCAGACGTATCCGGTGCGGGGTGGGGTGTTGAAGGATCTGCGGGAGCGGCGTCATGGGACGGGGATCCACGTCCCGCAAATGTTGATGAGGCCGTTACGTCCGCGGGTGGTCATGACGGAAACGGGCACCCCCGACGATCACGAACTGCGGCAGGCGAGGGAATCGGGAGTAATCTCGATTTCTACTCTACGGTCAGCCGGGGGGTTCCGCCGATAGAAGAGCATGAACACGAGTCAGGATCGCTGGGTGTGGTTCCTGGATGACGATGTCATCCATAACCTGCTGAGCATCGAGTCTGACAATCCGGAACTGAAGAAGCGGGCGACGTCGCATCCGGCGGTGGTGGAGGCGGTGCGGATGCACTTGGCGGGGAACTCGGCCGGGGCGCAGCATGCCCTGAAGCCGGCCCTGCTGGTCGGCAATCCGGACGCTCTCCTGCTGGCGGGCCAGATCGCGTTTGAGGCGGGGGCGATGGAAGAGGCCGCGACGCACTACCGGCGGCTGGCGGAGTTGAAGCCGGACCATCCTTATGCGAGTCTGAACGCGGGCATCTGCATGGCGCGGCAGCGGCGGTGGCGGATGGCGATCGAGGCTCTGCAGCGCGCCGTCGTGCTGGAGCCGGACCGTTCGCAATCGTGGTTTGTGCTGGGAGTGTGTTTGTTGAACGAGCGGCGGGCGGCGGAGGCACGGGCGTCGTTTGCGCGGAGTTTACGGCTGCGGGAGGATTACGCTCCGGCGTGGTTCGGACAAGCGGCGGCGGCCCAGATGGAGGGCAAGTACCAGGAAGCGCTGGAGATCTACGACCGGCTCTTGGCTGCGCAGCCGCGCGGTATCGAAACGTTGGAGAACGCGGTGACGGTAGCCTGGCAGATGAGCGACCGGGAGCGGGTACGGGGGTACGCCGAGAAGTTGTCGCAGGTGGCCCCGCAATCGACGCATGCGTTGTGGGCGCAGTTAGTGCTGGCGGTGGAAGATCAGGATTACGAGAAGGCGGCGGGGGTGGCGTCGTCGATCGCGCAGGCGAATCCGGCATCGGCAGCGGATTGGTACAACCTGGGGGTATGCCTGGAGCACGCGGGTAAGTTTGCGGAGGCGGCAGTCGCCTACGAAGGGGCGCTGCATCTGTCGCCGGACGATCTGGACGTACGGTGCGACCTGGCGGGGGCGCTGTGGGAAAGCGGGCAGCAGGCGGAGGCGGCGGCGCATTACCAGAGAGTGCTGGAGGTGTCGCCGGACTTTCAACGGGCACGGCGGGGATTGATGGCGATGGCGCTGAAAGACGGAGACGTGGAGCGGGCGCTGGATTGCCGGATCGGCCTGGATGATCCGGACGGCGAGATCGCTCATGCTCTCGCCGTGATGCGGCACCGGCGCGGCGAGTTGGAGGAAGCTTCGGAGTTGTACCGGGAGTCGTTAACGCGGAAACCGGACCGGGCCGAGGGCCAGTGGAACCTGGGGCATGCGCTGTTTGCGTTGAACCGGGCCGGGGAAGCGCAGAAGCATTGGCGTCTGGCGTTGGAAGCGGATCCGAATCTGGCGTTGGCGTCGCTGCGGTAGAGTTATCCCGGCTATTTGGCTTTGCGTTTCTGCGCCCAGAACTCCTTCATGCGGGCGGAGACTTCGGCACGCTCCTCCTCACTCATACTTTTGCGTCCGCGTTTGCGGGCGGGCGCCGGATCGGCGCCGGTGTCTCGAGCCTGGGACAACAACTCCAGACGCGCGATCACTTCATCCAAACGCCGCTTTTCTTCTTGTAGTTCTTCAATCGCCTTGAACAAATCCATGGGCGAACAGTCTCTCCGTTCCCTGAGCTTGGGTGGACGGCAACCTGACCGGGATTGCATCTGCCACGCCTTCCGGCAAGCGGCGGCAGCCCGAGTGAGTCGCGTCCGGGTTTTCTCTATTTCACTATGCCGGGAGGCCAAAATGGAAGCGTACTAACGGATCAAAAATGGGAACTGCGGTACCAATTTATAGCCATAACGCGTAACTGCCATATATACCCCCGCCGCCGCGAGAGCCAGAACTAGGGCAAGGACGAGCAACAATTTAACCCAAGGGAAGCGTCTGCCTTCGCGGCTGAGAACCAGCAGATAGCTGGCGAAAACGCCGACAAAGTAGAGAGCAACCATCGGAACGGCAAAGATTAAAAGGTTAAAAATATCGGGCGTAGGCGTGATTACGGCGGCCAGGGCAACGATCGCCAGAACGGCGTACCGTGAGTTATCGAGGAGGAATCTCGGCGAGGCAACTCGAAGCAGGGTCAGGAAGAAGATCAGAACGGGTAGTTCGAAAACAAGGGCAACACCGAGGGTAACGTTGACAAACAGGTCGAAATACTCGGATATCGAAACGAGCGGGGTAATATTGAGGTCGCGGCCGATGCCGAGCAGGAAAACAAGTCCGAAGCGAAAGGCGACGTTATAAGCGAACAATCCACCAAGGATGAAGAGGCCGGCGGAAACGAGGACAAAGGGTCCAGCCATGCGCCGCTCTTTCTTGTAGAGGCCGGGAGCGATAAAGGACCAGACCTGCCAGAGGATCCAGGGGGACGCTAGAAACACGGAGGTTAGGAGTGGGAGCTTGACCCAGACGGTGGAGAAAGCCTCCATAGGGGTGAGTTGGGTCAGGTTAGGGGGATTGACGCCAAGCTGCGTTAGGGCGTCGGTGGCGGGACTCTGGACAATCTTCCAAAGCTGACTGCAGAAGGTGAGACTCAGGAAAAAGGAGACGACCAGGCCGGTGACGCAGGAGATGAGCCGGCTGCGAAGTTCTTCGAGATGCTCCAGAAACGACATCCGGAGCATCCCGTCATCATCAGGCTCTTCTTCATCATCGGACGCGGAACTAGGGGGTGGTGGAGGCGGCGGGTTGGCCGGCTGCTCCGGGGGCGCAGGCAACGCGGTGGTGGTAACGGCGTTGTTTTCGTACGCGTAGGGATCGTCGTAGTAGCCGTAGGTGTCGTCGACGGTAGGCGTGTAGGCGGTCTGCGCCGCCGGTTCGGGCGGGTTCGCGGGGTTAGGCTGACCTGTGCCGGGCACACCGGGGTTATTGTGTTCCGAAGACATCCTACTCTCGTGAGAAACCGGGGGCCTTTAGGTCCGGGCTACGGGCTTTCCTTCCGTATCCGGGTTGGGCGCGGCTTCGGCTGTGTTCACCGGGGCAGAGGGGGCGTCCGAGGGGGCGGCCGTAGCGTTGGAAGCTACTTGCGGCTCGCCCGCCGGCGCCTCCGCCGGAGAACTGGATGCAGCGCCCGTATTTTCGGAAGCGCTGGAGGTGGATGTTTGCTTATCAGGCTCGGAGGAGGGGGTAGAGGAACTGCTGCTGCTGCCGTCGTAGCCGGAATCGTAGTAGTTGTTCTCGTAGTACGAGTCGTAGTTAGTGATCTCGTTCGAGTACTTCGTCAGATCCTGCTTGACTTCAGCGGTTTCCTTCTCGATGTTGGCCATCTCGCGATCGAAGGTGGACTTCAGGTCGGAGGAGGCGCGACGGAACTCCGCGAGGCCCTTAGCGATGTTCTTGCCTAGTTCCGGGAGCTTTTTGGGTCCGAAGATAAGGAGAGCAAGCAGAAAGATAAACATCGTTTCTTGCCAGCCCAGCGACCACATGACACAAACCTCCCTTGGTTTCTAACAAACTTCATGATAGCGCTATGCGCGCTGGTGGCGTCAAGGATGTGGGTATTTCCACGGGCGGGATTGAAGGCAAGCTCCGGCGCGGTTCATGGGGCGGTTCGAGCGGCGCGGGGTGTGGCGCCGCTATTTTGCAGGATTTCGGTGAGCACGCGGCCGACGGCGCCGCTCGGGGTTTCGACATCCAGCAGCGTGGCAAGCGTTGGCGCCACGTCGTTGAGGGCGGCTCGCTGGTCGTAGCGGCCCGGCTTGATCCAATCCCCCAGGAACAGGAGCGGGACATGCGCGTCGTAGTGGAAGGGCATGCCGTGCGAGGTGCCTTTGGCTTCGAATAGCCAGTAAGGCTCGATGATGACGTTGATGTCGGCGCTGCGGCGCTGGTGGAAGCCGGCGAGGATGCGGCGGTCGAAGGCGTCGCCGGGGACGGCGCCACGCTGTAACTGTTCGCGGGTGTAGACGCGGAAGATGTGCGGGATTTCACGGACGGCTTCGGCGGCGGCTTCCTGCACCTCGGCGAAGTTGAGCTTCTTCTCGCGGATGAGCTTTACGTTCAGATACTGGGAGGCGCCGGTTTTGCCGGCGACCCACTTGCCGGGGCCGTACTGATCGGTGAGGCGCTTTTCGATGGCGGCGGTGACAATCTTGTCGTCGATGCGGCCGCCGGGCATCCGGCGCTGCAGGCTGAGCTCGGGCAGGGGGGCGACGCCGTGATCGGCGGTAAGGACGACGAGCACGTTACGCATGCCGACTTGAGCATCAATGGCTTTGAAGAACTCGCCGAGGAGGCGGTCGGTGCGGATCGAGATGTCGCGGACTTGGGGGTCGTCGGGGCCAACGCCGTGTCCGACGTAGTCGTTGGAAGAGAAGCTAACGGCGAGGATGTCGGTCGCATTGCGCTTGCCGAGCTGTTCGCCGGCTAGCGCCGCGAGGGCGAAGTCGGCCACCAGATCGTTGCCGTAGGGGGTGCTTTCCAGAAGGTTGAAGTAAGGCTTGGCGGCTTCCTTGGGCATGGTTTTGAAGACCGGGCCGCCGCCGATGGGAGTCCATTCCAGGCCGAGCCACTTGTCGGCCAGGCGGGACTTGTTGTAGTCCTGTACCCAGCCGGGGAGTTGGGGGAAGTAGAAGGTGGAGGAGACGAAGTTGCCGGTGTTGGGGTCGAACCAGTAGGCGCCGTCGGCCATGTGGCCGGCGGGGAGGATGGCGCTGCGGTCCTTAACGGAGATGCCGACGACCTTGGAGCCGCGGCCGGCCATCTTGAGTTCGTCGCCCAGGGTGCTGACCATCAGGCGCCGCGGGGAGGCTGCGCTGGAGCCGCCGGAACCAGTGCGGGCCTGGCCGCCGAGCATCTGGACGGTGTCGTCGGTGACGCTGGTGACCTGCTTCCCGGCGTCGCGGTCAAACCATTCATTGCCGACAATGCCGCTGATGGATGGCGTGGCGCCGGTGAGGTAGGTAGAGTGGCCGATGGCCGTGACGGTGGGGAAATGCTCATAGTAGGCGTTCGTGTAGACGGCGCCCTGGGTGAGCAGGCGATGGAGGCCGCCGGTGTACTGGTCGCGGAAGCGGGTGAGGTAGTCGTAACGGAACTGGTCGATGGTGATGGCGAGGATGAGTTTGGGACGGCGCGGCGCAGCGGGCTGCGTTTGCGCGGGCAGGAGCAGGGGCAGAGTCAGGAGAAGAGCGGGAGCGAGTCGCATCGAAGGGATCCTAGTTGGGAGTGCGGGGGCTAGTCGAGCAGGACGGCGCCGGAGCCGGCGATCTGATAAATGGTAGCGCCGGACTTGATTTTGCTTGGGTCGAACTTACGGCCCTGCTCTTCGGCCTCGTGTTTGGCGCGGGCGACGGCCTGTTCTTTCGTCAGCTCGATTTTCTTGAGGGTGCCTTCGGCGAGGGCCATTTTGCCGACGGCTTCCTTGGGGAAGACGATGTCGCCGTCATTGACTTTGACTCGGATCATCTTGCCGGATTCCGAGTCGAGGAGGTTGGTCCAGCAGCCCATCATTTCGCAGACTTCGGTGATTCTCCCTTTGACCTGAATGGTTTTATCGACGAAGGTATCGGGTTTCGCGAGCACCTGCGGGATGGGGGTTGGGGAGGCAAGGGTGAGCGGTTTGCCGAGTTTGGTCTCGGCGAGAAGGGCGAGGGCTGGGAGGAAGCTGAGGAGGAGGGTCCGCATAAGTAACAAGTATGCCACCTAGCTGAGCCGGCCTTCGGTATGGAGCCGTTCGTAGAGGGCGAGGGTGGCGCGGAGCCCCTGATCGAGTGGCGTTTTGGGGATGTCGGGGACGGCGGCGCGGAGGGCGGAGTCGTCCATGCGGTAAGCGACCGGGACTTGCGGGCCGCTGGCGGTGATGCGCGCGGCGGCGTTGGGTCGGAGATTGTGGAGGGTGTTGACGAGCTCGTCCATGTGAATGACGTCGCCGGCGAGATTGAAGACGTGAGCGCCTGGGACCGGAGCCAGCAGGCAGCGGATGAAGCTTTCGGCGACATCTTCGACGTACTGGAGGTCCATGAAGCCGCCGAGGGGGATCTGGTAGTCCTTGCCGAGGACAAGGTTTTTCATGGCGATGGTGGGGGCGGCAGTGAGGCCGAAATCGCGGCCGACGCCGTAGACGGTCCAGGGGCGGAGTCCGATGCTGGAGATGCCGTTGGTGGCATAGAAGATACGGGCGTTGCCTTCGTTGGCAGCTTTGAAGACGCCATAGTGTGTGGCGGGTTTTGTCGGCTCATTCTCGCTGAGGGTTTGGGCTTCGTAGGCGTCTTCGGGACCCCAGACGGCGGAACTGGACGCATAGGTGATGCGGACGTCGCGGCCGGCGTCGCGCGCGCCTTCAAAGACATTGAGGGTGCCGATGACGTTGATGAGCCCGCCCTGGATGGGGTTGGCCTGGCAGAAGGGCATGAGGACGGCGGCGAGGTGGCAGACGTGGGTGATGCCTCCGTCCTTGATGAGGGCTTTGACTTTAGGGGAGTCTTCGATGGCGCCGGTGATGACGCGGAGGTTGCGGCGGTCTTGTGGGTCCGTGATGAGGTCGAGGCGGGCGGTTTCGGGGACAAGGTCGTAGATGAGGACGTCGAGGCCGCGGGCCAGCAGGCCGCGAACGACCCAGGCGCCGATGCAGCCCTGGGCGCCAGTGACTAATACGCGCATGATGACTCCTTCGTGGTTCGTGAGGCGAAAATGAGGCATTCTAGCAGAGATGGGAAGCAAACTTCAGATAGCGTGCCCGCATTGCGGGTCGAAGGACGTGTTTTATAGCTGCGAGCCGAAGTGCTGCTTCAACCACGTGTGCGAGGAGTGCAAAGGGACGTTCGAGCCGGTGACGGAGGCGTTAGGAGGACGGCGGAAGATTGTGGCGCCAGATCCGCTGCCGGATTGTACGGAGCCGGCGGTGGCTTGTTGTTTGTGCGAATCGACGGCGGTGTATGTGGATGAGGACGGGGTGCTGGTGTGCGCGGATTGCGGGGCGATGTTGCGGTTGGAGTTGACGGAGCTGGCGCCGGGATGAGGCGCTATGCCGTAGGGGGAATTGCGGAAAGGAGTCTGCTGTCGAAGGCGAACGGGCTAACTTCGATGATCCTGACCGCTCCGAACAAAGGGTGAATGGGATTGAGAAGGTAGTTCTTTTGCTTCGGTATGAGAACGGAGGGGACCTCAAGGAGAATCGTGCTCTTGCTGGCGAGCCAGTCGTCGCCGATCTGCCGTGAAGCGGCAACGTCGGCTGGGGGAGTGTGGACGCGCTCGATCTGCAGATCCGGTACCTCGATGGTCACGAAAACGAGGGTTGCCGGAAAGACCGCTTTATCGGCATGCGCGAGATATTCGAAGGCGGCCAAAGCTCCACACGAAGCGGCGTAAACGACTGGGTTGCCTGCTGAATTCCAGCGGCCGCCCGTGATGGCCGCGCCTTTCCCGTCGAGTGTACCGGCGTAGGCACGCTTCGTGAGGCGGATCACCCGCATTCTATGCGAGGACTCCGTGTTCGATCCGAAGGAGAAGATTTTTGACCCGCTCGAAACCTTGCGGCTCGCCGATTAGTTCGATGGGCGCTCTCCCGTCGGTTGCAGGGTTAGGATCGGACAGCCATTTCACAGCCTTTTCGTGAGCCTCCAAGACCTCGGTTGCGAGAGATGTAATTTCGATGATCTGGGCGGTGGGAACGTGAGCATTCACCCAGTAGCCAAGGAGTTCCGGAGAAATTAGCGCCGCCGATCTGCCTTCCATCCCCGTGAGAAGGGCGCCATCCTGTTCACCGTCATCTTGAACCTCGCCGATGGCGACATCACCCGTTAGCGCTTCGCCCGTAGGTATGACTGCGGAACCTAATTGTGTCTTGCGGCCGTATTGGAGAACCGCCGCGTAAAGCTCACCCTTGGTCGAGACCACATTTCCAACGAAGATCTTACGCATGGTTTCCCTTCCCGATCGGAGCGCTGCTGCTATGAGTATATGCCGTAACCGATTGCGCTCGTTGTGTTCCAGTATGGCGGAACGGAGATTGCGGATAATAGAGTGGCAATCACCATGAGCATCTTGCTGGAACTGAAACCGGAGGTTGAGCGGGAACTTCAGGCGCAGGCGGATGCACGCGGTGTGACGCTGTCCGATTATGCGCGGGAGATTCTGGAGAAGCAGGTGCAACACCCGGTTGGCCGCAGACGAACCGGACAGGAACTGCTGGACGCTTGCGCGCGGGTTCGCGGTTTGGCCGACGACTTGGACATAACAAGGCACCCTTCGGCGAGCCGGCCAGTTGACCTTTCCTGAACGGCTATCTGCTCAATACCAATGTCCCCACTGACCATCGATATGCAATTGATGTTTGCCGGCCGCATCCTGCCGGTAACGCAGCCAATCGCCGAATGCTGGGGTGAATTCGAAGCCAAGCGCCAGCTAAAGGGCCGCCCGTTGAACGTGCCCGACGCGCAGATCGCGGCAACGGCTTTCTTCCATGGTCTGACGTTGGTCACGCGGAATATCAGGGACTTTCAAGACTTCGGCGTGGCGTTGTTCGATCCCTGGGTTTGACGCCCCCGGCTCCGGGGCAAGCGACACACTCGACACGTGTTCGCAACGACGTTGCAACGTTTGTTGGCTACAGTGGCGGGTATGCAAAAAGGGATATTGCTTCCTGCCGTCCTGTTGGCGGCACTGACGGCGTTCGGACAGACAGACTCGGCGTCCTTGCGGGTGCTGACCCAGGACCAGGCAGATGCTGCCGTGGCCGGCGCACGGGTCGTACTGCGAAACACGGGGACTGGGGTGACGGTGGAAGGAACGACATCGGAGGATGGCTATTCGTCCTTCAGCCCGATCCAACGCGGCGCTTATGAGATGGAGGTCGCCAAGACTGGCTTCAAGACGTTCAAGCTGAACGGCCTGCAGATCAACGTCGATGAGCGGCGGCTGGTGCGCGTGAAGCTGGAGGTGGCTTCGGTCAGCGAGACGATCGAAGTCACCGAGCGGGCGATTACGACGCAAACCGAGCAGGCGTCGCTGGGCCAGGTGATCTCGGGACGGACGGCGGTGGAGTTGCCGCTGGCGGGGCGGCGTTACACGGAACTGGCGCTGCTGGCGCCCGGCGTGGCGAACGGCAACCTGAACCCGGTAACGCGCGGGCCAGGCTGGTTTGTATCGAACGGGAACTACCACACGCAGAATAACTTCCTGCTCGATGGCGTGGACAACAACCAGGGAACGACGAACGCGCAATCGTTAAGCGCGCAGGTAGTGCAGCCCTCGCCGGACTCGATTGCCGAGTTCAAGGTGCAGACCAACAGCTACTCGGCGGAGTTTGGACGCGCGGCGGGCGGCGTGGTGAACGTATCTATCAAGAGCGGAACCAATCAGGTGCATGGGTCGGGCTGGTACTTCAACCGCGATTCGGCGCTGGCGGCGCGGGGCTGGAACAACAACCTACTGAACCTGCCGAAGCCGGAGCTGAATTGGAACCAGTTCGGAGGCACGGTGGGCGGCCCCATCCTGGCGAACAAGCTGTTCTACTTCGGGGCGTATGAAGGCTTCCGGCAGAACTTCGCGGAAACCTTTCTGGTAACAGTGCCTTCGGCCGAGCAGAAGCGCGGCGTGTTTGGGCTGGACATTTTGGATCCGTCGACGAATGCGCCGTTTCCGAATCGCACGGTACCGGCCTCGCGATTCGATGCGCTGGGCAAGAAACTGGTGGACCTGTATCCCGATGCCAACCAGGCGGGGCAGGTGCAGGCGGGGCGGCCGGCGAACAACTTCGGAGCGCAGCGTCCCGGTACGGAGAACACGCACAAGTTCGACACGCGCAGCGATTACTACATCAACGAACGGCACCAGATCATGGGCCGCTTCAGCTATCTGCGGCAGAAGTTTTTCCGGGAGCAGTTGTTTCCCGGTATCGCCGACGGGGTAGGCAACCAGGGCAGCCAGTCTAACAACAACCAGTCGCTGGCACTGATGTGGACGGGAACATTGAGCCCGACGGTGGTGAACACGGCGCGGTACGGGTTTAACCGGACGTTCGCGGAGTTTGCGCATGCGACGGTGGACGGGGAGAAGGCCGATGCGTTCGGGTTTCGCGGGATTCCGGCGGACCTGCTACAGGTGGGCGGGCTGCCGTTGATCTCGCCGACGAACTACCGGGAGTTGGGGACGCGCAACTTCCGGCCGCAGTTCCAGCGGCCGCTGTTGAACCAGTTCCTGGATACGGTGTCGATTGCCGCGGGCAAGCATTTTCTGCGGACGGGCTTCGAGCTGCGTTTGAAGAACAACACGTTCATCGACATCACGCGGCGCACGCCGGCGTACTCGTTCCAGGGACGGTATACCAACGATGCGATGAGCGACCTGCTGTTGGGGTTGCCGGAAGCCGTGCAGTTGAACACGGTGCCGGAAGTGAACCAGTTGCAGAATGCGTTGAGCTTCTTCGTGCAGGACGACTACAAGGTATCGCCGACGCTGACGTTGAACCTGGGCATGCGCTATGAGTACACGACGCCGTTCTACGGTAATGGGACGAACGTCAACGTGAACTTCAATCCGGCCAATCAGGGGTTGTTGATCGCGGGGCGCGATGGGAACGATAAGTACCTAGTGACGCCGGACAGGAACAACTTCGGGCCGCGGCTGGGCTTTGCGTGGCAGATGATTCCGGAGAAGCTGGTGCTGCGCGGCGGGTACGGCATTTTCTACAACACCGAGGACATCTACGGATCGGAGGCGAACCTGCCTTTGAATCCGCCGCAGTTGATCCAGGCGAATCTGATTCGCGTGGGCAATGGGCCGGCGCCAATTCGCGTGTCGGATCCGATCCCGGCGGGCGTGCTGAGCAACTTCGATTCGCGGCTGGTGACGCTGCGGACGAGGGAGCGGGAGCAGCGGTCGGGGCTGATCCAGCAGTGGAACGTGGCGGTACAGACGCAGGTGACGCGGGCGAGCACGTTCGAAGTGGCGTATGTGGGCAACAACGGGCGCAACATGTTCGGCCTGTATGAGCGGAACCAGACGCCGTTCGGTGTGGACGGATCGGTAGCGGCGAACCGGCCGTTCCCCTTGTGGCAGGGCATTCAGACGGGGGCGAGCCGCGCAAAGAGCCGCTACAACGCGTTCCAGACGAAGTTCGAGCACAACTATTCGGGCGGGCTGTACGTGTTGGCTTCCTATACCTGGGCCAGCGCGCTGGATCAGGTTGGCGCGTGGGACTCGGGCGCATCGCCGCAGTTGCTGGATAACTTCGATGCCGAATGGGGCCGGATGGCGCAGACGCCGAATCACCGCTACACGACGGCGGTGACGTACGATCTGCCGTTCGGGCGCGGACGCAAGATGGGCAGCAATTGGAATCGCGCGACGGATCTGGTGATCGGGGGCTGGAAGGTGTCGAGCATCGTTTCGTGGCGCTCGGGGCTGCCGATCAACGTGGGGCTGAACTCGAACGGCATCAACCCGGCGACGGGACAGGCGTACCGCTTCCTGCAGCGTAACGGCGGCGGCTTGCGGCCGGACCGCGTGGGCGACCCGAACACCGGCGTCAGCCCGAAGGACAACCGCTTCAACTTCCTTTCGATGAGTGCGTACCGCGTGCAGGCGTTGAACACGGCGGGGAACGCGGCGCGGAACTCGGCGTATGGGCCGCGGCAGTTCAATACGGACTTCGCGATTCGCAAGGAGTTCCGGATCACGGAGCGCCAGGCGGCGGAGTTCCGTTGGGAGTCGTTCAATGTCTTCAATACAGTGAACTTCAATAACCCGGCGTCAACCTTTGGGAACACGAACTTCGGAGCGATCACGAGCGCGGGGGATGCGCGCGTGATGCAGATTGCGGTGCGTTACCAGTTCTGATCAGGGAACTGGCGTCCCCGTTTTGCTTGGGGAAGGCCCCGGTGCGGACAGCAGTGGGCCGGTCATGGCTGCGAGAGAGCGTCCAAGAGGCGTTTCGACCACTTGGGCTGGGAGCCGCCGGCCGATTGGTTGTAGAGCCGAAGCAGGCGGGGCATGTCTTTCATACAGGCGATAAGGGCGGGCCGCCCTTGCGCCTTCTCGACGGCGACGGCCATGGCCCAACCCAGGGTGTACCACGGTCCCTGCGTCCCGAAGAAGGACATTGCTCGTTCGCGTTGCTGCTTTTCGTCGAGCTTGCCGTCGACTGTGTCGAGGAGGAAGGCTTCCACTGCACGTTGGTCGCGCGGCAGTTGTCGAAGGTCGCGATCCCAGCGAGCGCGAACTTCAGGAGGACTATGCCGGTGTGGATGCGCGTGCGGTCCACCCGCGGCGGCTAACATGGCCAAGCCCTCGCCGAATGCGCTTACGAAGCGCCTGGCCTGCTCCGGGCCTGAGGCGGCAGGAGCGGAGCCGTTCGAGGAAAGACTCGCTAACCCGACATGATGGAGTTCATGAGCAACCGTATTTTCGAACTCTTCCATGGAGATCCCGGGGTCAAGGTAAAGGAAAATGGCGGGGTTGGTGGCGAGTTCGTATACGAAGCTATTGGTCCTGGGCTTGATAACGATATAGACAGTAGCCCGCAACTTAGCGTCTGCCGGCAGATAGGCACGCACGCGGGCCCCGGTGGCGATGAAGTCCGCGCGCTTCCATGCTGCCAAAGTATTCTGCAAAGCAGTCCTGCGAGCCCGCAGGTCATTCGAGGATAAGAATAACTTGAAGTCCTCGTCCTCGAACGGCCGTCCGATCTCAGCCTCCCGCCTCTTTAAGCGGATGTATCCGCTGGCCGATAGGAGACGCTGCCAGTCGTCACGGCCGGAGAGAATAGCGAGGGCTGCATCGGCTTGTCCGGTATCGAGCCGGATATCGGCTGGTGTGGCCGCCGGTTGCGCAAAGCCATGTTCCGCGAGGAGGAGGAGACACAGGCAGAGGCGCACGGTTCCGTGCGTTCTTTTTTCCATTGGAACTAGTGTACGGGGGGACACGACGCAGGCCCCGCTTCGACCGGGAGCCGGGATCCGGCTTTGACGAGCCGGTGGTACTTGCCGGCCGATGTTAGGCTGAGAGCAGGATGGTAACCTTCGCGGAGTTCCTGGGGAATGCCGCTTCCAAACGGGAGTTCGTGAATGTCTTGTTCGAGGAGCGTGTCTTCGACCTGATCGGTACACTGCAGAAGCTTTCCGTCCCCCTGGAAAGTGCGGGAGTGCCACATGAATTAGTGGGTGGTCTTGCCGTTTTTCTACACGTGGAGAATGCCGACGCGACGCATTCGTCCCTGACTCGCGACATCGACATAATGATCAAGCGGGCGGACCTGGCACGAGTCGTGGCGGTGGCGGAAAGCCACGGGTTTCGGTTTCGCCACTCGGAGGGCGTTGACATGTTGCTTTACGGCGACACTACCAGCGCCCGCAACGCTGTTCATTTACTCTTTGCCGGTGAGAAGGTCAAAGACTCGCAACTGGAAGCCCACCCCGGCATTCGCCCAGTCCGGACCGCTCTCCACGGGCAGGAATTCTGGGTGATCCCCGTGGTGGATCTGGTGCGTATGAAGTTGAGTTCCAATCGAGACAAGGACCGGGTGCACGTTCGAGGAATGGACGCCGCGGGCCTTATCAGCGACGCGGTCGAACAGGCACTTTCGGCGGAGCATCTTGCCCGGCTGCGGCACATTCGCGCGACCGAGTAGATGGGGGGCGGCTAGCGTTCCTTTGCCATCTGCTCGCGAAGGATGTTATTGATCCGGGTCAAATGTCCCTCTCCCTTCGACTTCAGCCAATCCAGCACTTCGGTGTCAATGCGAAGCGAGATCTGGGTCTTCAAAGGCCGGTAGTATTTGCCGATTGACGCGCCCGCCCAGTAACCCGGCGGTAATTGCGGGGCATCGAGGTCCTGGTCTAGCGCCCGATCCCGTTTGCGGTAGGCTTTCCTGGTTGCTTCGCTGATGCTAAGTTTCTTCCCGGAACTGATCGTCGTAGATGCTTTCTTCATAGTTCACTGCCTTTCGTGCCGAAACGATGCGGATCAGATTCGCCCCTGACTCAACGAAGACCACAAGCAGGAGAACAAGGTTACGAGTCATCCCAATGATCTGAAACCGTTGCTCGCCTGCTTCCTCTATGTAGTAGTTCTCGCCCACCACGTGGTTTGGATCGTCGAAAACCTCGGTTGCGGTTGTGAACGAGACGCCGTGGACTATCTTGTTGCGCCTGTTTTTGGCAGGGTCCCACGTGAATCTCATTGATGTACCCTATTATCGTATATACGGAAGGGTGATGCGGAGGGGCTGGACCGACACTTCCTTGAATGACCTTACGCAACACTCACCGTTGATTGCGATAGAACTCGGCCAGTCTAGGTGCCCGCACCTCCTGCTCCCACTTGCTCAGCCGATTGCGGAGGTCGCTGGCAATGGCGGGTTGAGCCGCCAGTTGGCTCGTCTCTTCCCTCGGATCGGACTTAAGGTCGAAGAGCTCTTCCCTGCCGCTGTCATTCGTGAGTTTCCAGTCGCCGTGGAGGACGGCTTTGCGGGTGGCTTCGGCGCGGCGGTAGCGCCAGAAGACGGTGCGGGGCTTCACGGGCTGTTTGCCGCTCCAAATAGGCAGCAGGTTCTCGCCATCCAAGGGGCGCGTGGGCTTGGCGCCAGCCGCGGCGACAATGGCGGCGGTGACGTCGAACATCAGGCTGACCTGGGCCGTGGACGAGCCGGGGCGGAAGACACCGGGCCAGCGCATCAGCATCGGGGTGCGCAGGCCGCCTTCATAGACGGACGACTTGCGGCCGCGCAGCGGCGCATTGCTGGCCGCGGGGAGCGGGCCGCCGTTGTCGCTGAGGAAGATGACCCAAGTGTTGTCCGCGGCGTTGATCACCTTGAGTTGGTCGAGGATGGCGCCCACCTGCTTGTCCATGGCTTCCACCATGCCGGCGTAAGTCTTACGGCCGCCTTTGTTCCAACTGGCTGGCGGAATATCGCGGCTTTGCGGGGTTTGGAAAGGGGCGTGGGGGGCGTTGAAGGGCACGTACAAAAACCAGGGCTTCTGTTTTCGTTCCCCGAGCCAGTCAACCGCCGCCAGTCCGAATAACTCCGTGAGGTAGCCTTCGCGTTTGACGGGTTTCCCATTCGCATAGAGCACGGGAGAGCCGTCTTCCTCGGTGTGCCGGTAATAGTCGGCATTGCCGCCAAGGATGCCGAAGTAGTGGTCGAAGCCGTGGGCGATGGGGGAGAACTCGGGCGTATAGCCGAGGTGCCATTTGCCGATGCAGGCGGCGTCGTAGCCGCGGGCCTTCAGCATGCGGGCGACGGAGGTTTCCGAAGCAGGCAGGCCGAGTTGATTGCGCTCGCGCAGCCAGATGGCCTCGTCATAGCGGCCAACGTTGCCGACGCCGAGGGCGCACTCCATGCCGCCCGGGCGCTGCGGGTAACGGCCGGTGAGCAGGGCGGTTCGGCTGGGGGTGCATTCCGGAGCATTGCAGTAGGCGCGGTTGAAGCGAAGGCCGTCGCGTCCGATGGAGTCGATGTTGGGGGTGCGGATATCCGTTGCGCCATAGCTGGAAAGGTCGGCGGAGCCCATGTCGTCGGCAAGCAGCAGAAGGATATTGGGAGGGCGCCGGGAGGGGGCGAGAGCGGCTTGCAGCAGGGAGCGCCGGGAGAGCAGATCGGGCACCACATTATTATCTCTTCATCGGCGAGAGTTTCTTTCGGAACCTGCGTTTGCAAAGGCAGGAGGAGTCAGAAACCATATGAAACGACTCATGATGCTGACCTTGATCGCGGGCGCGCTGACCGCCTGCTCCGGACGTACGGTGGTGGTGACGCGGGCGCCGCTGCCTCCGCCCCGGCCGGTCGCCGTTGTCGCCAGAGGCGTGGCGCCGGGACCTGGCTATGTATGGGTGGACGGCTACCATGACTGGCGGGCGAACCGGTATGTTTGGGTGCCTGGGACGTGGATGCGGCCGCCGCGGGTGAGGGCGGTATGGGTGCCGGGCCACTTCGCGCCGCGAGGCCGGGGACAGGTCTGGGTAGCCGGGCACTGGCGCTAGCCGACGCGCACGCAATTCCGCCGGTGTCAGAGGGGGCGTGTTATCCTTTCATGAAAAGTCTTCTCCGTTCGAAGCCTTTTTTGCTTTGGTCTTACACCTATGGCGAACACGGAATCGACGGGACACGCCCTCAAGGCCCCTTTCCGCTCCTACGAACTGAACGAATCCTACGACGAGATGTTCGAGACGATGGCGTCGCCGCGCGAGCCCTACCAGCCGCTGCTCGAATCGCTCATCGACATGAAGCCGGAGGAGTTCCGCAAGCGCAAGCAGGCGGCGGACCTTTCCTTTCTGCACCAGGGGATCACGTTCACGGTGTATGGGCGCGATGAGGGGACCGAGCGCATCTTCCCGCATGACCTGCTGCCGCGCATCATCACGGCGAAGGAATGGGACAAGGTCGAGCGCGGCCTGACGCAGCGCATCATTGCGTTGAATGAGTTTCTGCGCGATATCTACCACGAAGGCCGCATTCTCTCCGACGGGATTATCCCGAGGGAGATCGTGTACACGTGCAAGCATTTCCGTCGCCAGATGCGCGGATTACACGTTGCCAAGAATATCTATGTGACGGTGGTGGGCACGGATCTGATCCGCATGCCCGACGGCGAGTTCGTGGTTCTGGAAGACAATCTGCGCGTGCCGAGCGGCGTGTCGTACATGCTGACATCGCGGGAAGTGATGAAGCGCGTGTTCCCGGAGTTGTTCCGCGAGTGCCGGGTAAAGCCCATCGACCAATACGCACAGGCGCTGTTGGCGACGCTGCGTTCGTTGTCGCCGGCGGGGCGGTCGGAACCCGTGATTGCGCTGTTGACGCCGGGCGTCTATAACTCGGCCTATTTCGAACATGCGTTTCTGGCGCGGCAGATGGGCATCCATCTGGTTGAAGGCCGCGACCTTGTCGTTAACAACAACTTCGTCTATATGCGGACCACCGCCGGCTTGGAGCGCGTGGATGTGATTTACCGGCGCATCGACGACGACTTCATCGACCCGTTGGCGTTCCGGCCGGATTCCAGCCTGGGTGTGCCGGGGCTATTCAATAGCTATCGCGCGGGCAACGTGACCTTGTGCAATGCGCTTGGCAATGGCGTGGCCGACGATAAGGCGATGTATGCGTACGTGCCGGCCATCATCCGCTATTACCTGAACGAGCGGCCGATTCTGGATAACGTAGAGACCTTCCTGTGCAGTGAGCCGGAACAGCGGCAGCACGTGCTGGTGAACCTGGACAAGATGGTGGTAAAGGCGGTGGGCGAATCGGGCGGCTATGGGATGCTCATAGGGCCGCACTCGACGGCGAAGGAGCGGGAGGAGTTCGCGCGGCGGATTGAAGATGATCCGCGCAATTACATCGCGCAACCGACGATCATGCTGTCGCGGGCGCCCTGCTATATCGACGGGCAGGTGGAACCCCGGCATGTCGATCTGCGGCCGTACATCCTCTATGGGGATAAGGTGACGATTGTGCCTGGGGGGTTGACGCGGGTGGCCTTGCGGAAAGGGTCGCTGGTGGTGAACTCCTCGCAGGGCGGCGGCAGCAAAGATACCTGGGTATTGCAGGAGTAGCGCATGTTATCGCGAGTGGCCGATAGTCTTTACTGGACCAACCGCTACCTGGAGCGCGCCGAACATACCGCGCGGGTAGTGGGCGTGAACCTGGGACTGAGCCTGGACCTTTCTTCGGAGACGGGCGACCTGGGTTGGGGACGGGCGGCGCGCAGTCTTGGGCTGACGGTGACCGAGCCGGACCCGGTGTCGCTGGCGCAATTGCTGGCCTTCGACCCAGGCAGTTCGGCCTCGATCGTGAACTGCCTGATCGGGGCGCGGGAGAACGCACGGCAGATTCGCGAGCAGATCAGCTCGGAGATGTGGGAGCAGTTGAACCGCGTCTTTCATGAAGTGAAGCGGGCCGGGTATGACGATTTGCAGGAAGCGAATCCGCTGGAGTTTCTGGAGTCGGTGATCGAGGGCATCCACCTGTTCCATGGGATCACGGATTCGACGATGACGCATGGCGAGGGCTGGCGTTTTCTGCAGGTGGGCCGCTACATGGAGCGGGCGTTGAATACGTCCACATTATTGAAACAGCATTTCCGCGAGTTCCATTGGGACGACGAAGGGCGTATCTTTCCGAAGGATCACCTGCACTGGATTACGCTGCTGCGCTGCAGCACGGCGTTTGAAGCCTATTGCAAGGTTTACACGGCCGATTTGAAGGCGGATCGCATCGCCGAGTTCCTGCTGCTGAGCGGGGAATTTCCGCACTCGCTGCGGTTTTCACTCGACCGGCTGCATGTGGCGTTGGAGGCGCTGCCCGAGGGCGCCTGGACGAAGAAGACCGGGAAAGTGACGCGATTGAGCGGACGGCTGCGGGCGAACCTCGGCTTCAGCCAGATTGAAGAGATTCTGGCGTCGGGGTTGGACGAGTCACTCGAGAACATCACCGAACAGTGCGCGCAGATCCATTCGGCGATCTTCCAGATTTTCATCAATTACCCGATCGAAGCAGCGGTGGAGGTGTAGCCGTGTTTTACGCCATCCGGCATGTCACCCGGTTCCAATATGAGGAGCCTGTCAGCGAGACGGTGATGGAGGTGCGCAAGCATCCGCGGACGGAGGGGAATCAGCGATGCCTGAGCCACACGTTGCGCGTGATGCCGAGGGCTCGGGTATTCTCCTATCGCGACTACCTGGGGAACACAGTACTGCACTTCAACGTGCCGGGGCGGTTCACGAAGCTCATGCTGGCGGCCGATTCGCTGGTGGAAGTGGAGGCGCCGCCGGAGTTACCGCGGCTGACGGCGGACCACTGGGCGGAGTTGGACACGCAGGTGGCGCAGGGCGATTTCTGGGAGTTTCTGACGCCGAGCCACTTCGCGCGGCCGAGCCAGGAGTTGCTGGAGTTTGGACAGGCGATTTACTGCGAGCGGGGCCCGGATCCGCTGACCACCGTACGGACCATCAAGCGCAAGATCTACGAGCATTTCGAGTACGACACGGAAAGCACGGATGTGGATTCGCCGATCGAGCAGGCGCTGCGGGTGCGGCGCGGCGTGTGCCAGGATTTCGCGCACATCATGATCACGCTGCTGCGGGAGTTGCGGATTCCGGCGCGCTACGTGAGCGGCTACACGTTCCACAGCCGCACCAAGGATCGTTCGGTGGAAGGGGCGACGCATGCCTGGGTGGAAGCGTTTGTGCCGCGCGTGGGATGGCTGGGCGTCGATCCGACGAACCGCCAACTCGCCAGCGAACGGCACGTGCGTACGGCGATTGGGCGCGATTACGCCGACGTGCCGCCGACGCGCGGGGTGTTCAAAGGCGGCGGTCCAGGGAAGTTGTCGGTGAGCGTGAAGGTGACGCTTTCCGACGCGCCGCTGTCGGCACAGGAAGAGCCGACCAGCGAAACGTGGACGCCGGCGCCGGAACCGGAGCAGACGCTGGCTGGGCCCTACTATAATCACCAGCAGCAACAGCAACAGCAGTAGCCCGCGGGTCAACGGACAGGCAGGCGCAGGGCAACCATTTCCGTGCCATTGCGGACATAGAGTCTGTCGCCAACCAGCACCGGATGATTCCAGGTTTTCCCTTCGAGCACCGGCATGCGCGCGAGTTCCGTGAACTGATCGGGCTCGGCCTTCACCAGCGCGATCTCCCCTTCTTCCGATAGCACCAGCAGCAGGTTCTGGTCACGCAGCAGCAGGAGTTGGCCATGGCCGTAGCGGCCGCCCTTCCACTTGCGTTGGCCGTCATCGGCGTCGATGCAGGCGAGGATCGCGTTGTCGAACCCGTAGACATGGCCGTTGTGGGCCACGTAGTCGTTGAAGTTGGGTTTCAGACCCATGGTGGCCCAGCGCTGCTCCGGCTTCCAATCGCCGTCCTTGCCGGTTAAAGCGAGGCGCTGCATGCCGGCGCCATCGCCCGCCGTGATGAGCAGGTCCCGGTCGAGAACGGCCGGTTGCACGATGGGACCGGAAGGAGGCCACTCGTGCTTCCAGAGCAGCTTGCCATCGCGTGGGTCGACGGCATGAATGGCCTTGCCGCTCTGGAGCACCACCTGCGTGACGCCGCCCGCCGTGAAGAGGTGAGGGGAACTGTAGCCGCCGCCGCTCTTGGGACCTTGCCAGAGGGGCTTGCCGGTGTTGCGGTCATAGGCCGCGAGTTGTCCCCCGGCGGCGACGATCACATTATCGCCAACAACCAAAGGCGAACTGGAGAAGCCCCAGCCGGGGATCTTCGTCGCGGTTTCCTCAGCGACGTTGCGGGACCAAAGGCGGGCTCCGGTGCCGGCATCGAGGGCGTTGAGGATGCCGGTGGCGCCGAAGCTGTAGACACGGCCATCGTGGAGGGCCGGCGTGCCGCGCGGGCCTGCCCCGGCGTTCGATTCCCAGAAGCGGGCTTGATCGCGATGGATCCAGACAGGGTCGCCTGTGGTGGCGTTGTAGCAACTGACGAGTTCCTCTTCTCCGCGCTGCTCCTGCGTGTAGAGCCGGTCACCGGCGACGGCGAAGGATGACCAGCCCGGGCCGATGGGCTTACGCCAGAGTTCGGCCGGCTTCTGTTGGGACCAATCGGTGAGGATGGCTGTACCGGCGACGATGCTGTCGCGATTCGGACCACGGAAGCCGGGCCATTCTGGGAGGACGGGGGGCGCGGCGGGGACAGCGACGGCAGGCGCGGAAGTTGCCACGGCCACGGGCGCCGCGGCCACCACTGGGGCGGGCGGCGGCGGAGGAGGTAGAGCGACACGCGCCAGCACCTGCTGCTCTTTCGTCGGTGTCCAGCGCCAGGCGAAGTCCGATTGCGCCTGCCCGGTTATCCCTTCGGTGCGCAGCAGTGTGAATCCGCCGCAGGCCAGCACTACGGAGCCGAGGAATGCCGCGCGGCGCGCGGTAGGGAACAGGCCACGGCTGGCAATGGCCCACAGCACCAGGGCGAGACTGAGGATGGGAACCAGGTAGATGGGGAATAGCATGCCCATCATGCCACCGGCGATGGAAGGATGCAGCAAAGGCCTGGTCAGAAGGGCGGCCGCGATCATCACCAGAAGGCCGCCCCAACGCTCCAATCGCGGGGCACGGCTGAAGAATGTCCACCAGATCAGGACCGCCACGCCACAGGCGACACTGCCCAGTACGGCCGCCAGTGTCGCCTCCGGAAAGGCCACCGGGACCGCGTAACGGAGGATCCACTGTAGGGCAACCAGGAGAAGTCCGGGCCAAAGCCGGAGAGGACTGGCGGATACGGCGTCGCTCATGCCGATGAAATACGAACTTCGCCGTGGCTGTGTTCCAACCGTTTAAGCGCCGACGCGGTTGATGCCGTCAAACGCGGCGGTTTTGTAGCATTCGGCCAGCGTGGGGTAATTGAATACCGTGTCGATAAAGTAGTCGATGGTACCGCCGAAGGCCAGCACGGCCTGGCCGATATGGACAAGTTCGCTGGCACCTTCGCCAATGATGTGGACGGCGAGGAGTTTGCGGTCCTTCGAGTTGAAAATCAGCTTCAGCAAGCCCGTAGAATCGCCGATAATCTGCCCGCGTGCGATTTCGCGATAGCGCGCCTTGCCGATTTCGTAAGGGATGCCGTCGGCGGTGAGTTCCTCTTCGCTCCGGCCGACCATGGAGATCTCCGGGATCGTGTAAATGCCGTAGGGGAAGAGTTCGGGGACGGAACAGGCCTCCTCATCGAAAGCGTGGGCGGCGGCCAGGCGGCCCTGTTCCATGGAGGTGGAGGCGAGGCTGGGGAATCCGATCAGATCGCCGACGGCATAGATGTGCGGAACGGAAGTCTGAAAGTTACCATTGACCTTGAGGCGGCCGCGATCGTCGGCTTTGAGCCCGGCGGCATCGAGATTGAGGCGGCTGGTGTTGCCGGTGCGCCCGATCGAGTAGAGGGCCTTGTCGGTCAGGATCTGCTTGCCGCTGGCGAGATTGATGCGCACGCGCTGCCCGTGTTCATCCTCCACCCTTTCAATTCCGCTGACCTCCTCGCCCAGGCGCATGGTGACCCGGTTCTCGCGCAGGTGGTAGGTAAGGGCGTCGGCCATCTCGTCGTCCACGAAGGGCAGCAGGCGGGGGCGCTTGTCGATCAGGGTGACTCGCACGCCCAAGGCGGCGAACATGCTCGCGTACTCGCAGCCGATCACGCCGGCGCCAATCACGGCGAGGGTTCGCGGCAGCTTATCGAGCCGCAGAATGTCGTCGCTGGTGAAGATGCGAAGGCCATCGAAGGGGATATGGGAATCCTGCGTGGCTTCGGTACCAACCGCGAGGATGATCTTCTCCGCGGTGACCGTGCGCGTGGTGTGCGAGTCCGAATGATCCAGCTTGATGGTGTGGGGATCGACGAAGGAACCGTAGGCGGAAATCACTTCCACGCGATTGCGGATGAGTTGGTGGCGCGTGACTTCGATTTCGTGACGGATGACCTGATCGGTGCGCAGCAGCAGGTCCTCCATGGTGATGTTCTGCTTCACCGAATAGGAAGCGCCGTAGAACGCGCGTTCGCGATAGCCGGACAGATACATCACGGCTTCGCGCAGGGTTTTGCTGGGAATGGTGCCGGTGTTGACGGAGACGCCGCCGACCACGGCCTTGCGCTCCACCACGGCCACGCGCTTGTCCATCTTCGCTGCCTGGATGGCCGCGCGTTGGCCGCCCGGGCCGGAACCGATGACCAGAAGGTCGTAGTCGTACGGAGGACTGGATTGCGTCACGTTCATGTAGAGAGCCGCGCGGTGGCGGTTCTTCCATCATAAAGAATGACGCGGGGGCGAGGTGGACTATTGTATCGTCACCTTGACCGGCTGCTCGATGAGCTTGGGGTCGGCGCCGGCGGTCATCAACATCAGGCTGAAGCGCCCGGCCTTGGCTTCGGCTGGAATCTTGAATTTGATGTTATCCGCTGCCTGCGTGACGATGGTGAGTTTCAGGTCGTTTTTGCCGTCGGTCAGATAGAGTTCGGCGACGGCTTTTTTATCCAGATTTTCGCCTTTTACCATGGCTTCGGCGCCGGCTTTGCACTCGGCGGGCTCCACGGTGAGGAGGCGGGGCATGCTTTGCGCCCAGAGCGCAATTCCCAGCGCGATGGCCAATACGGCGGATTTGATCAGGTTCACGGGGCACCTACCTTTGCCGCCTATGCTATTGCGCCTTGGCGCGAAAAGCAATGGGTGAAAACCGCCGGTTACTGAGTATCGAGTGCATCGGGGCGGAGTTCGGCGGTCAGCACCGTGCCGCGTTCCTCCGTGCTTTCGGCGTAGAGTTCTCCGCCGAGTTCGCGGACCATTTGGCGGGCGCTGAAGAGTTCCCAGTTGGCGGTTCCGATTTTGCCGCCCACGGAGCGGAAGGCCGGATCGAATAAGTGCAGCAGGTCGGCCTCTGGAATCACCCGGCTGGGTTGACGGACCTGGATGCGGATAAGGCCGGCGTCCGAAGTGAGGACAACTTGCGCGCCGTTCTCGCGGCAGAAATCGAACATGGAAGTGAAGACGGCGCTGAGCACTTGCGGGCGGGAGACAATCTCGAGCTTATCCGGTGTGTGGAGATCCAGGGTTGCGCCTTCGGTTAAGGGCACAATTTGCGCGACATCCCGCAGCAGCAGCGGTAAGTCGAGTTGCTGGACATCGGCGCGGTCGAGATTTGTGACGCGCCGCAGGCGGGCGGCGATCTCGTTGAGGCGGCCGACGGAGGCTTGGATGGAGGTGCAGAGTTCGGCGGCGAGTTCCAGGTAGCGCGGGTCGCCCGCGGCGGCGTGCAGTTTGTCGATGGTGCGCAGCAGGGTGTCGACCGAACTGTTGAGCGCGCCGATCGGGGAGTTGATCTCATGGCTGACGGCGGCGGCCAGCCGTCCGAGCGAGGCGGCCGACTCGGCAAGAACGGCGCGGGTTTCGGCGTGGCGCATCAGTTCGGCCGCTTCGAGCGCGCGGCGCCGGGCATCGGCGAGTTTCTCCGCGCGGCGCTCGCGTTCCACCAGAAGCTCCTCTTCGCGCTTCACCGCCGCAAGGTGGGCGAGCACCGTGGCGGTATTGAGATCTTCGATGCTGAAATGCGGCGCTTCGGTTTTGTGCAGGTAGAGCAGGCCGTGGACGTCCTTTTCGGTTTGGAGCGGCGCGGCGATGATGCTGCTGACACCCTGGAGGAGAAGGCTGTGCGCGTCGTGGAAGCGGGAGTCGTCCCGCACATCGGCGGCGAAGATCGAGATACGCTCGCGCAGGACGCGGTCGCGGATGGTGCTGCTGATGGGCAGGTCCGGTCCGGCGGAGGCGCGGACCCGCAGTTCCCCCTCTTCCAGGATGAGCAGCGCCCCACGTTCGGCGCGCAGATAGCGCATGGCGGTGGAGAGAATGACGCCGTACCAGCCCTTCGGGCCGGGGCGCAGCAACTGGCGGCAGACGCGCACCAACAGTTCCAGGGAGCCCTGGGCGGGGCCGGCCTGGATGGCATCGGTGAGGGTACGCTCGGCGTGGAGGGTATCGGCGGAGGCGCTCGACACCGGTGGTGCCGCGGCGCGGGCGGGCCCATCGGCGGCGAGGCCGCTTGCTTCAAAGCGCAGAATGACGTGTCCCGCGGAGATGATGTCGCCATCGATCAGGTCGCGGTCGCCGGCAATCGGGTCGCCATTGACGCGAGTCCCATTGCGGGTGCCAAGGTCGCGCACCGCCCAGCCCGTATCCTGCTTCACCAGCATGAAGTGCTGGCGGGAGAGCGTGCTGTCTTCCGGGAAGCTCAGGTCATTCATGCGGACACGGCCGACGGTGATACTGGCATCGGCCAAGGGAGTTGTCCGCTCCGCGCCTTCGGGGCGTAGGATCCGCAGCAGGTATTGCATTCAGGCTATCGAGAGGGCTTCGCGCGCATCCCGGTTGAAGAATAACATAGTGCCGCGGTTTCGCTGGTCCGGTTGAGACCGGAAGATGGGTTGTGGCATCCAGTAAGTGTGAACTCTACACGTTCAACGCGTTATTCCATACTCGATCTGGCTCCGGTGCGTGCCGGCGGCACGGTGGGGGAGACGCTCCGCAACACACTGGATTTGGCGCGTCATGCCGAAGAGTGGGGATACACACGGTACTGGCTTGCCGAACATCACAACATGGCGGGCATCGCGAGTGCGGCGACAGCAGTGTTAATCGGCTATGTGGCGGGCGGCACTTCGCGGATAAGGGTGGGGTCGGGCGGGATCATGCTGCCGAACCATCCGTCGTTGGTGATTGCCGAGCAGTTCGGTACTCTCGAGAGCCTCTATCCGGGACGTATCGATCTGGGGCTGGGAAGAGCGCCGGGTTCCGATGGATTGACCATGCGGGCGCTGCGGCGAGGGGTTGTCGAGAGCGAAGAGGATTTCCCGAGGCAGGTGTCGGAACTGCTGGAATTGCTGGGTCCGGAGCAGGCGGGGAAGCGGCTGCGGGCGTTTCCGGGGCAGGGAACCGGGGTGCCGCTATGGCTGTTGGGATCGAGCACGTTCAGCGCGCAGTTGGCGGCGAAGCTGGGGTTGCCCTTTGCCTTTGCGAGCCACTTTGCGCCGGCGTTGTTGGAGGAGGCGATTCATGTGTACCGGCGCAATTTCCAGGCGTCGGCGACTTTGGAGAAGCCTTATGTGATGGCGGGCGTGCCTTTCGTCGCGGCGGAGACCGACGAGCGGGCGCGGTATTTGGCGACGACGCCGCTGCAGCGCGCGCTGAGCCTGATGCGTGGCGGGCCGATTTATCTGCAGCCGCCGGTGGAGTCGATGGACGGACGTTGGACGCAGGCGGAGCGCTGGATGGTGGAGTCGAAGTTAGGAGTCATGATCACGGGCGGGCCGGAGACGGTGCGCACGAAGCTGGAGGAGTTCGTGACGTATGCCGGATTGGATGAGGTGATGTTTATTTGTGATTTGTATGAGCATGCGGACCGGCTAAAGTCGTTTGAGATTGTGGCGCAAGTGATGAACTCTTCCGTGGGAGCTGCCGCCCGCTAACGTTTCGGCTTCGACGCCAGAAACTCCTTCACGACGTCCACCGCCTGCCGCTGGCGTCCCGCCACCTCATAGTTCAGCCGCCGCATCGCGGCATCGTCGATAGCGCCGGACAGCTCCATAAGGGCGGCGCGGACTTCCGGCGTCAGCACAGCCGTGCGGGCAATAACAGCCGCCTGGTAGGGCGGGAAGTAACGCCGGTCATCCTCCAGTACCACGAACTCCCCCGTCGAAAGCAGGCCATCCGTCGAGTTCGCAGCGGCAAGGTCGATCTTCCGGCTGCGCAGTGCGGCGTAGAGCAGACCGAGGTCCATGGTCACGGGGTTGCCCTCCAGCCGAAGCTCATAAGCCTTCTGGAGCCCGGGCCAGCCATCGGGACGCGTGAGGAATTCATATCCCACACCCAGCTTCCACTCCCGCGCTTTGGCGGCCTCCGTGATCGTTCTCACCTTGACCGCATCGGCGTCCGCTTTGCGGACGGCCATGGCGAAGGTGTTGTTGAAACCGAGTGGGTTCAGCCATTCCAGTTGCCACTGCCGATAGCCTTCGCGGACTTGCGCCAGTGTCTCTTCGGGGGAAGCATTGGGCGGCCGCTTGAGAACCGTCGTGAGGGCGGTGCCGGTGTATTCCGGTAGGATATCGATCTGGCCGCTGGTGAGCGCGTTGTGAGCAAGCAGAGCTCCGCCCAGATTGAACTTGCGGTCGACGGGCTTGCCGGTGCGCTGTTCCAGATGCTGGGCGATGATCTCGCCGAGAATCAGTTGTTCGGTGAAGTTCTTGGCGCCCACGGTCAGACGGTCGCTGCGGCCGCAGGAGGCCAGCAATAGGATTAGCGGGACAAGCGTCGTTCGCACCAGGCGAGTCCTCCATCGGTGACTAAGGCTAACAGAGCGGCGGGCGCGGCGCCGGCCAGGATCTCGCCTGTGTTGAGGGAAGCGAGTCCGCGGAAGATGAGGACGCCGAGTCCGCCACCACCTATGGCCGCGGCGATGGTAGCGGTGCCGATGGTAGTGACCGCTGCGATGCGCACGCCGGCGAGGATCGTGCGCGCGGCCAAGGGGATCTCCACGTAGCGCAGCATTTCGCCCGGCTTCATGCCGATGGCGAGCGCGGATTCGCGAAGCGCGGGGTCTATGCCTTCAATGCCGGCTACCGTGTTGCGGAGGATGGGCAGCAGCGCGTAAAGGATCAGCGCGACGATGGCAGGCCTGGGGCCGATGCCGCCAACAACCGGCAAAGTGATCAGGAAGCCGAAGAGCGCCAGGCTGGGTATGGTTTGGGCGATGTTGGCTAGGCCGACTAGCCAGGTTTCGAGAGCGGGACGGCGTGTGGCGGCGATGCCGGCCGGGATACCGATCATGGCGGCCAGCGCGATGCTCAGCGCGACAATGCCGATATGCTCCAGAAGCAGCGCGGGGAGGTCTGGCGGGAGGTTGGGGGTCATGCGTCCTCTCCCAGGAAGGCGGCGACAATCGGGTTGGCGGACGATTGGAAGGCCTCGGGCGCGGCGAGCACTTCCATCCGGCCCTCATAGAGCAGGCCGACCAACGAGCCGAGCCGTAGCGCCTCCCGCATATCATGCGTGACCAGGACGGTGGTCTGGCGATGGCGCTGCTGCAATGTTTGGAACAGCCGCTGCATGTCGATGCGGGTCACCGGATCGAGCGCGCTGAAGGGCTCATCCAGGAGCAGGATGGGCGGTTCCGTCGCCAGGGCGCGGGCCAGGCTGACTCGCTGGCGCTGGCCTCCGCTGAGTTGTCTGGGATAACGCTGCCGAAACTCCCGAGGGGCGAGTTGCACCTCTTCCAGAAGTTGCGTGACGCGGGTTTGGATGCGCTCCCCCGGCCAGCCGGCGAGTTTGGGGGCGAGGCCGATGTTCTGTTCCACCGTCATGTGCGGGAACAGGCCGCCTTCCTGCAGAACATATCCGGTTTGTCTTCGAAGCGCGATGGGGTCCCAGGCGTCGCTGCGTTGGTCTTGAATCATCACCTCGCCTTCGTTGGGCAAGCGGAGGGCATTGATCAGCCGGAGCAGCGTAGTCTTGCCCGCCCCGCTGGGACCGACCAGAGCCAGAATCTGCCCCGGCGGAAGCGTGAAGCTGAGGTTCCGCACGATGGTCCGGTCCGCGATACGGCAGGTGACGGAGCGGAACTCGATCTGCATCGGATCAGACGCCTTGCTTCGGTGGGTTGGCCGGGAGGCGAACGGTGAAGCGCGTATCGCCGGGGACGGATTTGACCGTGATGGTGCCGCCGTGGCGGGCGGTGATGATGCGATAGACGGTATCCAGTCCGAGGCCCGTACCCTTCCCCACGGGCTTGGTCGTGAAGAAGGGATCGAAGATGCGATTGCGCACGGCTTCCGGAATGCCAGGCCCCGTATCGGCAATCTGCACACAGGCGCCATCGCCTTCGCGCCGCGTGATAACCGTCAGTTTGCCTTTGCCGTTCATGGCATCCAGGGCATTGTCGATCAGATTCGTCCAGACCTGGTTGAGTTCGCCAGGATAGGCGCAGACGATGGGCAGATCGGGGTCGAAGTCGCGCTGGATGACGATGGTGCCGGATTTCAGCTTGGCGGCGAAGATCGTCAGCGTGCTATCCAGGCCTTTGTGGATGTCGGTGTCCTGCAGGTCGGCGCGGTCCATGTAGGTGTACTGCTTCATGGCCTTGACGAGCTCGGACACGCGGCCGGCGGCCGTTTGCACTTCGTTGGCAAGAGCGGACATGCGCAGCGTGGCTTCCAGCCAGTCGATGGCCGCCTGGAGGGCGTCGCCTTCAAAGACAGCGCCTACCGAGGAGATGCAGGACAGAGTGAAGCCGGCATCGACGAGCGTGGGGGCCTTCTCCCAGCCGTTCGTGAGGCCGCGATCTTCCATCCACTGTTCGATGGCTTGTTCGCGGTCGCTGCGCTCCACTGAATCGAGAACCTCGCCCGGTTCGGTATCTGTGCGGATCTCCTCTTCCAGCTTCAGGAGGGCGTCGCGTTGCCGGTCGTTGAAGCGGCAGTCGTAGCGGATGGACTGCAGACGCATCGTAGTGATGGCTTCGTCCAGCGAACGCGCGGCGCGCGCGGCGGCGGACGCCGGGTTGTTCAACTCGTGTGCCAGCCCGGCGGAGAGTTTACCGAGAGAGGCGAGTTTGTCCCGCTGCCGGGTTTGGGCTTCAATGTCGCGCGTGCGGGCAGCCATGGCCGTGAGGATCGTGCGCGACACCGGACTGTCCTTGCCCGAGACTTTGCGGAACTGGCTGTTCTCAATGCGGGCGACCCGGGTGCGTCCAACCGCCGTACAGGTGGCCACCGCGGGGCCTCCCGTCAGCATCGAAATCTCGCCGCAAAACTGCCCGCGCTGGTGTAGCGCCAGCGTGATGGACTCCGGGCCGGAGCGCTTGGTGACGCGCACCTGTCCGTCCAACACGGCGAAGAACGGGTAATCGCATTCCCCCTCGGAGAACAGTACCTGGCCATCTTCGTAGTCGAGGACTTCGCCGTACTGCGGCAACTGGGCGAGCACATCCTCCGGCAACACGGGGAAGAGGCTGGATTCCTGCAGATCATGCAACATATCAGCGCACCTTGCTGAGGTATTGGTGGACCATGGCCACCGTGATGGAACCTTCCCCCACGCTGCTGGCTACGCGCTTTACCGAGCCCGCGCGCGTGTCGCCGGCTACGAAGACGCCGGGGAGCCCCGTTTCCAGCAGAAAGGGATCGCGATCCGGAGTCCAGCGCGTGGGGCGCTTGCCATCGCGCATGAGTTGCGGCCCGGCCAGGATATAGCCGTGGTCGTCCATCGGCACCACGTCTTTCAGCCAGGAAGTGCAAGGCTGGGCGCCGATGAAGATGAACAGCGCGTTGGCCGGTACTTCCGTGCGTTCCCCGGTTTTTCGATTGGCTAGCGTGAGGCCGGTAAGCTTCTCGTCGCCGTGAGCTTCGGCGATTTCCGTATAAGGCAGAACTTCGATGTTGGGCGTGGCTTCGATTTGATCGATGAGGTACTGCGACATGGTGGCCGCCAGCGATTCGCCGCGGACCAGCATCGTCACTTTGCGGGCATACCTCGAGAAGTGCATGGCCCCTTGCCCGGCGGAGTTGGCGCCGCCCACCACGTATACCTCCTCGTCCTTGCAGGAGACAGCTTCGGTCATGGCCGCGCCATAGTAAATGCCCGCGCCTGTGAGCTTCTCCACACCCGGCGCCTCCAGTTTGCGCCAGGCAAGGCCGGTGGCGATCAGCACGGAAAAACTCGTGACTTCGGATCCATCACGGAAGCGAAGAATACGGTAATTGCCTTCGGTGCGCAGGGAGACCACTTCCTGCGGGGCTAGAATCTCGGCGCCGAGACGGCGGGCTTGCGTAACGGCGCGGCGCGTGAGGTCGGCGCCGGAGACGCCGGAGGGGAAGCCGAGGTAGTTCTCGATCTTGGAACTCATGCCCGCCTGGCCGCCGGGACCTTCCCTATCGACCAGCAGCGTGCAGAGGCCTTCCGAGGCGCCATAAACCGCGGCGGCCAGACCCGCGGGTCCGGCGCCGACAATCACCAAATCATAAAGAGGGCTCTCGGCGCGCACCCGCAGTCCGCACTTCTCCGCCACCTGCTCGGTGCTGGGTGTGGGTAGGCGGGTGCCATCGGGGAAGACCGCGATGGGAAGTTCGCCTGTGGGGCCGAGGGCCTCCAGAAAGCGGCGCACTTCGGCATCCTGCGCTTCGACGTCCACCCATTGGAAGGGAATGTGATTGCGGCCGAGGAAATCCTTAAGCTGGTGGGTCTGCGGGGACCAGCGGTGTCCCACAATACGAATACCTTCAAAGGGCGGGCGGTAGTTGCCTCTCCAGTCTTCGAGCAGGTCGTCCAGAACGGGATAAAGACGTTCCTCGGGCGGGTCCCAGGGTTTGAGAAGGTAATGGTCGATCTTGACGTCGTTGATGGCTTTGATGGCGGCGTCGGTATCGGCGTAGGCGGTGAGCAGGGCGCGGCGGGCATCGGGAAAGACCTGGCGCGCGCCGGCAAGAAACGTGACGCCATCCATGCCGGGCATACGCTGATCGGCAATCAGCAGTGCCACGGGCTCATTACGAAGTTTCAGTTTGCGAAGGGCGTCCAGAGCCTCTTCGCCGGATGCGGCGCGCAGGATGCGGTAATCCTGGCCAAATCGTTTGCGCAGGTCGCGCTCCACCGAACGCAGCACGTTCGGGTCATCATCCACGGTAAGAATACTGGGTTTTGTCATTCCGGCCGGCAGCCCTTGGCTTTGAGTATAGGATGCCGGCCGGGGTGGGTAGGAAGCAACGAAGCGCGGATTGTATTTAATCCTGCGAAAGATTCACGGAGGCTGCGGTAGGCGCGATGGCATTGCGCTTGTTGGCCGGGAAGGGGCGCTTATAGGTGATGGGGTCGCCTTGGAAGCGGACGCTCTCGATCTCGCAGGCTTCGGCGGCGCACTTGAACTCGATTTTGCCCGCGCCGGGTTTGCCGGTGGTGCGCACGGGGGCCTGGAAGACGGCGGCGGTGCGGGTGACGGTATTCTCGACAATGTAGGCGCCGGTGGCGGTGCGTCCGATGGTGTACTTGCCGGCGGGCATCTGGCGGCCCGAGAGCTGGAAGGGGAAGGGGACATCGGCGACCGCGGTGCGAACTACGGTAGCTGCCGGCAGGGTGGTCATCGCGAGGGCCGCGACTGTCATCATCTTCGTCCAGGTTTTCATGTTCGTTGTCTCCTTTGATTTAGGCTTGCGTGACGCGATTTGTAGGTGCACGGAAATGGCCGCGCTGTAAGTAATTGAGATTGCGTGGGGCGGGTGGTCTGGGTTAACGGAATGGTGAATGGTGCTATCCGATCGAGGCGGGAGACAATAAGGATTCCCTTGATGACGGCAGTGGAGCTTATCCCGGTGGCATTGAGCCGCGATCCGGCCGTGCTCGCGCGGGCGGCGGCGTTTCTCGATGAGGAGGAGCGGCGCCGCGCGGCGCGCTTCGTGGTGGAGGAGCCGCGCATGTCGTTCACGGTGGCGCGGGCGGTGCTGCGGATTCTATTGGGACAGCGGTTGGGGATTGCGCCAGGGGAGGTGCGATTTACTTATGGGGCTTATGGGAAGCCGGCTGTGGAGGGCGATCTGCGGTTTAACGTGTCTCATGCCGGGCGGATGGCGCTGTATGGATTCGCATGGGGCCGCGAGATTGGCGTGGATATCGAGTATCACAGGCGGCAGACGGATCGCATGGGGATCGCCCAGCGCTTCTTTCATCCGGAGGAATGCGCGCGGATATTGGAGTTGCCGGAGGAACTGCGCGAGCGCGCCTTCTACGAGGTGTGGTCTCGGAAAGAGGCTTACATCAAGGCGACGGGAATGGGTTTGTCGCTGCCGCTGACGGGATTTCAGGTGCCGGTTATGGGGGGGCAGTTGCGGAAGTGGAGTGAGGATCCCAGGGAGTGGACGATGTGGCTGCCGGCGCGGGAGATGGATGGGTATTCGTACGCGATGGTGTACGAGGGGGCGGAGACGGAGGTGGTGGCGCGGGGGTGTTGGGAGAGTGAGGAGATCCTGGGCTGCTGAAGCGCGAATTCAGACCGCCCAGAAAGACGGAAAATCAGCACCGGATGCTCGTCCTTTCTCGGTTCCAAACTACTTCTTTTTCCCCACCGTCTATCGAGTCAACCCACAGCGCTGAGATCTCGCGCCGCGCCGGACTCCATCGCTACGCCGCCCGCGTGCACCGTGTCCGCAGCACCGCGCTCGCCGGCCTGCGCCTCCTCCGAAATCCCCCGAATTCGACGGGACGGCGTACCCCCCCAGGTCCGGGCGGGGGTCCCCAGGCTCTCGCCAGAGTCCACCGCAACCCATTGAATCGGCTAGAGTTGTACCTCAGGTCTCCTCCAATGCCGAACAAACCTGAGGTACATTCCGCCCCAACGATCTCAGCCACCGAAACCACCGCAAGGACCCACCTATGCACGGCGCAGCCGTCTGGGATCGGAGGCTACTTCCCTACGGCCCCGCCAATCGACTCCGCCCGGTACCCACCCCGCGACTGGAAGTATGCGTGCAATCCCGCGAACGCGAAGACGCAAATCGCCGGGAGTAGCGCCACGTAGCGGAATGCCGCCGCGGGACCCGCGGTGTCATACCAGCCGCCCATCACGGGGAGGACGAAGGCTACCGCGAGGTTTCCCGTTCCTCCCATCAAGGCGAGCAGCAGGGCGCCGCCGCGCGGGAACTGCTCCGATGTAATGCCCAGCATCGTCGGCCAGAAGTAGGTCTTGCCTACTCCGAACAGGGTCGCCGCCAGGAACGCCTCCGTTGGTGTCGTTACCTGCGACAAGCCGTACAAGCCCGCGGCCGCCAGGAGTGCCGAAGCGGTGAGTAGCTTGAATGGCGATACGTAGTGCGCCACGCCTCCGCCGAAATAGCGCAGCGCGAACATTAGCCCCGCCGTGTAGACCAGGATCAGAATCCCTTGCATGCCCGTTAACTGCGTGATCAGCGACCCGACCCACTGATCCGGACCTAACTCGGTGGCCGCGGTCATCCACATGCACACCCACAGCAGCAGGAATAGGGGACGGAAGGCCTCGCGGAGCATCTCGCCGTTGGTTACGCCCGCGGCTACGCGTTCGGTCGCGGGAAACTCCTGGCCGCGGATCAGCAGCAGATAGCCCACTGCCGCAGCCAGGATCGTCGCCAGCTTGCTCTGCCAGCCGAGGGTTACCGCGGAAGCTGCCACGCCTAATTGATCCAGCCCCATCACCTTGGTTATGGCAAAGGCTGTCAGCCCGCCAATGATCAGCCCTCCCGGCCACCAGGCATGCAGCACGTTCATCTTGTGCGTTTTGTCGTGCGGATAGAGCGTAGCGCAGAGCGGGTTGATGACGCCTTCCACCAGGCCCTGCGACAGGCCCAGCGTTAACATTCCGCCGTACAGAATCAGGAAGCCCGGGTCGCTATAGAACGGAGCCACTGGCGCGGTGGGGCGCGGCGCCAAGACGATCGCCGCAATCGCCGCGATGTATCCCCAGCCCGATAGCGCCAGCAGGCGGCGCATGCCGAAGTAGTCCACCAGCGACCCGCCAATGAGAATCGACAGCGTGAAGCCCCAGAACGCCGGGCTCAGAATCAGCCCCACCTGCTGTTTATTCAGTTGGAAGTCCGCGCCGAGCGCGTCGAGGATATCGCCGCGAATGGAAAAGACCATAGACGTGGTAACCAGCGCGAGACAACTGGCCGTAAACAGGCGCCCGGAATGCATGAGGGTGAGTGTATCCTATCCGCGTGGCTCTCCCTTCCGGCCCGCTCACCCATTGGACGCTTCGCCAGATTCGCGATGCCATTGCGCAGGGCCGCCTCAGCCCGCGGGAAGCCTGGCAGGCGCATCGCGACCGTATCGCCGAAGTGAATCCCGCCCTTAATGCCTTCACCACTCTGTGTGACTACGAAGAGCCCGCGGCGAAAGGTCCGCTCTACGGCGTTCCGCTGACGATTAAGGATAGTTTCGATGTTCTCGGCTATCCGACGCTGGCCGGTTCCAGGCTGCGTCTCGGCCATATGGCCGCCGCCGATGCGCACGCGGTCGCCCGGCTGCGCGCCGCGGGGGCCACCTTCCTGGGAAAGACGAATGTGCCGGAATTGCTCACCAGCTATGAGACCGATAACTTCGTCACTGGCCGCACCAACCACCCTCTCCACGCGGACTATACGCCGGGCGGGTCCAGCGGCGGGGAGGCGGCGGCGATTGCGGCATTCTGTTCTCCTGGAGGACTGGCGGGCGATGGCGGCGGCTCCGTTCGGGTGCCGGCTCACTTCTGCGGCTTGGCTGGTTTCAAGCCAACGCACCGCCGCATTGGTGGCAGCGGACAGTTTCCCTTGTTCGACCCGCCGGGTGGTGTGGTGCTGGTGCCGGGGATTCTCGCCCGTACCGTGGAGGACGCCGCGCTGCTTTTCTCGGTGTTGGATGGTGTGGATCTGCGCGATTCGCTCTCTGTTGGCCGCCCTGATCCTGCTCCGATTGCGAAGACCCGCCGTATCGGCCTGGTCCGCACGCTTGGCACTATCCCCGTTCATCGGGCGATTACCCAGGGAGTGGAGGAGGCCGCCGCGCGATTCCAATCTCTTGGATACAAGGTGGAGCCTGTTACGTTGGAAGGCCTGGAGCGTGCCCCGAACGTCTGGGCGTTCTTCTTCGCCGAACTCGCCAACTATGAGAAGAGGGATTTCCTTGCCGGGCGCGACGCCGAGGCGCATTGGAGCCTATTGGAGAATCTCAAAACCGGCGCCATGCCCGATGCCCGCCAAGTCGCGCAACAGTTCACCGAACGGGAGCGTCTGCGGCACATCGCCCTTCAAAAAATGGAGGGCTTCGAAGCGCTGCTGATGCCGCCCTGTTCCATCCCCGCCTTCCGCCATCGCGAGCGCCGCTGGCAGGTGGAAGGCCAGTCGATCGGACTCTTTCCGGGCCTTGCGCTTTCCACTATTTGGAACCTTACGGGCTTCCCCGCACTGACCTTACCCTGGGGCCGGACGGCCGATGGTTTGCCCGTTGGGGTCCAGTTGGTCAGCAAGCCCTTCCAGGATGAGGATATACTGTCTCTCGGTGCCGAGGTTGCATCGGCTTCCGGCATCTGCTAAACAAGAAACTTCGGCTAAGTGAATTGCCGCATATGAAGAAGTCAACGCCAGCAGTACAGGCGACTTTCCAAGCAGTGACCAGTACAACGCTCAGTCCATCTCAATTCCAGCTGCAACAATTTGAGGCAGCGATGCAGCATTTCCATGCTCGCGAGTTTCAAAAGGCCATCGAATTGTTCCGCTTGGCCGCGGGTGGTCCCGCGCGGGAAGTGGCCCATGTCGCCCGCCAGCATTTGCGCATGTGCGAACAGCGCCTGGCACAAACCGCGCCCACCCTCGATTCCCCCGAGGACCACTACCATTACGCCGTTACCCTGCTGAACCAGCGCCGCGCGGCTGACGCCGAAACGCACCTGCGCCAGGCGCTGCAGGCTCTGCCCAATGCTGAGCATGTCCACTACGCCCTGGCCCTTAGCCGGGGATTGCAGGGCGATATGGCGCAGTCCGCTCACCACTTGGCCGAGGCGATTCGGCTGGAGCCCAAGAACCGCGCCCTGGCCCGTAGCGATGCCGACTTCCTGGAGTTCGCCCGCAACGGCCCGGTTCGCGACGTGATATTTTCAGAGAAGCGGGAAGGGTAATAAGTCCCCGGATTGCGTCCCGTCTGGAGATCTCTACAACTGCATGGCGGGTAAGCGCGGATCGAGGCCGGCTAAGAGTTCTGGGCAGAACCCGGCC
>CAYLPH010000001.1:45351-244554 GCA_964385495.1 uncultured Candidatus Solibacter sp.
GCCGGGCAGAACCCGGCCGCCGGGCAGAACCCGGCCGCCGGGCAGAACCCGGCCGCCGGGCAGAACCCGGCCGTCCATCCACCGCCTGGGCTCGCTTTCACCGGCGTTAATCTCGACGAGCCGCTGCGTATTCTGGTGGTCGGCGGCGGAACCGGCCTGTCGTCCATCCTTGCCGGCCTGAAGTTCTACGCCCGTCCGGAGCTGCGGCGTGAACCCCATCCGGACGCTTATAGCCTGCCCGATGGCATTCGGGCCGAACTGACCGCCGTTGTCACGGTTACGGACGATGGGGGGAGTTCCGGGCGCCTGCGCCGCGAATTCGACGTCCTGCCCCCCGGCGATATTCGCAACTGCATGGTGGCCCTGTCGGAAGACGCCACCCTGCTCTCACGCCTGTTCCAGTACCGCTTCGCAAACGGCAAAGGCTTGCAGGGCCACAGTTTCGGCAATCTCTTCCTGGCGGTGCTCACGCAACTTACCGGTGACTTCGCGCACGCCATTAAGGTCTCCTCCGAGGTTCTGGCGATCGCCGGCAAGATCTACCCCTCTACCGCCAGCAACGTGGAGCTTCGCGCCAAACTCGCCAATGGCAGGGAGGTCAAGGGCGAGACCAACATCAGCAAGAGCCGCGTCCCCATCGAGCGCGTGTTCATTCATCCCAAGCAGGTCCAACCGCTGCCGGAGACCCTGGAAGCGATCGCCAAGGCGGACCTGATCTGTCTGGGGCCGGGGTCGCTGTTCACGAGCGTGATTCCCAATCTGCTGGTCAACGGCGTACCGGAGGCGATTCGGCGCTCGCCGGCCGTGAAGGCGTATTTCTGCAATCTCATGTGGCAGCCTGGGGAGACGATGCACTTCCGCGCCTCCGACCATGTGAAGGCTATTCATGAGCATGCCCGGTGCGAACTGGTGGATTGCGTGGTGGTGAATACCGCCGCGGTGGGTTCCGACCTGCGCAGCCGCTACGCCGCCCAGCAGGCGCGGCCGGTGGAAGTGGATGTCGAATGCCTGATCGAGATGGGCCTACGAGTGGTAGAAGGCGAACTGCTGGCCGATTCCGACAAGGTTCGCCACCACTCCGAACGTGCCGCCGCCGTGGCGATGCGGATGGCCCTCATGGCACGCAAGCGGCGGGAGCGGGCCGATGTTTTGCGCTCCGCCCCCGCCAAAGCAGGAAACTAAGGTCTTCCCTCTACAGGCGCGGCTCGCTTGAGCCGAATGATGTAATGGGTAACGAATGGAATCCTTGACTATCCTGATCCTCGCCGCCGGGTTGGGCACCCGGATGCGCAGCCGCAAGGCCAAGGTGATGCATCGCGCCGGTGGCAAGGCGCTTTCCGAGCATGTGGTCGATTTGGCGCTGTCGTTGACCACGCCTGAATCTATTTATGTCGTAGTTGGGCATCAGGCGGATGCCGTGCAGGCTCTACTGGCTTCCCGCGGCGTCCGTTTCGTCCGTCAAACCGAGCAGAAGGGTACGGGCCATGCGGTTTTAAGCTGTGAGCCGGCTGTTGCATCGAAGTCCGGGCGCGTGATGGTCCTGTATGGCGATACGCCGCTGCTTCGCCTATCCACGCTGCGGAAACTGTTGGACCTGCATCAGGAGTCCGGTGCCGCCGCCACCGCCATCACGACCGTTCTGGAGAATCCCACTGGCTACGGACGCATCGTGCGCGATGCCAAGGGCGCCATCCAGGCAGTTGTCGAGGAGAAGGCCGCCACGGACCAGATACGCAAGATCCGTGAGATCAACGCCGGCATTTACTGTTTTGAAGCTCCGCTGCTGTGGAAGCACCTCCACGATATCCAGCCCAACAACCCCGCCCGTGAATACTATCTCACCGATATGGTGGAGATCCTCAACGGCGCCGGGCATCGCGTGCTGCCGTTCGCCATCGAGGATAGTTCCGAACTGCTCGGCATTAATACGCGGCGGGAACTGGCGGAAGCCGACCGGGTGCTGCGGGATCGCAAGGTAAAAGAATTGATGGACGGCGGTGTGACGATCGAGAAGCCCGAGACTGTGTCTATCGACGCCGATGTGCGGATTGGGCCGGATACGGTGGTGGAGCCGTTTGCGCGGATTCTGGGCAAGACAGTGATTGGGTCGGACTGCCTGGTGGGCTCCTGCGCGATCATCGAGAACTCTACTTTGGAGGATGACGTTCACGTCTACCCGTTTTCCATGGTGGGTACATCGCTGGTGGAGACGGGTTCCCGGGTGGGGCCGTATGCCCGGCTGCGGCTGGAGAATCACGTGGAGGCTGGCGCGCATATCGGCAATTTCGTGGAGTTGAAGAAGACGCGGCTGGGGAAGGGTAGCAAGGCGCAACATCTGGCGTATCTGGGGGATTCGATTATCGGCGCGAATGTTAATATCGGCGCTGGAACGATAACCTGCAATTACGACGGGAAGAAGAAGCACCAGACGCGGATCGGGTCCGGCTCTTTCGTTGGCAGTAACTCAACTTTGGTGGCGCCCGTCGAGATTGGCGAGGGTAGCTATGTGGCAGCGGGTTCGGTGATTACGGACGCCGTGCCGGATGATGCACTGGCGATTGGGCGTGGGCGGCAGGTGGTGAAGGAAGGCTGGGCGCGCCGCCGCCGTGCGCCTGAGCCCGTTTCAGCGGGAAGCTAAATTCTTCAGTCCGGGCGGCGGGGTTCGGGCATCTACAATCGAAGGGTAGGTCTGCCCAGATACACATGACTGCGGAAAGCCGGCACACACTCTATACCGTTCTCACCGCCTTTGGGCTGGCAATCGACTCGCTCCGCGCCCATAAGCTGCGCACGTTTCTGACCTTGCTGGGCGTGATCATCGGTGTTTCCAGCGTGGCGATCGTGGGTGCGGCTATTGAAGGACTGGGGAACTACGCCGAATCCACCACGTCTAAGGTGTTCGGTAGCGAGAGCTACCTGGTGGCGCAGATCGCCTCGCCTGGCCGCAGCGGGCGTAAGGATAGGATCGCCAAACTGCGCCGGAATAAGCCGATCCGGGAGGCGGAACTCGATTATCTGCGCGTGGTTACGGGTGACCGGATCCTTTACAGCCCGTACACGCAACGGATTGAAGACGTCAAGCACGGCGACGTCACGTTTGAATTCGCCAGTATCCTGGGTGTTTCCGCGACGCTCCCCGAGATTCGCGAGGTTAGCCTTACGGATGGGCGGTTCTTCACCGAGCAGGAGGAGCGCAGCCGGCAACTGGTCTGCGTGGTCGGCGATGAGTTGCGGAGCACTCTGTTTCCCGACCGCTCGCCGGTTGGGCAGACGATCAAACTTCGCGGTCTGGATTTCACGATTGTCGGGGTCCAGGAGAAGCTCGGATCGAGTGGCGCGCGGAGCGGCCAAGACAATCCCGTCTACATTCCCGCGACCGTCTATTTGAAGATGTTCTCGCAGCGTGCCAATGGATTCGCGGTGTTCGGCCGGGCGCGCGAGGGGGCGGGGCTTAGCATCGACGAGGCGCTCGATCTCACGCGCGTCGCGCTGCGCACCCGCTTCCACACTGGACCCGGCGAGGCGGATAAGTTTGACACGCTTACGCCGGAATCGGTGCGCTCCTTCGTGGAGAATATCCTGGCGCTGGTTTCGGCGGTGGTGATTCCGGTGACAGCCATCTCATTGGTGGTGGGCGGCATCGTGATCATGAACATCATGCTGGTCAGCGTTACGGAGCGGACGCGGGAAATCGGCGTGCGGAAATCTCTGGGCGCGCGGTATTCCGATATTCTGCTACAGTTTCTGATCGAAGCGACACTGATGTCGGCCTTGGGGGGTGCGCTCGGCCTGCTGCTCGGCTGGGCGATTGTTTCGGTGGCCAACCGCTTCTCCGAAGCTCCGCTCGAGATTACGTTGCCCTACGCCGTGCTCGCGTTGGTCGTCTCGAGTTTGGTGGGTATTGCTTCGGGCTGGTATCCGGCGGCGCGCGCCGCCCGGCTGGATCCGGTTGTCGCTTTGAGGGCGGAGTGAGCCATGCGTATTGAACCGCGAGAGAATATCCAATTGGCGCTACAGTCGCTGCGGAGCAACCGCTTCCGCTCCGCGCTTACCATTCTTGGTATCGTTATCGGGATTACGACGGTAGTCACCGTCTCCAGCCTATTGACTGGCCTGAGAAAAGGCATCGTCACGTTCTTCGAGGAGTTCGGGCCGAACAACATCTTTGTCGCCCGCTTCAGTGGCGACCCCGGCCAGCCCAAGCAAAAGGAATTGCGGCGCCGCCCGATCAGCCCCAGTTACGCCCCGATCCTGGAGCGCCTGGCGCCGTCGGTGGAGCAGGTGGGCATTCAGTTGTTCGCGCCGGCTGTACTTGGCAGGACGCCGGTAACCGCGCGTGTTCCGGGCTTTGAGACCGACCGCGTGCAGGTCACCGGCCAGAGCGCGAACATGTTCGAGATTTCGCCGCGCAACCTTAAGGAGGGCCGCGCGTACACGGCCGAGGAGGGCCGGCGCGGCGCGAAGGTCGCCGTGATGGGTCCGAGCCTGGCGGAGGTTCTCTATCCTGACGGCAAGGTCATCGGCAAAACCGTGAGTGTCGCTGGCGCGGAGTATACCGTCATCGGCATCTTCGAGCCGGCCAAAGGTGGCTTCTTCGGTGAGAACGAGCTCGACTACACGATGGTCCTGCCGGTGGAAACCGTGCGCCTGCGGTATCCGCAACTCGACAATTACCTGCTGACGGCCAAGGCGCGCCCCGGTCTGCGCGACCAGGCTTACGACGAGGTGCAGTCGATCCTCCGGCGGTTGCGCCAGGTGCCTCCCGGCCAGCCTGACGACTTTGCGCTCTCGACGGCCGATCAGATTATTAAGAACGTCGATCAACTTACGTCGGTGATCCTGATCGTTTCTATCTCGCTGTCCGGCCTGGGCCTGCTGGTTGGGGGGATTGGGGTGATGAATATTATGCTGGTCAGCGTCACCGAGCGGACGCGCGAGATTGGTGTGCGGAAGGCGATTGGGGCGCGCCGCGGCGACATCATTTTCCAGTTTCTTACGGAGGCGGTTACGCTTACCGGCGCCGGGGGGCTGCTGGGGATTATTCTTGCCGTGCTGGTGACGCTGGCGGTTGGCGCGCTCATTCCGTCGCTGCCGTCGGAAGTGCCGGTTTGGGCGGTGGTGGCGGGATTCCTGATGAGCGTTGGGGTTGGTGTGTTTTTTGGGGTGTGGCCGGCGGTGAAGGCCGCACGCCTGGATCCGGTGGAAGCCTTGCGGTACGAATGATTCGCGCTTTGTCTAATCCCGATGCGGCCTACGCCGCCCTGATGCTTGGCGCGATGTTGTCGTTTGTCGAGTTCCTGCGGCCCGGGCTGGTCGTCCCCGGCGCCGTGGGGGGAACCGTCTTACTCCTGGGATTTGCCCATCTTTATTCCCTCGGTTTCGACGCCTCGGGCGTGGTAGGTTGGATAGGAGCATGGGTGGTAGTACTGCTAGCCGTCCGCTGGCCCATTCCAGCCATCCTACCGGCCCTGTTATTGGCCGTTGCCGGGCGATTTCTGGTCGGTCCACCTCGTATTTCGTGGTGGGTAGCCGGGTTGTTCTCGGTACCATGCGCCTGGCTGGCGATTTACCTGCTCCGCTTGGCAATGCTGGCATTGGCGAATAAAATGCGATATTGAGGTGATTGGCTCTAGTTCTCTTACCCTCTTCGGCCGATAGATGATAAGGCAGGAGGACGGGCGTGACCAAGACCACATTGCCGGGAAAGGCAGCAAGAGTAGAGAACGCAATGGTACGTGGCGAAGACGGCGAGTTCGAACTTATCCTGGGCAATCGGCAGTTGCTGAGTGTCTTTTTCATCGTTGTCGCGCTGTTAGGGGTGTTCTTCACGATGGGTTATATCGTGGGGAAGAACGCCGGCTCCGCCGATGGGCTGGTAGCCAAGCGCGAACCTCTGGTTGTAGATCCTTCCGCCCCGCGGAAGGAGCCGACCGGCGGCACGCTGATTGACCCCCGCAAGGAGGAGTCCGAGAAACCGCCTGTCGTGGTGGAGTCGGCTAAGCCGGTGGAAACCAAGCCGGAGCCGGTGGCGGTGAAGGAGCCGCCAAAGAAGGAAGTATTGGAGCCAAAGCCTACGAAGGCGGAGACGAAGCCGGAACCCGCGCCGGAGCCTCCGAAGAAGCAGGCGGCGCTCAGTTCCAGCGGGGAGCCTTCCCCTGGACAGACCTTCCTGCAGGTGGTCGCCTCGACCCGGCCCGACTGCGAGATGATTGCCGGCGTTCTGAAGCGCAAAGGCTTTGCGGCCTCCGTGGTGCCTGGCCCCAATGAGAATGTGTTCCGTGTGCTGGTCGGTCCGCTGCCGGATGCGGCGGCGGTGTCGAAGGCCCGTACGGACTTGGAGGCGGTCGGCTTCCAGAAGCCGATCGTACGTAAGTACTAGTGAGCGAGCCGCTCGTTCGGATTCAACCGGCGCCCGGCCCGCGCCTGCCCGCGTGGCTCCGGAAATCGGAGACGCACTTCGAGTCGGTCACGAATCTCAAGCGCGAACTGCGCAGCCTGCAGTTGCATACGGTCTGCGAGTCGGCCCGCTGTCCGAACATCCACGAGTGTTTCCATCGTGGCGCCGCCACGTTCATGATTCTGGGAAACCTCTGCACGCGGGGGTGCGGTTTCTGCTCGGTTCCGAAGGGCAGCCCCGAGAAGCGCGAATTCACGCTCGACCCGAATGAGCCCGCCCACGTGGCGAGGATGGCGGAGCAGATGCGTCTGCGGTACGTTGTCATTACCAGCGTCAACCGGGATGACCTGCCCGACGGCGGCTCGCATCACTTCGCGGAGACCGTGCGTGAGGTACGGAAAGCGCTGCCGGATGCGCGGGTGGAGGTCCTGACGCCCGATTTCGAAGGCAATCTCGAAGCCGTGGCCCGCGTCATCCAGGCCGGTCCGCACGTCTTCAACCACAACATGGAGACGGTGCCCCGGCTGTATAAGCGGGTGCGGCCGCAAGCCGCCTACCAGCAGTCGCTGGATGTGCTTGCCTTCGCTCATCTGAACTTTCCCGATGTCCTCACGAAGTCCGGCTTTATGGTGGGCTTAGGGGAAACCGATGAGGAAGTGCGCGCGCTTTTGGCTGATCTGCACCGCCATGGCGTCGATGTCGCCACCATCGGGCAGTATCTGCAGCCGACCCGGCGCAACCTGCCCGTCGCCCGCTACGTGCCGCCGGAAGAATTCGATGCCTACCGCGACTTCGGCCTCCAACTCGGCTTCAAAGCCGTCTTTGCCGGGCCGTTCGTGCGCAGTTCCTATATGGCCGATCTCGTCAACGAAGAGGCACACAAGGCTTGAATCGCGCGGCTTTACGTGGCCCGGCTTTTGCCGTGCTCAGCGCGGTGCTGCTGGTGCTGGTGTTCCCGAAGTTTAATATCACGTGGCTGGCGCCCGTGTGCTTGGTGCCGCTGCTGGTCGCGGTCTCAAACGAAGCCAGTCCGAAACGCCGCGCGCTGCTTGGCTGGGCGGGCGGCATTGTCTACTGGGCCGGGGCCTGTTATTGGATCCGCAATGTCTTGGAGCAGTACGCGGGCATGAACCCCGGCCTGGTCTGGCTGGCCTACTTCCTCTACGCCCTCGCGCGCGGGCTGCCTTGGGCGGCCTTTGGGTGGCTGGCCGGGTACATCCTGCCGTCGCGCTGGGCCATTCTGGGGGTCGCGGCGCTCTGGACCGGCCTGGAACGCGTCTACGGGCCGTTTAGCTTCGCCTGGATGGTGTTGGGTAACGCGGGCATCGACATGGGCATCCCCATGCGCCTGGCGCCCCTCACGGGCGTCTATGGCCTCACCTTCGTGCTGGCCATGATGAATGCCGCCGTGGCCCTGCTGCTGCTAAGGCGGCCGCGACGCGACCTGCTGCCTCTTCTGCTACTCGCCGGTCTCTACTTCCTGCCCACACTGCCCGACATCGAACAGGGTACGGAGATCGCCGTGCTGTCGCAACCGGACGTCGAAGAGTCTCGCGAGTGGACCGAGACCATGCTGGAGAACACCATCCGCGGCATGGCCATCCAGAGTCTGAACTCCAGCCTGCAGGCGAAACCCGGCCCCAAACTGATTCTTTGGCCCGAAGTTCCCGCGCCGTTCTACTTCGAGACCGACGCCCTGCTCCGCGACCAGGTGTCCCAACTGGCCCGCGTCGCCAATGCGGACGTCCTCCTCGGCGCCGTGGGCCGCGCCCCCGGCCAGGATGTCTTCAACTCCGTGTTTCTGGTGGGAGCCGACGGCAATCCGGGCGGCCGCTACGATAAGGTCAACTTGGTGCCCTTCGGGGAACATACCCCCGACTGGTTTCAATGGGTGGGCCGGATCACTTCCGAAGCAGGGACGTTCCGCCCCGGCGGCGGTTCGCGGACGCTGCCGGTAGCGCGAGGGGAACAGGCGGGTGTGTTCATCTGCTACGAATCGGTGTTCCCGCACTACGTCCGCGAGTTCGCCCAGAAAGGCGCCACGGTGCTCATCAACGCCTCCAATGACGGCTACTTCGGACGCCTAGCCGGACGCGAACAGCATTTGCTGCTGGTGCGCATGCGCGCGGCGGAGAATCGCCGCTGGGTCCTGCGCCCCACCAACGATGGAGTCACGGCCACCATTGATCCCGCGGGCCGCATCGACCAGCAATTGCCTCCGCTGCGGAAAACGGCAGGCCGCATGCGGTTCTCCTTCCGCAAAGACACCACGCCTTACACGCAGTATGGGGATTGGTTTGTATGGGGATGTCTGGCGGTGGGGTGTGGGTTTGCCGGCTGGCAGGCGCGCAGCCGGCGTGCTACCGCTTAGTGAATCTCGTACACGTAGATACGGTGATTGCGCCGGTGCGCATTCACCTCTTCCACCCGCGCCGGACGCCAGCCGCGGATTTCGAAGTCATGCGACACCACGCGCGCTCCCGGCTTCAGATACTTCTCGAGCAGCGGCTTCAACTTGGAGTTCGATTCCGTCAACAGGTAGAGCGTGACCACGTCGGCGCCGCTCAAATCTTTCTCGAGCATGTTGCCTTCGAGCACCGACACCTGGTTCTGCAAGCCGCGCAGTTGGATCTGCCCGCGCGCCTGCTGCACCAAACGGGGTGATAACTCGATGCCTACGCCTTTGGCTTTGAATTTTTCGGCGGCCGTGATGAGCACCCGGCCATCGCCGCATCCCAGGTCATAGACGGTCTCGCCCGGCTTGACCTGTGCTGCCTCCAGCATCCGTTCCACCACTTGCTGCGGAGACGGCACGAACGGCGCCAGACTCTGCGTATGGTTTACCTGCGCAAGCAGAGGGTAGCCCCCGCTCAACAGAACCGTAAGTAAAGGAGACACGACCTGAAGCATATTGCTAATTGCCCGTAGCAGCCCGAAGCGACTGTTTTCCTTGTTTCGATTTTACGATACGCGCCACGATCTCCGACACGGCGAACCAAAGATCCCTCGGCCGGCTGATGGTAAACTCCTGGCCCTTGAAGAACCTCACGGCGTGTCCGATGCTATCACGCCACGGCGACGCCTGCGGATTCAGATTATAGTTCAAATAGAAGAGCGGGTAGTCCGGGTCTATCGTCTTCAACGCCTCTTCCGGCACATTCGCCTCCAGCATGGCCTTCGGCCCGGCGAAGATCAAGGCATCGGGCGAGGTTTCCACGCCGGTCTCTTTCCGAATCAGATCGGAGAGAAACTCCGTATCCGCCCGCTTCTGCCCCAACTTCGCCGCATCCACCGTGCCCAGCCGCAGCGTCGTCAAGGCTTCCCCGAGTTTGGGAAAGTCGATGCGGTCGGCTTCCTCCTGCCGGTAGACCACGCGCTGTTCCTGTAAGTTGAAGGCCACGAGAGTAAATCTATGAATTCTTGGATCTTTAGAGATCGTTCTAAGTATCGACACTAATGCCGACGTATCGTAGGGCTGGAGGGTTGCCGCTCTTGCATTCTGCGGCGCGAAGTTCATGAGGATTTTGATCTTCAGCGGCGCTTCGGCCGATGCCCGCTCCACCGGAGACTCCTCGCGGAACTGTTCGGCGTCGGTTGGCGACGCCGAGGCGGGTGGCAGGCCCACCGTAATCGTTTTGTCTTTCGCCGCGAGCGATGCTTCGGTATCCCAATAATAGGAGCACACCCGCTCGCTGCGGTCCCGCATCAGCCAGTCGATGTGATACTTGCCTTCACCTACATCAAAGGAGCCCTGCAGGAAAGCGTCGCCCTTGGCGTCTTCTTCAATGGAAGGTACCTTCACCCGCTGCGTAAAATACAGCGGGTCCTCCTTCTTACTTTCCGGCGTGAGGCGAAAAACGATCGTCAGCAGATTTTCGCTGCCGGACAATTCCCGTAACGGAATCGTCACCTCATAGCCGGCGTGGAACTTCAGGTCGAAGCCCAGATTCGCCTTGGGCGTCGGTGTCACGTTGCAGGGCAAGTCCTTGCGCACTTCCTGCATCTCCAACACGGCCATATCCGTGTTGAACATTCGCACCTGTCCGCCGCCCCCGCCGCCTGCCATGAACTGCTGTGCCGAGGCGGCTCCGCACGCAGTGAGCAATCCCAACAGCCATTTCTTCACTTCCGGCCAAACCCTTCCTGCTCGCGCCGGTCCTGAGCCGATCGAAATCCCCCAACGTGGTTCGATGCTGAGCGTTCGCCTGACAGCCTCTTCGCGCCCGCTTTGGCTACCCGGTTCTACCGGCGACGTGACGATATTATGACGCAACTTGCTGCCGGTGAAAATGGGGGATGCCACGGAAATGCACTGGTACTTCCGTGGCATAGTGGGACCAGTGCCAAACCCCGTTCTGGACGCCTATGCGTGGATCTGCGGCGAAGTGGAGGAGGAGTTTGATCGCAACCGGCGCCTGCACGGCAGCCGGATGCGTTGCGGCCCCGGCTGTTCGGATTGCTGCTCGCAGTTGTTTCAGATCACGGAGATTGAGGCTGCGGCGGTTTCCACGGGAGTCCGGCTGCTGGGCCCAGCGCTTCGCCGCCGGCTGGAAGCCCGTGCCCGCGACTACGTCACCCAACGGGCCGCACTTACCAATCAGGGCGGGGAAGCCGAGGCTTGGGGGAGCCTGCCGCCTCCTGGCGCGCGTCTGCCTTGTCCGGCGCTGGAGGATGGCCGGTGCCAGATCTACGCTCATCGTCCCCTTATCTGCCGCCGCTTCGGCATGCCTCTTTTCAATCCGGAACGGCCGGGCCGCGTCTATGCCTGCGAGTTGAATTTCGCGGCCGGCGATGCCATCGACGACGGCCAACTGGTCCAGATCCAGACCGGGCTCTATGAGAGCTGGAAAGACATCCAGGGCTGGTACAACGAGCATGGCGGGCTGCGCGATCCCGAACCGATTACGGTGGCGCGGGCGATCCTGGAGGACTTCTCCGGCTTCGCTGACCCCGCCAGATCAGTGTGATACCCTCGGGTAAGACTATGGCATCTCGAAGCGTCAATAAGGTGATTCTGCTCGGCAATCTGGGCCGGGACGCGGAGACGAAATTCACTCCCAGCGGCATAGCGAAGACCACGTTCTCGGTGGCCACCTCGTGGCGGGCGAAAGACCCGCAAACCGGGGAATGGAAGGACCACACCGATTGGCACAACATCGTGCTGTGGCGCGCCGAGAAGCTTGCCGAGTACCTTACGAAGGGCACCAAGGTCTACGTCGAAGGCCGGTTGCAGACGCGTAGCTGGGATGACAAGGATGGCAACAAGCGGTATATGACCGAGATTGTCGCCGATGATGTGATCCTCGCGGGCGGGCGCGGCGATGGACCCTCGGGTGGCGGCGAGATGGGCATGGGGTCCGGCTACGATTCGGGCATGGTTTCGCGTCCCCGGTCGGCCGGCGGTGGCAGCGGCGGTGGCGGTGGTTATCAGCAGCGTTCCCAGCCGTCCACGGCCTCGCAGGAGCCGCAGTTTCCCGATGTCGCGTCCGATGACGATGTGCCGTTTTAGCCGGCTGCCGCCCAACGAACCGCACTCGCCCGGCAGCACTGACGTAGCGCTACCGTAAGGCGGCGCTTACAATCTCGCGCGCTTCGCTTACGATCGCTGCCAGATGGGCTTCACCGCGGAAGCTTTCGGCGTAGAGCTTGTAGATGTTCTCCGTGCCGGAGGGCCGGGCCGCGAACCACCCTCCGGTGGACACCACCTTCAAGCCGCCGATGGGCGCGTGATTGCCCGGCGCCTTCGTCAACTTTGCCGTAATCGGATCGCCCGCCAGGGCCGAGGCCGTCACGCCCTCCGGCTGCAGATTCTTGAATCGCGCCTTCTCTTCGGGAGATGTGGGCGTGTCGATCCGGGTGTAGTAGGGCATGCCGAACTCGCCGGCCAGTTCCGCGAAGTGCTGCCCGGGATCTTTGCCGGTGACCGCCGTGATTTCCGCCGCCAGCAATCCCAGCAGAAGTCCGTCCTTATCGGTGCTCCAGGCCGTTCCATTCAGGCGCAGGAAACTGGCGCCGGCGCTCTCTTCGCCGCCAAAACAGCAGGACCCGTCGAATAGCCCGGGCGCGAACCACTTGAAGCCCACGGGCACTTCGGATAGGCGGCGGCCGAGCTTGGCTACGACGCGGTCAATCATGCTGCTGCTCACCAGCGTCTTGCCGACCACGGCATCGCCGCGCCAACCGGGGCGGTGCGTCAACAGGTATCGGATGGCCACCGCCAGGTAGTGATTGGGATTCATCAGGCCCACCGAGGGTGTGACAATGCCATGGCGGTCGGCATCCGGGTCATTGGCAAAGGCAATCTGGAACTTGTCCTTCAGGCCCACCAGGCTCGCCATGGCATAGGGACTGGAACAATCCATCCGGATCACGCCATCGTGATCGAGCGTCATGAAGCCGAACGTCGCGTCGAGGTTGGGGTTCACTACCGTGAGGTCCAGGCCGTACTTTTCGGCCACGGGCACCCAGTAGGGAAGGGAAGAGCCGCCCAGGGGGTCGACGCCGATCTTCAGCCCGGCCTCCCGAATTGCGTCCATGTTGAGCACGTTGCGGAGGTCGTCTACGTAGGGCGAAATGAGGTCGGCTTGGTGGGTCGTGGCGGCTCGGAGAGCTTCGTTATAGCTCTGGCGCTTTACACCGCGATTGCCGTCCCGCAGCAGCGCATTCGCGCGGTCCTGCACCCATCCGGTGATATCCGTGTCGGCCGGGCCGCCGTTGGGCGGGTTGTACTTGAAGCCGCCATCGGCAGGCGGGTTATGCGAGGGCGTGATGACAATGCCGTCGGCCAGGCTCGCCGCATTCTTCGCATTGTGGGTCAGGATTGCGTGCGAAATGGCGGGCGTGGGTGTCACGCCGTTGCCGCGTGCCAGCACCGTTTCGACGCCGTTCGCCGCCAGCACCTCCAGTGCCGTCCGTTGCGCCGCGTCTGACACGCCGTGGCTATCCTTGCCCATGAACAGCGGGCCGTGGGGACCGTTGGCCTTGCGGTAATCGCAGATGGCCTGCGTGGTCGCCAGAATATGCGCTTCGGTGAAGGTGTTCTTGAACGGCGTGCCGCGATGGCCGCTGGTGCCGAAACTCACCAACTGGTTCGGATCGCTCAGGTCGGGCTTTCCTTCCAAATATTCGCGCTCCAGGAGCGCCAAGTCGATCTTCATCGACGTCGGGGCAGGCTGACCTGCCAGGGGGTTTTTCGCTGTTGCCATAAAGTGTAAGGCCGGGCGGCGTACCAAGGACCCATCCTATCGCGTATCTTGGAGGGAATGGATCGACGCACTGCATTGCAATTGCTCGCCGCGGCTTCCGCCACTCCTGTGTTGATGAAGGCCGCGGGAACCCGCTCGGATTGGCCGCAGTGGCGCGGCCCGGCACGCGATGGGCGGTCGCCGGAAACCGGGTTGTTGAAAACCTGGCCGCAGAATGGCCCGAAGGTGCTGTGGTCCGTCAAGGAACTGGGTACCGGCTATGGTTCCATGTGCGTCGTTGGCAACGATGTATACCTGCATGGCGGTCTCAAAGACAGCATGGTCCACTGCCTGGACCGCAGTTCCGGGCAACGAAAGTGGTCTGTCTCGCTGGGCCGGACGCTTGATCAGAATCGCGGCAACGGCCCGCGTGCCACGCCCACCTTCGAAAACGGCCGCCTCTACGTGATGAGCGAAGATGGCGAACTGGCCTGCCTGCAGGCGTCGGACGGCAAGAAGATCTGGCAGAAGAACATTCTCAAGGGCTATAACGGCGAGAATCCGAACTGGCTGCTGAGCGAGTCGCCATTGCTGGAGCAGGATATGGTGATCGTCACGCCTGGGGGTGGGGACGCCTCTATCGTGGCGGTCAATAAGGCCGATGGGAAGGATCGCTGGACGTCTCGCGGTTTGAGCGACAGCGCCGGTTACTCCTCCTGCATCGCGGCCACGGTCGGCAATGTGCGCATCATTCTTAATCTCACGGCGAAGGCGGGAGTCGGCGTCCGCGCCTCCGATGGCAAGCCCATGTTCCGCTTTACCGAGCCCGCCAATCGCACCGCCAATTGCACGACGCCGGTCTTCTTCAATAACCGGGTGTTTTATACATCGGCCTACGGCACCGGCGCGCAGTTAGTGGAACTGGAAGCGGCGGGTGGCGAGGTTACGGGGAAGCAGGTCTATTTCACGCGCGACATGATGAACCATCATGGCGGTGTTGTGCTCCACCAGGGCTACCTCTACGGCTTCTCCAACCAGATCCTGACCTGCATGGATTTCAACACGGGGGAAGTGAAGTGGCGCGACCGCAGTGTTGGGAAAGGCGCCGTCACGTTCGCCGATGGCATGCTGTTCCTGCTGGGCGAAGGCCATGTGATGGGTCTGGCCGAAGCCACCCCCGACGGCTATCGCGAGAAGGGCCGCTTCTCCATCCCCGACCAGGGCTTCCCCAGTTGGGCCCACCCGGTGGTGGCGCAGGGCTGCCTGTTTATTCGCGATCAAGGACTGCTTACGTGCTATGAAATAGCCGCCTGACCCACTACTTTTTCAGCTTCTTGATCATCGTCAATTCGTTCCGTTCGCCGGGCTTCATCTGGTATTGGACTTCGTCCATCACCAGCTTCATCATGCGCATGCCCAGCCCGCCGGAACGCCGCTCGGCGATGAGCTTCTTGACGTCCTTCTGCTCGATCTGGGAGGGGTCGAAGCCTTTGCCGGTGTCGATCACCTGAATCTTCAGGGCGTCGACATCCAGCGTGACGCGCATGATCACTTCCTGCGTCTTGTCCAGGCCGTAGGCGTGTTCAATGACGTTCGCGCACGCTTCGTCCACAGCCAGTTCGAGCATCGACAGCTCGGTCTCCGCCATGCCGGCCTGCCTGCCGATGTTCCCGACGAAATCGCGAATCAGCGCCAGGTTCTCGGTGGAAGACGGCACTTGCAATAGGAACCGCCGTTCGTAATCGGCCATGGAGTTATCCTTTCCGACCGCCCTCTTGGAACTTGGCCACCGCTTCGGGCAGCGTGTCGACGATGTCGAACAGCGATTGGAAGCCGAGGATCTCAAATACCTGCAGCACCTTCGGCGCCACTGAACAGATCTTGATGTCGCCCCCGGCATCGCGGACCTCTTCGATGAAACTCATGAAGACGCCCAAGCCGGCCGAGGAGATGTAGGTCAGCTTCTCGCAATTGATGATCAGGTTGCGCCGCCCGGCTTCGATCTCGCTCTGGATGGTCTCTTCAAACTGCGGCGCGGTGTGCGCGTCCAGGAACCCATCCAGCGCCAGCACCGAAATCCCATCCTGTTGCGTTGTCGTAACTGCAAATGAGCTAGCCAAACATCCCCTCCCGTTTCTGTTTCACTCGGCCCGTACTATCAGCAAGGTTATATCATCGTGCGCCGGCTCGGCGCCCGCGAATACGCCGATATCCCGGCGTATCTCTTCCACCAACAGCGGCGCGGTGAGCGCGGCGCGCCCTTCCACCACCGCTTTCAGCCGTTCTTCCCCGTAAAGCTCCAGCTTCTCATTCATCGCCTCGGTAACGCCATCGGAATAGAGGATCAACGAGTCGCCGGGCTCCAGGATTAGGGTTTCCACCTTGATACCGCGGGTGAACAACGGCGCCGAGGTCAGCCCCAATCCCAACCCCGGCGGCTTGCGATACTCGGCCGTGCCGGACGAGGCCCGGTAGAGCAGCGGCGCATTGTGGCCGGCCCGCAGCAGGTCCACCCGCCGCGATGCCGGCTCGAGCGAGGCCATCACCGCCGTTACGAACATCTTCCGCTTGCAGGCTATATAGAGATGCTGGTTAACGTGTTTGGCCAGTTCGGGCAATTCGCGCGATTCGGGCGCGGCCGCCGCCAGCAGGCCTTTCGTCAACGTCATGTATAGCGCCGCGTGCATGCCCTTGCCGGAGACATCGGCGACGCAGAAGCCCTGACGTCCGTCCGCCATTTGGAAGTAGTCGTACAGATCGCCGCCGACCTCGCGGGCCGGCTGGCAGGACGCCGCGACGGAAAAGCCGGCCACATGCGGTGGTTCGGCGGGCAGCAGCCGTTGCTGCGCCTGTTGCGCCAGTCCGAACTCCGCCTTCAGCTTCTCGCGATCGGATAGGAACTGCGCCGCAATCGGATCGGCGGGTTGCAAATCCCGCCCTGTGCGCGCCAACACCAGCGACACGGCAAACAGTCCTCCGAAGGCGCCCAGCGCGATCCAGCCATGCACCGGGGCCGATCCCGGTCCATCGATCAAAAACAGCGCCTGCGTTAGCAGAACGCCGCCCTTCGACGCGGCCAGCAGCGCTGTGAGGTCCCGCCGCAAATAGAGGAACGCGGATGCCACGGCCATACCCGCCGCCGATACCGCGGACCCGTTGAAGCCGCCCGCCAAGGGCGACATGAGGAAAAACAGAACCCCGGCCGCGGGCAGAAATAGAAACCACACCGCCGCCCGCACGCCCAGTTTGGCGGACAGAAACGGCAGCAGGATCACGAACAGGCTGAAGCTGGCCAATTCGTACCATGGTTGTAGCGCCCGCATCGCGGGCACATTCGCCATCAGCGCCGGAAGGTAATTGCGTTCGCTCCACAAGGTGTCCGGAAACAGGCCGCTGGCGGGAACAAGAAGCGGGATTGCGGCAAAAACGCCGGACCACGCCAGCCCATCGCGAAGCGATGCGCCAAGGCTCCGCGCCTTCCACTTGCGCTGTAGGAAGAGGCGGAAGGTTGTCCAGCGGCTCCAATCCAGCTCCCTTGCCCAGCTTTCTCCCACCGCCACGCACGCCATTACCGCGATTGCGATAAAAACCACCCCTCCGTTGACGTCGATATGCCAGTCCGGCCCGCGCACCGGCAGCATGGTGCCCACCGCGTGCGGCAGCAGCGCCGATGCCAGGTACAACACTCCCGGAGTTAACGCCGATTTCCAATCCAGCCGCCGCCGGAACGCGCCGAACAGGAACACCACGGTTGCCACCGACGCGCCCACGCCCACCACCACGCCGCCCACAATGCGCGCGGTCTCGCCCGCCGTTTGCATGCCCCGCGCCAGCCCCGCGCGCACCGATTGGGGCACGTTCGCCCGCAGCCGCGCATCGCGCAACCCGCGGCTATCGGTGCGGATGCGGATCTCCCACTTCACCAGTGCCGACGAATCCGAAGCCAACTCCCACCGATAGTCGCCGTCCATGCTCGCCATGGAAGGGCGGAACCGCTGGGCATCCTTTCCGGCCATCGCTTCGAAGATCCGCCTGGCCATGGCTTCGTTTTGTCCCGGCGGTCCGGAGTTCGACCGCTTCTGCCCGCCGCGGCTCTGCTGCAGGCCGCACAATCGGCCATCGGCGCACAACCACACGGTGCTCTCGCGCCGGTCGCCGTTGAACTCTATCTTCATCTCCGTGGCCGATCCAATGAAGTCGCCGGACGTTCGCCCATGCAGCGTTTGCCACAACAGCAGATACTGCCGGGTCTCGAACTCGGAGCGCCAATCCCACCCCTGGGCGTCCACTTGGAGCAGGTCCCGCAGGGCCGCCACAGCCTTGCCATGCGCGGTGGCGCGATCCATCCGCCAGCGCGCCGCGGGCGCTGGCTGCGCCTTGGGAAAGGCCCATAGGAAGGCGGCAAGCCCGGCGCCGGCCACCACCCACCACGCCAGCCGGTTCACGCCACCCTCTCCTCGACGCCGAACGATGCCTGGCGGTCCACCGCGATCACCATCAAAGTTACGTCATCGGTGACGCGCCGGCCCGCCAGGCCGCCGCGCTTGCGCAGCACCAGATTCATCAACCACTCCAGCAACTCCGCCGGAGGTTGCGTGAACACGGTTGCGGCTTTCCGCCGCAGCCAGCGGTTCGTCGCCTGCCGGTCGGGTTCTCCAATCAGCCGCGATACGCCGTTCGTGTAGAGGACCAGCCGCATATCCGGCTTCAGGCGAATACGCCCTTCCCATAACGCTGCGTCTTCGGCCCCGTAGCGGGTCTCCTCCACCGCCTCCTCCGCATCGGCCACCAGCACGCCCGGCGTCTCCCCTAAGCGCGCGAAGTGCAGCCAGCCTTCGCGCGGATCGAGCACCGCGTAGCACAGGCCTTCCGAGTTCACGCTATGCAGTTCCTGGCCCAGCGTGGCCAGCAGCCCCGCGAGGGTCTTCATTGGACTCAGACCCGCCTGTGCCTTGTGCATCAGGTAGCCCTTGGTGAGCGCGATCGACAACGCCGTCGCCAGCCCGTTGCCGCCACCATCGGTGACCAGAATCCCTAAGCGGTCCTTGCCGATGGGGAAGAAATCGTAGAAGTCGCCGCTCACCTGCTCGGCCGAACGGCAGGCGGCCACAATGGAAACGCCAGGCAGTTCCGGGGCCTTGGCGGGCAGCAGCCGTCGTTGTGCCTCACGCGCCGCTGTTACTTCCGCTTGCAGTTGCAGCCGCTCCTGGATGTCGCGGGCATAGGCGGGCCGCACTTCGCCGGCGCGCACGAACCGCCCGCGGAGCACGCTGGCCACCGCCGCCAGCAGCATCAGCACCACCGCCACCAGCGCCGGTTCGATGCGCTCGCCCCAGGCCGGCGCGATTCGCGATAGCGAGACAAAGTAAACCAGCAGTACAAAGCCGGAGGAGACTACCAGCGCCGCCAGCAGGTCCACGAGCAGGAAGGCTCCCGCCACCGCGGCCGCATGCCAGGCGGCGCTGGCCATCGTCGAATACCAGGGCAGCGGCTCGTCGCACACATGGGCAATCACCAGCGTCCCCAGCGCCCAGAATACCGGCGCCTGGTAGCGGCGCTTGGCGAAGCGCCGTGTCACCAACGTGAGCGGCGCCAACACCCCGGACAATGTGATGTAAATCGCCAGGCCCGCCGACCCCAGCAGCGCCACCGCCCACGGTGCCCGCGCCGCCAGAAAATCGTACGAGCCTTCCAGCACATCCAAACCGGGATACAGCGGCTGTCCGGCCAAGTAAATCACGTTCCGGCCCAGCAGCATCCATCCCAAGAGCACCACGCCCAGAACAACCGACCGGCCCACATTGCGCGAGAAGAACCGGCCCGCCAGCCACGCATCCAACGAGACAAACTGATCCCCGAACGCCTCCCGCAGGTCGCTTTCCACGGCGGAGTACGCCAGCCCCACCAGCATCCCGATGGCGTAACAGCCGAGGGCGGCAAAAACCAGCACCGCCCAAAACGGCACCGGCACATCGCCGTCACCGAAGCTGAGAATGTCGCTCAGCAGCAGGATGGCCAGCACGGCCGATCCGGTGATCACCGCCACCAGGTGCATCCGCTCCCGGGACGCTTCCTTCTGCAGCCGCCGCCGCACGTAGCGCACCAGCAGATAAAGGAACAAGAGCGCCATGGAAACGCCAAACAGCGCCTTGATCGCCTCCCGTCCCCCGCCCGGCACCGCGTCACGGCCCGCGCGAGTCAGATCCAGGCTATAGCGGTCCTCGATGATTTGCCGCCCGCGCAGCCGGAGGGTCAGCTTCCCATCCACGCCCGGCACGGCTGGCACCCGCAGCGTCCACTGGTGCATGCGGTTGTGGTTGGAATCGGTGGCGACCGTGGGCTCCACCGCCTCCCACCCCGGATGGGCCGCCAGCCACTCCTTCTGACGGGCCTCGGCGATGGCGCGGGCTTCGTCATCGGTTACCGCTTCCGGCGGGCGCTGCCGGGGCCGTACCCGGTATCCTGTTATCTCCCCCGATGGCGCCAGTTCGATCTCCACCCCATGATCGTCATCGGCGTCGTTGAGCTTCGCGGTAGTCGTGCTCCAGGCTCCAGTGGACCCCAGCAGCGCCCAGCCCCTCGCCCCCAGCGGGTAAAGGTAGCGATAGACATCCATCTCCGTGTCGGTTTTGACGCGCTCCTGCCAGCCCTGCGTGTCGAAGCCGAAACGTTCCGCCAGGCGGTGCGCCGCCTCCAGCGCCCGCTCGCGGTCCGCCATAACGCGGAACGGTACCGCCTCCGCGATGCGGAACTGCAGATACAACGCCCCAGCCCATGCCAGCGGCGCCAGCGCCAGCAGCGCCACGGCGAGCGTGCGCTGGCGGGGCGTCAGCTTTTTGTCCCATAGCAGGATCCGCGGCACACGGTCGATCATGGCGTCCGTTTCACCACCAGCAGCGTGATGTCGTCAAACTGAGGCGCCGCGCCCGCGAAGGCATCGATGGCGTTGAAGATCCGTTCCACGATGATTTCGGCGGGCTCGCCGGCGTTCGCCTTTACGGCTTCCGTTAACCGGTCCGTGCCGAATTCGTCGTCATTGGCGTCCTGCGCTTCGTTTACGCCGTCGCTGTAGAGCACCAGGATATCGCCGGGATGGAGGTGGAAGCTTTTCTCCTGGTACGTCCTGCGCGCGAAAAGGCCTATCGCGAGACCAGGCCCGTCGAGCATTTCTACTTCGCCCGACGCCCGTAACAGCACGGCGGGATTATGCCCGGCATTGACGAATTTGCAGGCCCCGGTGGCAGGGTCGATCACGACCAGGAACGCGGTGGCGTACTTGTTGACGGGCGTGGTGGCGTGCAGCAGTTCATTGGCGACGCCGGCGATCTCCAGCAGGCTCGACTCCCGCCGCAGCAGCGTTCGCAACGTCGCCTGGATGATGCTCATGAGCAGGGCGGCGGAAATGCCCTTGCCGGAAATGTCGGCTACTACCAGCATGTGCGGATCCGTGGCGCCGGTGGCTACGAACGGCAGTACATCGTAGTAGTCGCCACCCACCTGCCGCGCCTGCCGGTTGCGGGCCGCGACGTCGCATTGCGCGAGGGTTGGCAGGCTCTTCGGGAATAGGTCCTGCTGGATGCTGGCTGCCAGGTTTAGCTCTTTCTCCATCTGCTGGCGGGCCAGCGTATCGCGGAAATGCCAGGCATTTTCAAACGCCACCGCCGCCTGGGACGCTAACCCCGCGCCGAACTCCAGGTCCGCCTCACGATAGGACATCCCCCGCATCCGGGGCCCGCAGGCAATCAGTCCGATCAGCGCATCCTGCGTCCGGATGGGGATCAACAGCGAGCCTATGGGCACTTTCAACGAATCCGACAGGTCCTGGTTCTGTACGAGTTGGGCGTCCGGCAGCGCCAGCAGCAGTTCATGCAGCGCTTGGGCATTGCTGAGGTCCAGACCCTTTTGGCGCAGCACCGGCGGCTGCCCTTCCTTGAACGCAGCGACGGCGTATTTGCCGACCGCCCACCGCCCGGCCAGCGTCAGTCCCACCAACTGCGCCACTTCTTCGGGATCCAAGGTGGCCGCCAACCCCCGGCCCAGGTCGAGCAGGGCGCGCAACTCCTGTAGCCGCTGGTCCAGCATGGTGTTCGCCAGGCGAGCTTCGTCATGAGCCTGGGCGTTCGAAATCACGCTGGCGGCCACGCCCAGCAGCGCCTGCAGGAACTCCGCCTCATCGGCCTCCATTTTGCCCACAAGCCCGCCGATGCCCAGTAGCCCTACCGGCTCGGTTTCATTGCCGATGGAGAACAGGTAGTCGATACCGGCGGCGCGCGCCTGCGCTTCGTCGAATACCTCACCGGCCTTCAGGGTGGCGGCACCCCTTACGAGGTTCAGCCGCGGCACGCCCTGTTTTCGAACCGCCAGCAAGCCGCGCCGTGCCACCAGGCGGCCCATGGCCGTCCGCATGAGATGTTTGAGGATGAGATCCAACTCGAGGCTGGATTGCAGCAGTTTTGCCGATTCCAGCAGCGCCTCCAGGCGCGACACGTCGAACCCTGTGGCCATCCGTATCAGCCTAGCGCAAACGGTGGGGCGTTTTTCGAAGTGTTACTTACAGTTCTCGCCGGTGCAGGTCCGCTCCTGCAGCTTCGTCAAGGCGCCCAGCCGCTTCGGATCGTTGATGCTCGGCCGTTGCACGTATATTGTTTCCGTCAACTGGTTGCCTGACCGGCTTTGCTCGATCACCTGCCGCTCTTCCAGGGCCGGCGTCGCGGTGGGATCAGCACGCCCCGGCAGCCGCCGGTACAGGTCGACTTCCTTGGTCTCCGAACCGTCGGCGTTCTTGCGAATGCGGGCTACACTCTGCGAATGCAGCACCAGCTTGCCGTCATAGCCGATCTCGTAGTTGGCCGTATTCTCGAGGCGCTCGCCGTTGGCTTCCTTGCTCTCGGTGGTGGAGCGTGCGGATTCCCGCAGACGCCCTTGCGGATCCGGCCGCAGCACCGTTTCCTGCTGTGTGGCGTCGTCCGCCGTGCGCTGGCGTTTCTCGACAACTTCAAAGCTGCCGTTGACTGTTTGCCGTTCCACAGTGGTTACGGTGTTTGTTGTGTCGCCCGACTTCGATGCCTCACTGACCACGCGCGCCGCCAGGCGGAAGCTGCCGTTCAGATCGCCCTCGAAGGTGGTGGTGGTGGCCGAAACCGTGCCATCGGCGTTCTTGCGTTCCTGCACCTGCTGCTTCTCCGGAGGCGATGGCCGCCCATCCTGGCTGTAGCGGCGGATGATGCGCTCCACAACGCGCCCGTTGGCGTCGTCGCTGACCACACGCTCCTCCACCGACTCCCACGGCACCAGACGCCCATCCACGGTCCGCGTGAGGTCGGTCTTGGTGGTGACGTTGCCGTTGACCGACACCGTCGACACCCCTTCCTCCCGCGGCCGCCCGTTGAGGTCGGTGCTATAGGACACGTTCGTCTGCTGCGCGAACGCAGGGAAAGCCAGCAGGAGGGCAAACAGTACCCGCATGTCACCAGCCTAGGGCGAAAACGCGGGCGCGGCAATCGTGGGAATACCTTAATTGCCCCGGCCTTTCCCAAGACGAGGTGCTACAAATGGGGTAGGGATGCAGAGTCGAGACAGCCACCGGGTCCCGGTGTTTTTCTCCGCGCCGGCGCAGGGTCCGCGCCTGGGAGTGCTGGCGCGCGGCGGCATCGTCTCGCTGGCTTTATTCGGTCTTGTGGTTCTGGGCCTTACGATGTCGAAGCCCATGCGGATGGGGAAGATGAGTTCGTACGCGGGTTCGGCTGGGCCGTCCCCCACGCGCGTGAGCGCCGAGAATCCCTACGCCGATTTCGACGATGCAGCGGATCAGGAAGCGCTGCCGCTTGCCACGGGGCTGCGCAAAGTGGCCAAGGTGCTGGCGACCCGTCTGGACCGCTACCAGGTGGTGGGTATCGGCGAATGGCATGGCAACCGCCAGGATGCCGATTTGTGGAATGAGGTGGTGCGGCATCCGGCGTTTCTGGAGCGCGCCTCGTTTGTCGCGGTGGAATGCGCGGCCGCCTTTCACCAGTTCACGCTGGACCGGTACATCGCCGGGCTTGACGTTCCGCGGGATGACTTGCAGCGGATCTGGCGTGATGTATCGGTGCCCGGCAACTGCGATTCACCCGTCTATGAAGAGTTCCTTACCACGGTGCGCGAGGTCAATCGGCAACTGCCGGTTGGGAAGAAGATCCGGGTCTGGGCCACCGACCCCATCGATTGGTCGCAGGTGAAATCGAAGGCCGATTGGGAGGCGTTCGCGGAGCAGAAGGAAGCGGTAGCGGCGGCGCTGGTGGGGCGGGAAATCGAGGCGGGGCAGAAGGGCATTCTCATTTACAGCGCGGGCAACCTTTGGCGCCACACGCTGGGGGTGGCGATGCCTGCTGAGCAGACGGTGGTCGCGCGGCTGGACCGCAACTACCCGCGGCGGCTGTTTACCGTAATGCGGCACCATAGCGCGCATCGCCGGGGCGCCAGGCTGGAGACGATGCTGGAAGGGCTGCAGACGCCGGTTATTCTGCCTTTGCGGGATACGGTGTGGGGCATGCTGCCGGCGAACGATGTGCTGAGTGGGCAGGTGGCGGTGAAGCTGTTCTCGGAGACGATGCCGGTGCGTTCGGTGACGGATGCGTTTATTTATAGTGGTGCGAATGCGGATACGCCGGTGGTGGCGGGGGCGGAGGTGCGGGAGGATCTGCATTATCGGGGGGAACTGGAACGGCGGCGGGGGGTTATGCGGAAGGCGGTTCCGTAAGGTGATGCCGCTCCAGCCTGGCAGCCGCGATCTCGGCATCGATTTCATCCATCGTCATCAAGTCCAAACCACTCTCCCGCGCATTGGCCCAGGACTCCTGGAGCCATGCCGGCGCCTTCGCCGCGTCCTCCGATGGCGAAGCGCGCAAGGCGGTGAGGAGGTCAGCCGGGGTCCGCTTTGGGCTTAAGGATGTCCGCAGAGCGTGAAGGATCACATCCCGCGGGTCCGTAAAGTTACCCGTTTTGAGGCGTTCGAGGATCAAAGCTTCAATTTCCGGCTTGTTGATTTCGATGGTCATGGGGCGCGCCTCCTGCTTCTTTCACGGTAGCGGATGTGGGGCTCTATGCCGCTGAAGCGGCCATCAGGTTAATGTACCTCTATGCGGTCCATTCTGGTTGGCCTTTTGTTTCTGGCGGTTGTTGCGACTTGCCAGACACCGCTGCAGGTCAAGCGGCTTCGCGGCGGCATTCGTTATCCGGAACTCGCGCGACTGGCTCGGATCCAGGGCAGTGTGGAGGTCCGCTGCGCCCTGCACAGCGAAGGAGCCGTCGAGACGTGTGCGGCCCTCAAGGGTCACCCGCTACTGTCGGCCCCCGTCATAGAGAACATGAAGGGCTGGGTCTTCGAGAGTCCATCCGGTGTCCTGCCTGCCGACGTCCTCCTCACTTATCAGTTTCAGTTGACGGGGGAGGGTGTTCGAGGGCCGGGGCAAACGGAGTTCTGGTTCGAATCCCCCAGTCGCATCCTGGTCGTCGCGCAACCGGCTTGCCCCGATCATGGATGGTGCAATGAGGACGAGCGGCGGCAAGTGGAGAAGCGCAAACAGAGTAAGTAAACACCCCTAAACCAGCAAGCTCTCGATCCGGTGCGCCCGCACGCTGGCCTCCTCCAACGACCAACCAAACACCGTAAACCGCCCATCCTGCGAGGCCACCAAGGCCAGAGCATCCGGCTGGTCCTGCGCGAACTGCGCCGCGGACATATGCCGCGTGCCGCCCAACAGCGTCGGCTCCACGCGCCGCATCCGCGCGTTCTCGACCGGCTCCGATAGCACCACCCAATCCACCGGCTTCGCCTGCGCGCGCCGCATAATCTTCACCCCGAACGCCAGCACCTCATAGGCATCGGAAATCACCGCCGCTCCATCGATGGCCGTCAATCCGGCCACGCCCTCCACGGCATGGTGCAGTGCTTCGCGCCACCTCCTGCGGGCGCGCAGCGATGCATCCTCCTGCATCAGGTCCGCCAGCAACCGGAAGGGCGGATCCACTCCATAGGCGATGGGCTTGGCAATTGACTCACGCCAACTGTCCGAACCGGCCGGGACCACCAACAGCGACCCGCCATGGCCGTGGGCCCGCATGGACACCGCCAACTCAATGAGCACGCTGGCCGCTCCATTCGTAAATCGCGCTTCAAAACCGAGCAGCGAACTAACCATGTCGGGGCAATCCGCCCGCGCGGTCGCGCACGGGTCGATGATCTTTACTTCGTCGCCATGCAGCACCGCCAGGTTCACGAACTTCGCATCGGCTTCGCGGCTGTACTTGATCACCAAATGCCCGGGCGCCAGCACTTCCAGAACGCAACAGTAGGGCGGCAACTCCCGCAAGGCGCCCCACACCACCAGTGCATGCCCATCCCGCTCCACACCCAGGTGAATCCCCGGCCGCTCCACCGCCGGTGCCAGTTTCGTTAATGACGCCGCTGTTACTGCTAACGGCCTTTCGAAGAACAGCGGACGTTGCTGCGGCCCGCGCCGCAAAAAGGCTAATGACACCTTCGGCGTCAGCCCTTCTTCCCTTCTCAAGCTGGCCCAGAAGGTAATGCTGATCACCTCGGCCAGCAACTCCACCGCGGGCGCCGCTTCCGTCAGGTCCTTCAAATGGGCATGCACGCGCTCGGCGAGCCGAACGGCGCCCGGGTAAGTAGATTGCGTCACAACAAATTGGCTCTCCCGCAACGATAGCTCAATCTTTCCCATTGACAGCGGGTGCTAAGTTCAATAGAAAGGTCACAGCCATGAGTGTAGAACCAGCTATCCAGTCCGCGCTTCGCCTCACCGTTCCCGAAGGCGCCGCCGAAGCCGCCGTGCTCACTGCCGATGCCCGCCAGTTTCTTATCGCCCTTGCCACCCGCTTTGAAGGCCGGCGCCAGGAGATCCTGGAGGCCCGCCGGCAGCGCTTGGCCCATTTACACGCAGGCGGCGTCCTCGACTTCCTGAGCGAAACGGCCGATATTCGCAAGGCCGATTGGAAGGTCGCCCCCATTCCCTACGATCTCCAGGACCGCCGCGTCGAGATCACCGGCCCCGTGGATCGCAAGATGATCATCAACGCGCTCAACTCCAGCGCCAATGTCTTCATGGCCGACTTTGAAGACTCCAACTCGCCGACCTGGGACAACAACATCCAGGGCCAGATCAATCTCTATGACGCCAATTCGCGCACCATCACATTCACGAGCCCGGAAGGCAAGACCTACAAGCTGAACGATAAGGTCGCGACGCTGCTGGTGCGTCCCCGCGGGTGGCACCTGGTGGAGAAGCACGTCCTCATCGACGGCGCGCCCATCTCCGCCTCGCTGTTCGACTTCGGCCTTTACTTCTTCCACAATGTGCGCGTTCTGCTTGGGCGCGGCTCCGGCCCTTACTTCTACCTCCCGAAAATGGAGAGCCACCGCGAAGCGCGCCTCTGGAATGACGTTTTCGTCTTCGCCCAGGACGCGCTCGGCATCCCGCAGGGCACCATCCGCGCCACGGTCCTGATCGAAACCATACCCGCCGCCTTCGAAATGGATGAGATCCTCTACGAACTGCGCAACCATTCGGCTGGGTTGAACTGCGGGCGTTGGGACTACATCTTCAGCTTCATCAAGAAGTTCAGCCACCGCCCCGATTGGGTACTGCCGGATCGCGCGCAGGTCACCATGGAGAAGCATTTTCTGGCCTCTTATGTGAAGCTGCTCATTCAGACCTGCCACCGCCGCGGCATCCACGCGATGGGCGGCATGGCGGCCCAGATTCCTATCAAGAGCGATGTGGAAGCCAACAACCGCGCCATCGCCAAGGTACAGGCCGATAAGCTGCGGGAGGTGGTGGCCGGGCACGACGGCACCTGGGTGGCGCATCCCGGCCTGATCGGCACGGCCAAAGCCGTCTTCGACGAACACATGAAGACGCCCAATCAGATCGACGCCGTGCGTCCTGCGGTGGAAGTCACCGCGGCAGACTTGCTCAAGCTGCCCGAGGGCGAGATTACAGAAGCCGGGCTGGAGATGAACATCGACGTCGGCCTGCAATATTTGGAAGCGTGGCTCAAAGGCAACGGCTGCGTGCCCATCTACAACCTCATGGAAGATGCCGCTACCGCCGAAATCTCCCGCGCCCAATTATGGCAGTGGGCCCACCACGGGGCCCGTATGAGCGATGGACGCCAGTTGAGTGTGGACGTCGTGGTTGCGACGATTCCCAAGGTTCTGGCGAAGCTGCGCGACCGCATGGGCGATGAGGCGTACCAAGCCAGCCGCTTCCCACTGGCGGCGCAGCTATTCGAAGACATGACGCGCGCCGAGGCGTTCCCCGAGTTCCTTACCCTGGCCGCCTACGAACACATCGACTAGGCGCGCTCAGGCCGGCTGCTGCGCCGACCGGTGGCCTTCGGTGCGCTTTCTTAGCACGTCCAGCAAGGCAAGCGTGAAGGCGAAGGCCACCGGTCCCAGAATGATGCGGCGGCGCCGAACAGAAACAGACCGCCAATGGTCGCCAGAAACACCGGCACCGTGTGCATGCGCATGCGCTGCCCCACCAACGCGGGGAATAGCAGATTGTCCACGCTGCTCACCACAAACAGGCCCCAGACCACCAGCAGGATGGCCTTGCCCATTTGGCCCTGACTTCCAAGCGCGGCCGCCGCGGGCAGCCAGATGAAGAAGGTGCCGGAGCTCGGAATTAGCGAGAGCAGCGCCATCAGCAGACCGGCGAACAGCGGCGCCGGCAGCCCGAGAATCCAGAACATCAGCCCGCCCAGTACGCCCTGTATGGCCGACACGACGAAGGTCCCGTAGAGGGTGGCGTACACCATGTCATGCACGCGGGTGAGCACATTATCGGCCTCCTTCTTCGACAGAGGCAGGATCCAGCGCACGGCGTCAACTGCCTCCTTGCGATCACGGAAGAGGAAGAACAGGACGAAGAGCGCAATCATAAACTGCACTACACCGAAGGCCGCCGTCCGCAGCCAGCGACCTACGCGCGTCCGCAGCCCCTGGGCCGCGTTCTGTAAGGCTTCCTTTTGACCTACGGTTCGCGACAGCCAGTCATAGGCCGCCGCCAGCCTCGGATGCTCGCGGATCTTCGCCTCCAACTCCCCCGACCGCATCTGCGCCTGAAACTTCTCCAGTTGGTCAGCCGACTGCGACACCAGCCGCCTTCCGACCAGCACCGTGGGCAGCAGAATCGCTACCACCACGATGGCCAGCGCCAGCCCCGCCAGCGCCACTGCCCAGGTCAAGGCGGGCACAAAGGGCGCGGTCACCGCCAGACATAGCACCACTCCGATTGCGGTGACAATGAGCAGCGCCACGGTCGAGAGCAGGTCACGGGTCATCGGCGGATCGGCTTGCACGGGAGGACTTGCGTTGGCGATCAATCGTCCTCTCCCTTCCCATGCGTCAACCCGCGCGCCAGCATGCCCATGCCCAGCATCGCGGTTGCCTTTGCAATGGACCCGCGCCCGCGCACCGCGTACATGGCCAGCCCGCCGCCCAGCGCCGTCGCGGTCAGGCTTACGCCGCCACGCCGCGCTTTGCCTTTTCGCCGCCGGGTTGGCTGCCGCTGCTGGCTGGGATCGGGTAATGCGCGGGCGGCCCCGGCGACGGCGGGCCTCGACGGTTCGAACAGCAGCATCACCAACGCCCCGATGGCGAAGGCCGCCGCACTTAGCAGGAGCCCCGTCCCTGGACCCTGCCGGTGACGCGGATGCACGAACATCCCCGCCAGCGATCCATCGCTGTTCAGAACGGGTACGCGCGACAGCCCGTGCCGCTCCATCCGCGGCACGATGCGCGTGAAGTCGTCGTCTTCGCGGCAGATCACCGCCGGCAGCGTCATTACGTGGCGGACCCGCAGCGGCGTTTCGGTGCCTGCCCCGCGCATCCAACCGCCTGGGCTTACAACACCCAGGAACCGCCGCGAACTCCCGTCGCGCAGCACCGGCACGGGGCCGCCACCTGCCTTCCGCACCAGCTCCGCGGCACGGGCAAGCGAATCCCCGGGGACGCAGAAGATGGGTGCACCTGCCATTGCTGTTGGGACACTTAGCACGCCCTTACTGTTTCGTTGTGCTAACCATGGGCCATGGTCGATGACAGACTTCGCTTCATCGGTGTGGTTCGATCCACAGTCCGGGAGCGCGCCCAGATGCCGCCACTCGGCGCCCCGGCGTCCGTCGAACTCCTGCCCGCCTATGCCGATGGCCTGCTGCGGGCGGGCAAACACAGCCATTTCTGGATTCTGGCCTGGCTCATGGGACGGCCCGAACGCGAGCTACTACAAGTTACTCCGCGCGGCGTGGACCCCAACGCGCCCGATGCCGCCCATGGCGTCTTCGCGGTACGTAGCCCCGCCCGCCCGAACCCCATCGGGCTTACAGCCGCCAAATTGCTGCGCCTGGACGGGCTGCGCCTGGAGTTCGACCGCCTCGACTTTCAGGACGGCACGCCCGTGCTGGATCTAAAGCCGTACTTCGTGAGCCGCGACGCCGTGTTCGCCGCGCACAGCCGTGCGGTCGGCAAGCCGAAGAGTCCCGAAGCGATGCGCGAATCACTGTGGATGCAAGCTGCGAACTTTTGCGGGGAGGATGTGTCGCACCCGGACATCGCCTTGGCGGTGGAATGGGTGGCGCAATACCGCGAGCAGGTGCTGGCGTTGGGCGAGCCCGAAGCATGGGATATCCTGGCCCCCGCCAACAGGCCATTCTTGTTGAGTGGATTAATGGGGGTGACCCGCGCCCGGTTAGGGCGCGGGCTCACGTTGCAGGCAGGAGACGCCGTTAGCATCAACGGCTGGAACGGGGTTTAACGCGCGGTTCCGAAGATCCGCAGCGTGGCCTTCTTCAGCGTGCCAACGTCCCCGGACGCAGTGTCGATAACCCGGATGCGCCACACGCCCGTGCTGCTCTCACCCCAATGCCGCACCGAAGTGAACGTGTAATTCAGGAAATCCGCGTTCTCGTCCGCCTTGCGCGGTTCGGCAACGCTCACCATGCCTGACGGCGAGATGATCGCGAATCCCAGATCGCCGCGATTTTCGTGCGGTACATCCAAGGTCAGTTCCACATGCTCCACCCGCAGCGATTGGCTATTGGTGAAGTCGAACGTGCCGCTGGCGCCCGCGTCGGCTCCGTCCGGAATGGCGACTTCACCCTCCGCCGTTGCCTCCAACCGCAGCAGCGGACCAAGGTTGCGCCAGTCGCCGGCCAGTTCCAGCGCCCCCGCGACATTCAGAATCCCGGCTCCAAAGCTGTGGCTGAAGAATAGGCCCGCGCCGTTGCGGACGAATTCGTCTCCGCCCGACAGCCCATCCCGCCGCGCGCTACGCATCAGGATTTCCTTTACGTCGCGATAACCGAGTCGCGGATTGCGCTCCAATAACAGCGCCGCCGCTCCCGATACCTGGGGCGCCGCCGCGGACGTGCCGTTCATGACATCCGAGTAGTTCACCGGAGATTGGCTGGTGGGATGCTTCTCGCGAAGCGCCGCCTGCGCATCCGGGCCGGCGTTGTTCGTCGTCCAAACGGTGGTCGGGGCTTCGAACTCGCCGCCGAACGCTGTGACGGCCACCGCCATGCCCGGCTCGCTGTAGGAACTCGGCGTGCCTTCCCGGGTCGCCGCGCCCACTGCAATCACGAAGCGATTCCCCGAATACTCGTCGTAACTCGAATTGTCGCCTTCGCTGGCCCCGTTCCCGGCCGAGAAGCAGAACACCGTGCCCAATCCGTCGCGATTCGTAGTTACGGCCCGTTGTAGCGCCGCCTTCGCCAAGTCGTTCAACCGGCCAGCGTCACTGGCGTCGTCAGCCGGTCCCCAACTATTGCTCGATACATGCGTGATCAGCCCTTCCGGCTGCCACAGAAACGCCACTGCCTCATCATCGGGCGTATTCTCTTCGGCAATCAGACGCAGGCCCATCAGGCGCGCTTCCGGCGCCACCCCAATCACGCCGATATTGTTGAAGCCGCGCGCCGCCGCCAAGCCCGCGCACTGTGTGCCGTGATTCTGCCCCGGCTCCTGCGGACTGGGATCCTCATCCGGCCCCGAGTTGAAATTGAAGTGATAGCCGCTGGAGATCGGATAGGCGTTCGGCGCCAGATCCTCGTGCTGGACGTCCAACCCGTCGTCGATCACGGTCATGTTGATGCCCTTGCCCGTCGCCACGTCCCACGAGGCCCGCATGCGCACGCCCGTATCGTTACCCAAGTGCCATTGCCGCAGGTAGAGCGGATCAGTCGGCTGCCGCTGCAGCGTTCCGGATTGGCGCTTCTGCATCTGCCGCAGGAACAGCGGCGTGAATTCCATCCCCTCCTGCTTCAGCAGCCATTGCACCGCCTGCCATGCCGCGGCCGCGTCCTTGTACTGCACCACCGTCCAACCCGCCAGCGTGCTCTTTTTCCGGCTTACCGGATTGGTCTCGTCCAGCTTGCCCCACTCCGCTTCGCTCAGCCGCACATGCACCTTGTTCGACAGATGCCGCCGCGCCGCTTTCCGGAGCGCTTCCCGCCGGCCGGCTGGCATCTGCTCCAGCTTTTCCGCCGCTGGCAGGCTATCCATGTCGTAGAAGACCGGCACGCCACCCTGTGCCGCCCGGCCTTCCTTCTCCGTTGCCGCTTCGGTCAGGTAGCCGTGGCTGCGGCTCCCGTCCTGGAAGCGGTAAACCTGCTGTCCAAAAGCGGATAGGGCGAGGAAAAAGACGCCCAGACGACGCGACACTGTCATGCATACTCCTCTACGAACCAACTTGTATGGGGCGGAGGGTCCACGTCCAGTGAGGGCCATCTGCCGTTCCAATTGTAACGGAATTGGTATAAAGCCGTACAATGATCGTTGTGCCTGAATCGCCTCCCCGCGGGTCGCCCCTGGCGAGATACAATTCATCCCGTGCACCGTTTTGCGATTCCCGCCACCCTGGCCTGCGCCCTGCTCGCCTTTAGCTTCGGCCGCCCCGCCGATATCCCCTTTACCAAGCACGAGATCGACCTGGGCGCCAACGAGTCCATCACCTTTGCCGATATCAATGGCGACGGCAAACTCGATATCGTCTCCGGCGAAAACTGGTTCGAAGGGCCGAAGTGGACGCGCCACAAGTTCCGGGATCTGCCTTTCCTGAACAACTATGTCGACAACTTCAGCGACCATGCCATCGACGTGAATGGCGACGGCCGCCTCGACGTGGTCAGTTGCTCCTGGTTCAGCAAGCGGCTGGATTGGTATGAGAACCCGGGCAAGGCCGGCGGCTCCTGGAAGCGCAACGAAATCGACAGCGGGAACAACGTCGAGTTCTGTTGGATGGTCGATCTGGATAACGACGGCAAAGCCCGCGAACTGCTGCCGCAATTCGGCGGCAAGGACTCGCCCACGGCCTGGTACGAATTGAAGGACAAGGCCTGGGTGAAGCACATCGCCAGCAAAGCGAATTACGGCCATGGCATCGGCGCCGGGGACATCAACATGGACGGCCGCGCCGACATCCTCACTCCCAAAGGCTGGCTGGAAGCCCCCGCCGACCCCCGCCAGGAGAACTGGACCCTCCATGGGGAGTGGGATTCCCCCGGCCAGCTTGGCTTTATCTACGCCTACGACGTGAACGGCGACAAAAAGAACGACATTGTCACTTCTATGGCCCACGATTACGGCATCTTCTGGCTGGAGCGCACCGCCGACGGCAAGTTCGCCAAACGGATGATCGACGATAGCTGGTCCCAGGCGCACGCCATGGCTTTAGTTGACCTGAACGGCGATGGCCGCAAGGACCTCGTCACCGGCAAGCGCTACATGGCTCACAATGGGCGCGATCCTGGGGAAAAGGAGCCGCTTGGCGTTTATTGGTACGAGTCGCAGCCCGCCCCCGACGGCAAAGGCATCGCGTGGACCCGCCATGTTGTTGATTATTCGACTCGTACCGGCGGTGGTATGCAGGTTGCCGTAGCCGATCCGGATGGCGATGGGGACATGGATTTCGCCGTGGCCGGGAAAAGCGGCGTGTGGTTGTTCGAAAACGGTGCGAGGCGGAAGTGAGCTACCAGCGGAACGCCACGTTCCCAAAGACCGAGATCCCTGGCGAATCCACGCCGCTGCCGTGGACGCGGTAATTGCGGTCGGTGAGGTTCTGGATCCCGCCTCCCACGCTCCACCGCTCCCCGATTGGCACGCCTGCATTCACGTTTACCGTCACCCACCCTGCCGTGCTCAGGTATAACGGCGCGCGCGAGGCGTCGTCTGTGATCCGTACCCCATTCACCGTCGCCCCGATCGGCAGTACGCGATTCTGGATTTCGGCTAAAGTCTCGCCCGTCGGCGTGAAGCGCCCGCCCGTTACATACGGCGCAACCAGCGCCCCATTGAAAAACGCCGCGATATCGCTGCGCCGCCGCGAGGCCCCGATCCGTTCATCGTCGATATCCCCGCCGCTCAGCCGCGTCTGCGCGCCGGCGGCCATGGCCCGCACCTCAAACCACCAGCGCCGTGAATACCGCAGCGCCACATTACCCATCTGCGGAGGGAGCCGTCGCACCGGGCGATTCGGATTCAAATCGCGGCCTGCGATGAAGCTGTAGTTGGCTTCCGCCGTCCAATAGCGGTTTACCGTCCAACGCCCCAGCCACTCCAACCCGTAGTAGCGCGTCTGGCCGTCGTTCACAAAGGCCTTGACCGCACGCGGATCGCTCGCCGTCGCTACCGCGACCACTCCCTGCTCGCGCTGCGCCGCTGTTGGGGCGATCGGCGTCACCGCCAAGCCCGCCAGGCTGGTGGGAACCGCACTCGCGGGGAAAAGCAGCGTCCGCCGCACGATCGGGTCGTAGAGGTCGGCGTGAAAGGCCTGCACTCGCGAATACACCGGCCCCGCCCGCAACGTCAGCCCCGCTTCGTAGTTCTGCAGGGACTCCGCCCGCAGCCCCGCCACGGCACGGCCCAGTGACAACGCATTCTCCCCCGCGCTGGCGCCCAGCAACGCACCGGCTCCCACCGACTCGGCTGCCGGAATCTCGAATCCCAAGTCATTCAATCCTAGGGCTCCCAGATCATTCAGATTCGGCGCCCGGAAGCCGCGCCCGGCCAGAAAATGCAGCCCCACCTGCCGTGTCAGGTTGTAGCTGGCGCTGGTCTGGTACGTGAAGTTCCGAAAGCGTAACGCAGTATCGGCCGTCTGGAAGCCCACCCGCGTCACACGCCCCGCCAGCATAATCCGCAGCTTTGCAACCGGCTCGAACACGCCCTGCCCGAAAAGCCCGAAGGTGCCATATCGAGACCCGTTCGGGTAGAGCGCCCGCTGCTCCACCGTGCGCCCGGTCGCCGGCGCCGTCACCAACCGGAAGGAATCAATGAACTCGTCGTAGTAATCGGCGCCGAACTGGACGGAATGGCGCGCGTTCCATAGCTTGCCCGCCTGCCCCGTGTATCCCACCGAACGCACGGTGTTGTCGTCCCGCGTGATCGAGTCCGTCCGCAGCAGGTTCTGCCGTTCCGATCCGTCGCGCTGCTCGTTCACCGAGAACGTGCCGTTGATGGTGTCCAGCCCCGCAAACCGCAGTTTCTCATAGCGGGCATAAGCGAAATCCATCACCTGTGGATCGAAGTCCGACCGCAGCCTTCCCAATCCACCCCACAGATCCTTGTAGCCGCGCACGTTGTGGGTGCTGCTGCGCTGGTACCAAAGCGTAACCAGATGGTCCGGCCGCGGACGCGCGTTCAGTTTCGTATTCACGCCGTACTGCTCGAAGCCCGTCCCTGGCATGCGGCTGCCCAGGACGCCGCGGATCTGCTCGTCATGCAAGCCGAACAACCGACGCAGCACGTTGCGGGAATCGGCCGCGCCGCCGCCTCGCAGATCCCCCAACGCCCGCCCCGACCCGCCCACCAGCCAGGCAAACCGCGGCGTTCCCAGCATCACCTGCCCATACCCGCCCGTCGAACGGTCCGCCGTCGCCGCTCCAAATCGCATCTCCCCATGCACTTCCCTCGCTCCGCCTTGCGCGTAGTAGGCGGGCGGCGTCAACACATGGATCACACCGCCCATCGCGTCGCTGCCGTACTGTGCCCCCGTCGGCCCCAGTACCGTCTCGATCCGGAACGCCTGGCTGGGGTCGACGAACGCCAGATACTGGTTCGGCCCCGACCGGAAACTGGAGTTGTTGAACCGCAGCCCGTCCAGCAGGTTCAGAACCTGGTAGCCGGTGAGACCCCGGAGAAACGGCGAAACCTGGGCATAGCTGCTTTGCTGAACCAGGATTCCAGCCATTCCCTCCAGCGCATTACCGCTCGTGCTTAGCGGCAAAATTCCAAACTGCTCGCGATTGGCCGCCTGGCTCACGGCCGGTGTCGTTTCCGCCGGCGCCAGCGTCCCCCGCGTGGCCGTTACGGTCACCGAAGTGGCGGGTATCGCAGGAGTTACCGGGCTTTGGAGGGGCGTTTGCGCGAGCGCCGCCGACAGTAAGGACGATAACAAAAAGAGCACCGCGAGTTTCTCCGGACTGGACCTAAAATGCAGAACGTACTGAGACAACCACCCGATTTGCTCTAAAGTGTCTATCTCCCCCTGCCGATCAACGGCTCATGAGCAGGCGTGTTCTGTTCCTAGTATCGTTTCTCAGTTTGACAGTTTGTTTAACGGCCCAGGAGCAACTGGTCGCCACGCGCGTCTTCACCGACCCCACCGGGGCTCGCTTCTATGTGGACGGTGTGCCCTACCTCAGTGCCCAGACCTTTATGTGGACTGCCGGAAGCAAGCACACCCTCTCCGTCGAACGGGATCAGAATCAGTTCCCCGGCACCCGTACGAAGTTCCAAAACTGGTCGGACTCGTCCGGCAGATTTAGTTCCTCCAACGATACGGTGACGATCATCGCCGATCCTGGCATTAGCTCCTACCGGGCAACGATGGCCACCGAATACCGCCTTAGCCTTATCTTTTACCAGTGCAATACCACCCTGCCCGATGCCTGCCGTCCGCCCGGAACCATCAACATAGGCGGCTCTGCCTACACCTCCGATGCCGAGCTCTGGTACGCCCCTGGTAACGAGATCACCCTGCAGGCCTTTCCCAATCCCGGTTTCGTGTTCGCCGGCTGGGGACCGCCGTCCAACAACTCCACTTCTTTCATTTACACCCATCGCATGACGGCTCCAGCCACCTTTACGGGCATGTTCGCCCAGGGCAAACGCGTCACCCTGCTATCCGATCCGGCGGATCTTCAGGTCGCTCCCGATCGTGCGCCCCAATATGCCCCCGCCGAAGTCGATTGGGCCATGGGCAGCCGTCACGTGCTCGGGGTGGTCTCGCCGCAGGCCTCCAAATTCGACTCCAACAAGCTCTATGTCTTCCACCGTTGGAGCAACGGAGCCGGCGCTTTCGACTGGTACACCGTCAGTAACACGAACCAGCCGGAAACCTTGACCGCTCACTACGTGCCCGGAGCCCGCGTCAGCTTCCTCACCAGTCCCGCGGGATTGAAGCTGCGCGTCGAAGGCCGGGACAACTGGCCTGTCTACAACTTCGTCTGGGGTCAGGGCTTGACTTACCCCATCGCAGCGCCACTCGAACAGACCGACAGCCGCGGCCGCCGCTGGGTGTTTAAGGGCTGGTCCAACGAAGGCCCCGCCACCCAGGACATCACCATCACGCCGGAGCACGTCGCCAATGGCTTCCGTCTGGTGGCCAACTACGAGGCCCAGAACCGCGTTACCCTCACTTCCAATCCCCCGGGCATCCTTATGCAGGTGGATGGCGAGGATTGCCGCGGCACTTGCACCGTCTTTCGCGCCGAAGGGGCCCAGGTCCGCCTGATCGCCCCCGCCAGCCTGCCATTGTCGGATTCCACCCGGCTTGAGTTCAACGGCTGGTCCGACGGCTCCACGGCCTCCCGTCTCTTCACCGTTACGGGTGATGCGTCGCTTACCGCCAACTACCGCAGCCTCTACCGGCTCACCACCAGTGCCGAACCCGGTAACAGCGGCCTGCTCCGTGTCGAACCGCCGTCTCCGGATGGTTTCTATGAGGCCGACACCGTCGTCAACTTAACCGCCGAAACAAGGCCGGGCTTCCGCTTCCGCCGCTGGGATGGCGACCTCGCCGGCACCTTCCGCTCCGGCAACATCGCCATGACCGTCCCGCGTATCGTGCGGGCTTTCTTCGATATCGCCCCATTCGCCGACCAGGCCGGTGTCCGCAACGCCGCCGGAGAAACCCCCGATGCCGGCGTGGCACCTGGTTCCATCGCGTCCATCTACGGCGCCAACCTCGCCGGCGATTACGTTGCCGGCCCCGCCAGTCCGCTGGCCCAGACTCTCGGCGGCGTCGTCGTGCGGCTCGGCAATCGCTTGCTCCCCCTGCTGTTCGTCTCGCCGGAGCAGATCAACCTGCAGGTACCGTCCGATCTGGAAGAAGGCTCCTATCAACTCGCGATCCGATGGGAGTCCTATCCCGAAGTCTTCTCCACGCTCCGCGTTTCCCGCAATGCCCCTGGCCTCTTCCAGCAACGCGTTGAGTCTACCCTCTACGCCGTCGCTTCCGATGCCGAAGGGAAAGCCGTCAACCTCGCCAATCCCGCCAAGCCCGGCGACTCCGTCACGCTATTCGGCACTGGCTTTGGACCCTATGAACGCCCAGCCCTTGATGGATTCCCGCTGCCCGCGGCACCCGCATTCGCCTTGGCCGATCCCATCGAAGTCCTGATCGGCGATAAGGTGATCGCGCCCGAGTTCGCCGGCGGCGCGCCTGGCCAGATCGGCACGGCCCAGGTCCGCTTCCTGCTACCCGCGGATGCACCCATTGCCGATGGCGGCGTCCGCCTCCGTATCCGCGTCAACGGCAAAGAGAGCAACCCCGTTCTGTTGCCGGTCCGCTGATTTTCTGAATCCGGGAATAGACCCGGCGCGTACCTCCTTATAGAGACGGGACACCCCGCTGTCTGCCTCCCGCGCTAGCATGGAACAGATACGCGGTACGTCCAATCGTCGGAAGGTGGCTATGCTGATTAAAGTTCCTCAAGGCTGGGAATTGCCGGAACGCGAAGCGACTCCGGAGGGTGTTTACTGGAATCGCCGTCAGATTCTAAAAGCGGCGGGTATGTTGACTACCGGCTCCCTGCTGGCCGCACCCGCCGACTCCAAATCTCTCTATCCGGCCAAACGCAATCCCGAGTTCACGCTCGACCGGCCGCTTACCGAAGAGTGGGCCGCCACCGGCTACAACAACTTCTACGAGTTCGACGCCAACGACAAGCAGGCCGTCAAGGATCTTGTTGGCAAGTTCCAGACCAGCCCGTGGCAGATCGAAGTCACCGGCATGGTGAACAAGCCGAAAACCTTCGATGTCGATGAGTTGACGCGTACTTATCCGCTGGAAGAACGCCTCTATCGCTTCCGCTGCGTCGAAGCGTGGTCGATGTCCGTGCCCTGGACCGGCTTCCCCCTGTCCCATCTCATCAAGGCGGTCGAGCCTAAATCCACCGCCAAGTACATCCGCTTCGTCACCGCCAGTAAGCCCAAGGAGATGCCGGGCATGGTACGCACCCCCTGGTATCCCTGGCCCTACCACGAAGGCCTCCGCATGGACGAAGCCATGCACGACCTGACGCTGGTCGCCACCGGCCTCTACGGCAAACCGATGCCAAAGCAGAACGGCGCCCCTATCCGCCTCGTCGTCCCCTGGAAGTATGGCTACAAGAGCATCAAATCCATCGTGAAAATGGAGTTCACCGACAAGGAACCACCCACCTTCTGGAACAAACTCCAGTCTTCCGAGTACGGCTTCTACTCCAACGTTATCCCCACCAAGGCCCATCCGCGCTGGTCGCAGGCTTCCGAAAAGGTCATCCCTACCATGGAACGCCGGCCGACGCTGCCGTACAACGGCTACGAAAAGTACGTCGCCGGGCTCTATAACGGGAAGGAATTCTAGCAAACGTCGCAAATTTAACATTCCGCGCTGCTCCTCCGTCACCGGACCCGGCAGTCGCGCGTCTCACGGACGTGCCCACTCGTATCCAACAGCGTCCGGACCACGTGCATCAGCCGGAAGTTCTACCCCCCGGTAGCCCCAACGCGCGGATCCCCGGCAACATCGCCGATCTGGAACGCCTCATGGATCGCTGGATCCAAGTCGGCCCCTTCTCCTTCGGGCTGGATGGGGTTCTCGGCCTGGTGCCCGGCGTTGGAGACCTCGCCTCCGGCCTCATCTCCGCCTATATCGTCGCCCACGCCGCGCGTAACGGCGTTCCTCAGGCCGCCCTCGCCCGCATGATGACCAATGTCGCCATCGATTCCCTCATCGGGATGATTCCCTTCGCCGGCGACCTCTTCGACTTCCTCTTTAAAGCCAATTCCAAGAACCTCGCCATCTATCGCGAGGCTATGGCAGGCAGCCGCAACACCGCCAAGGATTGGGGCTTCGTCGCCTCCGTGGTTACCGGCGTTCTCCTCCTTCTCGCCATCCCCGTCACGCTGGGCATCTACCTCCTCCTGCAACTGCTCCGCGTGGCCGGATCCTAATACGTCGATCCTGGTATGGCTTGGTATACTAGAGGTTTCCTATGCAATCCACAGTGGGGCTCCGTGTGGGTGCCAACAAGAAGGTTCTGCTGTTAACGCCGCGTGGTTTCTGCGCGGGTGTCGTACGGGCAATTGATGTCGTAAAGATTGCGTTGGATCTCTATGGCGCGCCAATCTATGTGCGTAAAGAGATCGTTCACAACCGCCACGTGGTGGAGGAACTGCGCCAAAACGGCGCTATCTTCGTCGAAGAACTCAGCGAAGTCCCACCCGGCGGACGCGTCATTTTCAGCGCGCACGGTGTCTCGCCGGCCGTCCGCAAACAGGCGCAGGCACGCCAACTCAAGGTCATCGACGCCACCTGTCCGCTCGTCACCAAGGTTCACCTCGAAGCCGTTCGCTTCGCCAAACGCGGCTTTACCATCGTCCTGGTCGGCCATAAGGACCACGACGAAGTCACCGGAACCCTCGGCGAGGCTCCCGATTCCACCATCCTTGTCGAGACCGAAGCCGATGTCGACCAACTCACTATTCCCGATCCGGAACGCGTCTGCTACCTGACCCAGACCACCCTGAGTCTCGACGAAACCACCGGCATCATCGCCCGCCTCAAGGAACGGTTCCCCAGTATCCAGGCCCCACCCGCCCAGGACATCTGCTACGCCACGGAGAATCGCCAACTCGCCGTCAAGGCCATTGCGCCCCAGTGCCAGTTGCTGCTGGTGGTCGGGTCGCAGAACAGCTCCAATTCCCGCCGCCTGGTCGAGGTCTGCCGCAATGCCGGGGTCCCCTCCTACCTCATTGACGATGAATCGGAGCTCGACCCCGCCTGGCTTTACAACGTCGACACCGTCGCCGTCACCGCCGGCGCCAGCGCCCCCGAGCACCTCGTCCAAAATCTTATTGAGTTCCTCCAGAACCGTTATGCCTTTGGCTCCGTACAGGAAGTAGAGATAAAGGAAGAAGATGTCCGCTTCTCCCTGCCGGCGGAATTACAGTCGCAGGTAGGCCGGTTCACGCAAATCTCTCTATGAGTCCTAGTCTGCAACTGACCGGCGAACTGCAAGGAGTCGCCACGCAAACGGCACGTCGCGCCGTGGACTCCCTGATGTCCCGGCGCAGCCACGACGGCTATTGGTGGGCGGATCTTACCGCCGACACTACTCTCGAGTCCGACTATATCCTACTGCAACTCTGGGTGTACGCCCCCGAGGGCAAGCAGTGGAATCCGCCTACCCGTCCGCTCGTTGATAAGGCCGTCCAGTCGATTCTAAACCGCCAACTCGACGATGGCGGCTTCAATATCTACGCCCACGGCCCCTCCGACATTAGCGCCTCCTGCAAAGCCTATTTCGCCCTCAAAGTGGCCGGCATCCCCGCTTCCGACCCGCGCATGGTCAAGCTGCGCGACCGTATCCTGGCCCTCGGCGGCCTCCAGCGCGCCAATAGCTACGTCAAAATCAATCTCAGCCTCTTCGGCCTCTATCCGCGCGAGCACACGCCCTCCATCCCCCCGGAGATCATGCTGCTCGGCAACTTCATCTACGAGATGTCCTCGTGGACCCGCGCGATTGTCATCCCCCTCTCGATTGTGCATGCCGCCAATCCCCGGCGCCCCGTACCGGAAGGCTTCCACATCGATGAAATCCATGCACCCGGCGTGAGCTTCGGCTTCTCGCCTTCCGACGGTTTCTTTACCTGGAAGAGCTTCTTCCATAAGGTCGACAGGGGCCTGAAGCTGTGGGAGAGGTCGGGTCCCAAGGGGCTCCGCAAGCGAGCCATGGATAAGGCTCTGGCCTGGTCCCTCGAACGCACTCGGGACAGCGATGGCTTGGCCGCCATCTATCCGCCGATGCAGTACCTTATCATGGCGCTCGACGTCATGAGCATCCCCCGCGATCATCCGCATCACGTCGAAGCCCGCGGGCAATTTGATCGCCTGCTGGTGAACGACCGTCGCGGCTTCTACTTCCAGCCTTGTTTTTCCGTGGTCTGGGATACCGCCATCGCCGCGTATGCCGTGGGCGAATCGCAACTCGTTCGCGGCGAAGAGCTTCGCAAAACCGCCGACTGGCTGTTGACCAAGGAAGTCCGCAAAAAAGGCGATTGGTCCGTCAAGCGCCCCAACGTCGAACCCTCCGGCTGGTACTTCGAATTCGCCAACGAGTTTTACCCCGATATCGACGACACCGCGATGGTGCTGCTGGCGTTGCGCCACGCCCGCGGCTCCAGCATTCCCCACTACCAGGCCTGCCTCGACCGCGCCATCCAGTGGACCCTTGCCATGCAGTCCAAAGACGGCGGCTGGGCGGCCTTCGATGTAGACAACAACTGGGAGCCGCTGGCCTGGGTCCCGTTCGCCGACCACAACGCCATGCTCGACCCCACCTGCCCCGATATCACCGGGCGCGTTATGGAGGCGCTGGCCGCTCACGGCATCCCACCCAGTCACGACGCCATGCGCCGCGGCGCCGCCTTTCTCCACCGTTCCCAGGAAGCCGACGGCAGTTGGTACGGCCGCTGGGGCGTCGATTACATCTACGGCACCTTCCTCGCCCTCCGCGGCCTCCGCGCCGCCGGAGAAAGTGATCGCGAAGCCCACATTTTACGAGCCGGCGAGTGGCTTCGTTCCATCCAAAACCCCGATGGCGGCTGGGGTGAGAGTTGCGAAAGCTATGTCCAGAATACGTTCGTGGGGGCGCCCAGTTCGCCTTCGCAGACCGCCTGGGCGATTCTCGGCCTGCTGGCCAGCGGCGATTGGACGAGTGAAAGCCTCCGCAAAGGCATCCAGTATCTCGCCGATACGCAACGCCCCGACGGCACCTGGAACGAGCAGCTATCCACCGGTACCGGATTTCCCAAGGTGTTCTACTTGAACTACCACCTCTACCGCGATTCGTTCCCCACGCTCGCGCTGGCAACTTTTCTCAATGGCAAGACCGGGCAGTAAGGAAGACTTGAAATGAAATTTCCTTTGTCGATGACGGCCGGGATGGCCGGCTACATCATGAAGAACAAGATGCGGCCGCGTCCGGAATGGCAGGTCAACAAGCCGGTTCTCAACGACGCGTCCAATCCCTTCAAAATCATCTACACCACGCAGACGGCGGAAAAGCGCGCGCCTCATCCCATGATCGGTAAGCGCTTCCCGCTGGTGCTCATGCTGGAACCGCTGCACACCTGCAATCTCACCTGCACCGGTTGCGGGCGCATCCGCGAGTACGAGTCCACCATCACCCAGAAGCTCAGCGTCGAGCAGTGCCTCCACGCCGTGGACGAATGCGGCGCCCCGATGGTCACCATCTGCGGGGGAGAACCGCTACTTTATCCCGAAATCGGCGCGCTCACCAAGGGCATCCTTGATCGCGGCCATAGCTGCTATCTCTGCACCAACGGCATGTTCATGGTGCGCAAGCTCAAGGATTTCACGCCCCATGATCTGTTCTTCTTCAACGTCCACCTGGATGGCATGGAGAAGAATCACGACATCGCCGTGGAGCGCGAGGGTGTCTTTCAGGAAGCCATCAAGGGCATCCAAGCCGCCAAGGCCGCCGGCTTCAAAGTGGTTACCAACACCACCGTCTATGTCGAAACCGACATGAATGAGATCGAAGAACTGTTCGAATATCTGAAGCAGTTCAACGTCGATGGCCACACCATCTCGCCGGCGTATGGTTACTCCGCCGTCGACCAGCGCGAAATCTTCCTTACCCGCGAACGCGTCTACGAAAAGTTCAAGGACATCGACCGCCTGGCCAAGAAGTACCCGCTGCAAACCACGCCGGTCTACATGGATTTCCTGCAGGGCAAGCGCGACCTGCCGTGTACCGCCTGGGGCAACCCCACCTACAACGTCAAAGGCTGGAAGGGCCCCTGCTACCTCATCACCGACGCGCACCACAAAACCTTCGAAGAATACATGACGCGTACCGCCTGGGATCACTACGGCCCGGGCAACGATCCGCGTTGTGAACACTGTATGATGCATTGCGGTTTCGAACCCTCGGCGGCCTTTGGCATTAACTCCAAGGCCTCCGATCCGATCCGCCTGTTGACGTGGCTGGTCCGCTAGGGTGAAGCCGGTTCTGGTAACGGGGGCAACGGGATTCTTGGGGTGGCATGTGGCCGATCAACTTGCACGGCGAGGAGCGCGCGTCCGTGTGCTCGTGCGCCCGCAAAGCCGCGTCCGCGAACTCGACGCCGAACCTGTTACGGGTGACCTGCGCGACCCCGCCTCTCTCGAACGCGCCGTATCCGGCTGCTCCGCCGTCTATCACGTCGCCGCCGATTACCGCCTCTGGGCGAAGAACCCCGCCGAACTTTATCAATCCAATGTAGAGGGCACCCGCCACCTGCTGGACGCCGCCCGCAAAGCCAAGATCGAGCCCTTCGTCTACACCAGTACCGTCGGGTGCATCGGCATCCCGCCGGGCAGCCTTGGTGACGAGGATAAGCCTGTCACCATCGGTGACATGAAAGGCGCCTACAAGCGCTCCAAGTTTCTCGCCGAACAGGTGGCGCTGGCGCAGGCCCGCGAGGGCTATCCCGTCATCATCGTCAACCCCACCGCCCCCATCGGCGACCGCGACGTTAAGCCTACCCCCACCGGCAAGATCGTCGTCGACTTCCTCAAACGCCAGATGCCCGCCTACGTCGACACCGGGCTCAACCTCATCGACGTGCGCGATACCGCCCGCGGCCACCTGCTTGCCGCCGAGAAGGGCCGGGCTGGCGAACGCTACATCCTCGGTGGCGAGAACCTTACGCTGCAACGGATCTTCGAGCGCCTCTCCCGCCTGAGTGGCTTGCCCGCGCCCACCATTCGCATTCCTTACGCCGTTGCCTTTACGGCCGGCGTCTTCAGTACCGCCTGGGCCAATGTTTCGGGCCGGGAACCGCGGGCGCCCCTCGATGGCGTCCGCATGGCTCGCAAAAAGATGTTTGTCACCACGGAAAAGGCCAGGCGCGAGCTCGGCTTTGAGGCCGGACCCGTGGATGCCGCCCTCCAGCGGGCCATCGATTGGTTCCGCTCCAACGGGTACGTCTAGAGGTGTCCTGCTTGCTACTGGTGGCCGCCGAACAAATCGAACTGGAGGGCATCGTCAGCCGTCTGGCCGCCGTGCGCCCGCTGGATTGGCGGCTCGACTATGCCGTCGAAGGCACGCATCGCGGCCGGCGGGTCGTCGCGGTCGCCAACGGCCCCGGTCCGAAACTCGCCGCCCATGCCGTCCAAACCGCGTGCGATCGCGCCCCGGTCACCCATATCGTCAGTACCGGCTTCTGCGGCGCGCTCGATCCCGCTCTGTCCGTCGGCGACATGGTCACCGATCCCGCCCAACTGCATAGCGAGGACCGCGTCGCCGTCACCGCCCGCCAAAAAGCCGAACTGCGGCAAACCCACGGCAAGTCCGCAGTCGAGATGGAGTACGCCGGCGTGGCCCGCGAGGCCGCGCGCCGCCATCTGCCCTGCGGCGCGCTCCGCGTTGTCAGCGATACCGCAGCCGAACCGCTGCCCTTCGATTTCAATCACTACCGGAAGCCCGACGGGCGCTTCGACCGCACCGCCATCGCCCTGGCCGCGATTGTGCGACCCTGGAAGTTCCGGGCGTTGATCCGTTTGCAGCGGAACTGCAAATTGGCGTCATCCAAATTAGGAGAGTTCTTTGCAACCTGCGATATCTGAGCCCCATGCGCCGGCACACATGCGCGCGGCCGTATATCAGGGCGATAGTGTAGTGGCGGTGGAAGCGATTCCCACCCCGCAAATCGGGCCCGGTGAACTCCTCATTCGGGTGGAAAGCTGTGGCATCTGCCACACCGATCTAAAGAAAGTCCAGTACAACCTGCTGCCCCCGCCGCGCATCTTCGGCCACGAAACCGCCGGTACCGTGGCGGCCGTGGGTGCTGGCGTCACGCAGTTCCAGCCTGGTGATCGCGTCATCGCCTTCCACCACATCCCCTGCGGCACGTGCTTCTACTGCTCCAAGCGCCTCTACGCCCAATGCGCCGTGTATAAGAAGGTGGGTATTACGGCCGGCTTCGAGCCCGCCGGGGGCGGTTTCGCCCAATACATCCGTGTGATGGACTGGATCGTCCGCCGCGGCGTGGAAAAGATCCCTGACGGCGTATCGTTCGACGTGGCTTGCTTTGTCGAACCCGTGAACACCTGCCACAAGGCCGTCGAACTGGCAGCCCCGCAGGCGGATGAACTCGCCGTAGTGCTCGGGCAGGGCCCCATCGGGCTTTTGTTTACAATGTTATTGAGGCACAAAGGCATTCGCATGATCGCCACCGATCCGATGGAGAGCCGGCGAGAGCTGTCCCTGCGTTTCGGAGCCCAACAGGCGCTGGACCCGCTCACCGAAGACCTATCCGCCGCCGCCCGCGCTCGTACCGAAGGGCGCGGCGCCGACGTCGTCTTCGTCTGTGCTTCGGCTCCTGGCATTGTGGAACAGGCCGTTGCCGCTTCCCGCCCCGGGGCTCGCATCCTCCTTTTTGCGCAGACTTCGCATAAAGAACGCATCGACGTGTCAGGCGCCGCTATCTGTATGGATGAGAGGATGCTCTTTGGTGCCTACAGCGCGGACGTGGACTTGCAAGCCGAATCCGCACGGCTTGTCTTCAGCGGCGACCTGCCCGTGGAGGAGTTGATTTCTCACCGCCTTCCCCTAGACGACATCCGCTCCGGCATCGACCTCGCTTTGCATCCGGACGGCAAATCGTTGAAAATTATTGTTCAGCCCCAGAGGACGACAAAGTGAAAAATGAAATGACAGCGGCCGTGCTGTACGGCAAGGAGAGCGTGCAGATCGAGACGGTCGCCGTTCCCGAAATTGGTCCGGATGACGTCCTGGTCCGGGTGCGCGCCGCTCTCACCTGCGGTACCGATGTCAAGGTCTTCAAGCGCGGCTATCACGCCCGTATGATCGTTCCGCCCGCCCTGTTCGGCCACGAATTGGCCGGCGACGTTGTCTCCGTTGGCTCCTCCGTTCGAGATGTTAAAGTCGGCCAGCGCGTCGTTTCCGCTAACTCCGCCCCTTGCGGCCGTTGCTTCTATTGCCAGCGCGACCGCGAAAATCTCTGCGAAGACCTGCTCTTCAATAACGGGGCCTACGCCGAGTACATCCGCATCCCCGGCCGTATCGTCCGCAAGAACCTCTACCCCATCCCCGAGCACCTCACCTACCAGGACGCCGCCCTTATCGAGCCGCTCGCCTGCGTCATGCGCGGCCTCGACGATTGCGATCCCAACCGCGCCGAGACCGTCGCCGTTATCGGCCTTGGACCCATTGGTTTGATGTTCGTCCGCCTGGCGAAGGTGATGGGCAAGCGCGTCATTGCGCTCGGCCGCCGCCAATCCCAGTTGGACCGCGCCGTGCGCATGGGCGCCGCGGAAGTGCTCAACACCTCCGACTCCATCGACCATGCCGAAGCCGTCCGCGACCTGACTGGCGGCCGGGGTGTCGACATCGCCATTGAAGCCGTCGGAACGCCCGACACCTGGCAACTCGCCGTCCGCATGGTGCGCCGCGGCGGCCTGGTAAACTTCTTTGGCGGCTGCCCGTCCAACGCCCCCGTGAATCTCGACACCACCCTGCTGCACTACAACGAGATCACCTGTAAGGCCAGTTTCCATCACACGCCGGGCTTCATCCGCAAGGCGCTCGACGTGGTCAGCCGCGGTTATGTCACCGCCCGCGACTTCGTGAATCGCGAGGAGCCGCTCACCAACCTGCTCGAAGTCATGCGGCACCTGATGAGCCACAACGGCCATCTCAAAACGGCTATCATTCCCTAGTGGGTCATTCCCAGCTTATCGGCAAGCGGCTGCTGCCCCCGAAGGATTTCGTGTCTGCCGCCGGCTCGGACCAGTGGGTCTGGAGTGTGCCCGACTCGCTGGCCTACACCCGCTGGCTCGCCAACCACCACTACGAAAACTTCCACGTTGTCAGCTTCCTCCTCCCCAAGCGGCTGCACCAGGATTTCTTCAACGTCTACTCCTTCTGCCGCTGGGCCGACGACCTGGGCGATGAGATCGGGGATGTCGCCGAAAGCCTTCGCCTGCTCGACTGGTGGCGCGCGGAACTCCACGCCATGTACGGCGGCGAGGCCCGCCACCCCGTCTTCGTCGCCCTTCAAGAGACCGCGAAACGCCACGACCTCCCCATCCAGCCGTTTGACGATCTGATCACCGCCTTTATCCAGGACCAGACGGTCACCCGCTACCGCGATTGGGATCACCTGTTCGGCTACTGCCGCAACTCCGCCAATCCCGTCGGGCGGCTTGTGCTGTATCTTTGCGGCTATCGCGATGCCGAACGCCAGCGCCTGAGCGATGCCACCTGTACCGCCCTCCAGCTCGCGAACTTCTGGCAGGACGTCACGGTCGATCTGCGGAAGGACCGCGTCTATATCCCGCTGGATATCATGGCGCTGCACCGCTATACCGTCGCCGAACTCTACGCTCGCCGCTACACTCCCGAGTTCCGCCGTGTCATGGTGGAGGTGGTCGCCAAGGCGCGCGAACTCTTCGAAACCGGCCTACCCCTCTGCGCCAAATTGGATCGCCGCCTCGCGGTCGATATCGCTCTCTTCAGCCGCGGCGGCATGAAGATCCTCGATAAGATCGAGCAACTCGACTACAACGTTCTTGCCCAGCGCCCCGTCATCGGCAAGTCCGAACGCGTGCGGCTGCTGGTCAGCACCCTGCTGCGCGTGGCCTTGACGAACGCCGCATGAGCCAAACGCGGGAGTCTTCCTACGCCTGGTGCCGCAACGTGGCCCGCACGCAGGCCAAGAACTTCTACTATTCCTTCCTGCTGCTCGACAAGCCGCGGCGCGATGCAATGTGCGCCATCTATGCCTTCAATCGCCTCGCCGATGATTTGAGTGACGACCCCGGCGTAAAAACTACGGAGCTCTTCACCCAGTTCCGCGCGGACCTCGATGCCGCGCTCGATGGCCATGCCCCGGATCATCCGCTGTGGTTGGCGTTCGCCGACAGCGTGCATCGCTATAGCATCCCGCGCCAATACTTCCACCAAATGATCGACGGCGTCCAGAGCGACATCAGCTTTCATTCTCTGGAGACCTTCGACGAACTCTACGCCTACTGCTACCGCGTTGCGTCGGTTGTCGGCCTCACCATCATCCACGTCCTGGGCTTCACGGATCCGCAGGCCCCCAAACTCGCCGAAAAATGCGGCGTCGCGTTTCAACTTACCAATATCCTTCGCGACGTCCGTGAAGATTACGACCGTGACCGCGTCTACCTTCCCCAGGAGGATCTCCGGCGCCATAACGTGGCCCCGAACGATCTTGGGAAAGACGAGGTGTCCCCCGCCTTGCGCAAGGTGCTCATGCTGGAAGCCGAGCGCGCCAGGGGCTACTACCGCGACGCCATGCCGCTCATCCAAATGGTGAACCCCAGCGGCCGCCCGATGTTAAAAGCCCTCATCAAAACCTACTCCAAGCTGTTAGACCGCCTGATCGCCCGCGATTACGAAGTACTCCGCGAACGTATCTCCCTGGCCAAAGCCGAAAAGCTCCTCATCCTAGCCCAAGCCGCCCTACACCTCTGAAGTAAGGCAGGCCTCCAGGCCTGCGCGCGACGTCCACGTCGCGCCCGCCGCTAACTCGATAACTCCCCCCCCCACCTCCCCCGCATACTCCTTCAACAGCCCCGCCAGCCTCTCCCCAATCCCCTTGTTCCGTTCATACACGTTGTACATCTCCGCCGGATCCCAATCCAGGTGATACAACTCCGGCACCGGCGGTTCCTTGCTTAACCCCGCGTCGCTCGCCCCGCGCGCGAAGCGATACTTCCAAGGCCCTTCCCGTACCGCCTCCAATAACTTCCCCCGCACATAGAAGAACCTCGTTCTCCCCGAGGCCGACCCATCCCGCAACACCGGCATCAGGTCATACCCGTCGTAAACCCGATCCGAAGGCATCTCCCCACCGGCCGCCTTCACCACCGTCGGAAACAGATCCAGCGTCGAGGCCATGTCCATCGACACCTGCCCCGCCTTCACCACTCCCGGCCAGCGCACAATCCCCGGCACCCGCGACCCGCCTTCGTAACTGGTCCCCTTCGCCCCGCGCAGCAATCCCTTCGACCCCGTATGCCACGGCTCCACCCCCTTCGCCAGCATCCGCGGCGGCAGGTTATGCCACGGCCCGTTGTCCGTCGTAAACACCACCATCGTGTTCGCGTCCTGCCCCGTTTCTTTCAGCGTGCGCAGGATCTCGCCCGCCGACCAATCCAGCGCCTCAATCACATCCCCATACAAGCCCGCCCGCGACTTTCCGCTAAACCGCGACGACGCGCTAATCGGCAAATGCGGCATTGCGTAGGGCAGGTACAAGAAGAACGGATTGCTCCCGGACTCCCGGATGAACCGCAACGCCTCGTTTGTATAGCGCTCCGTCAGCATCCCCTGCTCGCCCATCGTCTCGATCGGCTCGTCGTTCCGGTACAGATGCAGCGGCTGATTCGTCTTTACCCACGGCGGAATCATGTCGTTGCTATAAGGCAGTCCGAAGTATTGGTCGAAGCCGCGTGACGTGGGCAGATGCGCCGCCGGCTTATAGCCCAGGTGCCACTTGCCGATCGCCATCGTCCGGTACCCGCGCTTCTTCAACACCTGCGGCAGCAGAATCTCGCTCAGCCGCAGCCCGCCGTTCGTATCCGGCCCGGTGTTGTTCGGCTGTCCGGCGCGAATCGGATTCCGCCCCGTCAATAACCCTACTCGCGAAGGCGTACACACCGGCGCGGCCGCATACCAGTTCGTGAACCTCGTGCCCTCCGCCGCCATGCGGTCGATGTTCGGCGTTCGCAGGTTCGGATGGCCGTAACAGGCCAGGTCCCCATACCCCATGTCATCCGCGAACAGGATGACGAAGTTCGGCGGCCGCCGCCCTGGAGATTGTGCCATCGCGGCGGCATTGCCGCACAGTTGAAGAAATCCACGACGCGTTGAGGCTGGCATAGCAACCTTTGCAGCATACCAAGCGGCCTGCGTTCAGGCGTCCGGGGAGAACGTGAAGATCGTCACCGGAGCCGCTTCCCCGCCCAACGCCTGATAGAAGTCGAGTGCGTGAGTATCTTCGTTGTCCGCCGGAACCCAGACGGTCGTAATACCCTCCGCGGCCGCCTGCTCCCGCAGCGCTTCCACCAGCCGCCTTCCCACACCCCGGCGCTGGTACTCCGGCATCACCGCGATGTCGTACAGAAAGATCTCCCATTCCTCCAACCGCGTCAGCGGCAAGGTGTGCGCGGTGAGGCCGCCGATCATACGCCCGTCCAGCGACGCAGCAAACGCCCAGAACTCAGGGCGAGCCAGCAGCCGCGCCAAATATGCGTCAGACAGAGGCTTCCGCTCTGTTTCGAATACCTCCGCGACCATCAGAAACAATTCGCGCGCCCGTTCGATCTCGTTTCCCGTCAGACGCGCGATGTGGATTTCCGGCTGCATAGAGCAGAGCTTAGCAGCCTTGGAGCCATCCCGCTTTTGGGCTCGGGAACTAGGTCGCCCCCGAGTCAGGAGCGACTCCAACCAGTGCGGTTTCCGAAGCGAAGGTAAGGCTGGCGAACGAGGGGTCCTGGAGGATCACGCTAAGCGGGTCGATTTCGACATTGCCGGATCCGGGGGCGAGAGCGGGGAAATGGACGCGAAAACAAGGGGCCGGAATCGGCCATGGCATCAAGTCCGGAGAGCGCATCGCCGATGAAGGTAATGAGGAGGCTGCTGTTGTCGATGGTGCCGGGGGAGAACGCCACCCCATTCGCGGCGAAGTAGCCAGGTGCGCTGACGCTATCGGCCTGGAGGATGGACGCAGATAAGGCAGCAAGAAACGAGGATTGTCATACAGACACCCGGCAGGTGGGTTCCTGGCTGGTAAAGTGAGAGCAGCTACAAAAAACGGAAGCGAGCGGCGAGATTTTTTTAGGGAAGGCGGAGTCCCCCCAAGGAATCGCGATGCAACAGAAAACCTCTGAGCTGGGTTGCCTCATCGACGGCGTCCGGCAGGGAAAAAAGGCAAACACGGACGAGTTGTTTGAGCTGCTCTACCCGGAACTGCGTCGGCTCGCCGTGGCAAGAATGCGGCGCGAAGGGAGCGGGCATTCCTGGCAGCCCACCCTGCTGGTGAACGAGTTGTACATCGAGCTGCTGAAAAACCGCGCATTCGACCAGGGGGAGGCGGACGAAGAGCGGCGAAAAGCGTTTCTCGGACTGGCGGGCTTTCTGATGAAGCGGCTGTTGATTCTGCATAGCCGGCCGCTGCGGCAGAGGGCGCGGCACGAAGGCGAAGAGGCGCTGGTGGAGGTGGCGGCCGGCGGACAGGGGGAGAGCGCGGCGCTGGTGGAGTCGATGCTCGAACGCATCGAACGGGTTGATCCGCGCCTGCGGACCGTGGTCGAGATGCGCGTGTTCCAGGGCAGTTCCCAGGAGGAGATCGCGGCGCAGCTAGGCTGCTCCACGCGCTCGGTAGGCACGCTATGGTCGTTTGCCCGCCAATGGCTGGCGAAGGAGCTCGGTCCGGCGGAGGCATGACGGAGGCGGAGTGGGCACTGGCATTGCGAGTCTTCGAGGCGGCCAGAGAACTGGCGGCTGGGGAACGGCGGCACTTTGTCGAGACCTACGATGCGCCGGTGGCGGTGCGGGCGCAAGTACTCGAGTTGCTGGCCGGGGATGAGCCGGAAACCGTAGAGGAGGGGCCCGCGCCGGGGCGGACGTACGGGCGGTACACGCTGGTGGAGTCACTCGGGCAAGGCGGGATGGGGGTGGTGTACTCGGCTCGCGACAACGAACTGGGGCGTCTGGTGGCGCTGAAGTTTGTCTCGACGAAGGCGCGGCGCGTTGGCGTGGCGGTGGACCGCCTGGTGTATGAGGCACAGGCGGCTTCGGCGCTGAACCATCCGAACCTGGTGACGGTGTACGAGGTGTTGCGGTCGGAGGCCGGGGTCGCGCTGGTTACCGAACTCGTGGAAGGCCGCTCGTTGCGGGAATCCTGCGGGCAGCCCCACGCGTTACCCCAGATCGCGGTGTGGTGTGCGCAGATTGCCCGCGGACTGGCAGCTTCCCATGCCTCCGGAATCATCCATGGGGATATCAAGCCGGAGAACGTCATGGTGCGCCCCGACGGGTATATCAAAATCCTGGATTTCGGACTGGCGCAAAAAGACGGGGCGCAGCCGGAGTGGGATTCGGTGCCGTTAGGATCCCTCGGGTACATGTCGCCGGAGCAGACACGGGGAGCGCGGTTGACACCGGCCACAGACGTGTTTTCGTTGGGCGTCGTGCTGCTGGAATTGGCCGCGGGGCGGCATCCCTTTCTAGAGGCGAGCATTTCGGCGACGACGCGCGCCATCAATGAGCGCGCGGTGGTGGTGCCGGAGACGGCGAAGAACGCGGACCGGCGTCTGGCACCGCTGCTGCAAGCGATGCTCGATAAAGACGCCGCGAAGCGGCCAGGGGCGGCGGAGGTGGCTGACCGCCTGGAAGCGATGGCCAGCGGGTCGCGGCCGAACCGCGCGTCGCCGTGGATGGCGGTAGCCGCTGCGGTGCTGGCGGTGGCAACGGGAGCCTGGTTCTGGATGGGGAGCGGGCCGGCGCCGCGGCTCACAGCGGAAGCGGCGGTGCCCGTGACCAACTACGCGGGCGTCGAGTCGCAGCCGGCCCTGTCACCGGATGGGACCCAGGTGGCGTTCGTATGGACCGGGCTCGATGATGCGAATCAGTCCATCTATGTGAAGCACGTGGACGGGGAGGACCCGCGCCGGCTGACAACGGATTCCCGCGAGCATGGGACACCGGCCTGGTCTCCGGACGGCAAATGGATAGCCTATGTGCGGCGAGCCGACGATGGGGGCGACGCGGACGTACTGCTGCGTCCGGCGGCGGGCGGGGAAGAACGGCGGGTCGGGCATGTTGTCGATCACCAGGGATACCGGGGCTTGGCCTGGTGGCCGGATTCGGGGTCGCTGGTGACCCGGGACGCCGGGCCGGAGGGCCGTCCGCTGGTGCGTTTGTTTCTCGATGGGTCGAAGCGAGTGTTGACGTCGGCACCCGATGCCCACGATTCCCGCCCGGCGATCTCCGCCGATGGGCAATGGCTGGCGTTTCTGCGAACCGGGCGGGGGGAGGCGGCGATCTGCCGCATGCGGTTAACGGGCGGAAGGGAGGCGTGCAGCCCCATCGAGGAAGCCGTCTCCTCCCTGGCGTGGTTCGGAGACGGGAAACTGCTTTTCAGCGGCGAGGGCGGCATTACGTTGCTAGGGGAAAACGGGGAGCGCACGCCGCTGCTGGAGGGCGGGATGAACGAACTGGACGTGGTGGGCAAGCGGGCGGTATTCGGCAGGAGTTCCCGCGATACCAACATCTGGCGGCTGGATGTGGCCAGCGGGAAGGCGTCGAAGTTTCTGGCATCCAGCGGGGAAGATAGCGAGCCGGAGTACGCGCCGGATGGGAAGTCGATCCTGTTCCGCTCGAATCGCTCGGGCCGCTATGACTTGTATCAGGGCGACAGCCAGGGACAAGGGGTGCGGCAACTCACGCGGCTGAAGGCGCACGTAGGCAGCGGGCGATGGTCGCCGGACGGGCGCTGGATCGCCTTCGATGGATTCGGCGTGCGCCTGCCGGGCGAGACAAAAAAGACGCGCTACACGAACATCTATGTGATTCCGGCCGAGGGCGGCGTGCCCCGGCGGCTCACGGACGACACCCGGGAGCGGCTGGTTCCAGGTTGGTCGCGCGACGGAAGATGGGTCTACTACACCGAAGAGCCCGGTAGCCTCCGCGAGACCTGGAAGATTCCGGTGGAGGGAGGCACCGCGGTGCGGGTATCGGCATCGGAGATGTTCGACATTCTCGAGAGCGGCGATGGAAACTGGCTCTATTACTCGCGCCCGCGGGACCGGGCATTCGGCATCTGGCGGAGCCCTGTGGCCGGTGGGGCCGCCCAGCGCGTGGCGGGTACGGAGAACCTGCGATACCGTTTCTGGGACCTGCGCGGGAACAACCTGTTCTTCCTCGCTTCGGGCGCGGATGCGGCGTTTGTGAAGCTGGGCCTAAGTGGCGGAATCACGAAGCTGGGTCCGGCGCCGAAGAGCGTTTTCAACGGGCCGCGCGGGGCGGCGGCGTCGCCCGACGGGAAGACCGTCCTGTATACCCAACTGGATTTGACGGTGGGGGATCTGTTCCGGGTGGACTTGGGAGAGGTGGGGCGATAAGTCATCGGCTAAACCACGGGCGACCGGAACTGGAGTTTCACATTGGCGCATACGAGCCGGACACCATCCCTATGTCTCGGCTAGCTGCTTACATGGCCGACTTGTCTAGCCTGTTAGGCGAGGAGCACGCAGTTCACTTCGTCCGGCTTCGCAAAGGCAGCACGTCCATCGTTCATAGGGTAGCCAACGAATCTTTTCCCACTGTTCGCGAGCGGGCGGCTCGCGCCAAGCAGCCTGATGCGCCTGCCGGCATTCGGCAGGCGTACGACCGAATTGAGAGACGGCTGCGACGCGATAACGCGCGCATAGCCAGCCTAAAAACCGCGGATGCTAAGTTGCTGGAATTCAGAATCAACAGGACCGGCGTTGCGTACCCCAGCGTAGCTCGGTACGGGCACCTTCAAGGGATTGTGACCAGGATGGGTGGGGCCGGGGAATGGGTACCTGTCCACCTGGAGGATTTAGATGGCACCGTTTACATGTGCGAGGCCAGAAAAGATAAATCTAAGGAACTCAGCCGCTATTACTTGGGTGGCCCCATCCGTGTGGAGGGATCTGGCCGTTGGGTGCGCCAAGACGGTGGAGGCTGGGATCTCGAAAGCTTTCGCATTGGAGACTTCGTTCCTCTGAATGACGAGGATCTTAGGGCGACGCTGGCTCGCTTGAGAAGCATCCCCGCCGCATGGAAGACATCCAGCGATAATCCGCTTGAGGTTATTGCCAAAATCCGCAACGGTGAACGATGAAGGATATCAGCGGCCCAGTCGTTCTGGATCGCGGATGAGAAACAGCGAGCTTTCGCAAAAACGGAACGGACTGGAAGCAATCGGTCTAGAAGACTTACCTTTACCGCCACCCGTGCAGACCGAACTGTTCCGGAATGTTGTCGCGATGGCCGCGCCCGTGGATGCAGAAAAGCAGAATGACTCCGCGGCAGCCGCCACGCCTGGTGAATCCTAAAGAGTACTGGCGCTCTTGCGTGGCCTTGCCGCCAGCCCTGGTCTTCCGCATGGCCGCAATCTGCTTGAAGTATCCCCCCGCTGGGCGGTCTTCTTGCCGCCGGCCCGTCCCAGCGCTACCACCGGATTGCCTCGCTATGGTTCCTTCGCTTCCAGCCCATCAGCAATGGCCAGTGGCGTATCCACTGCCTCCCGGCAACTCCCTGCGCGGCCCTCTGGAAGCTGCGTAGTCGTCAGGATGACGTGCGCTTCAGTTAGCCGGCTTTGGAGCGTCCGAACGTCTTTGCGTTAATGATGAGGCCATGGCCTCAGCCTATAAGTGGAATGAGGCCAAGATCCGGTACGCCGACGGAATCGCCGGCGCTTTAACGACTCCAAGCCCGATCAAGCAACAATAGACTACCACCGACGGTTTGGCCAGATGCCGCACTGCGGCGTCAATCGCAAATCTGGTACCCGGCGATCACCCAGCATTCGCGGCAGAACTGATAGACGATCTGTACGCCGCGGTTGCCGGCGAAGGCCGGGCTGTACCGGTGGTTACTGGTATCCGGACCGGCGGCGTTGTCACAAATAGTTGCGAGGAACGGCATACCGCCGCCGCCGGACGGGCACTGGAGCGTCTCATCGAGGGGCTGCCAGAGGAACGCGTCGCCTCCAATCTGGTGTTTTGGCGTCGTAGACATGTCGTTGGTCGGCGGACGGGATAACGCCCGCGTGGACGACTTGGCGGATGAGTTCCCGATACTCCGATGGCACCGGCGTCAGGCCCACCAGATGGCTGGGGAACGCTTCCGGGTAGTCGCCGTAAGGCCAGCCGTCCCTGCGGCCGCCCAGGGGGGAATCGAGGAGAGACACGCGGGACTCCCCGATGCGGTACACGAACGCCGAGGCCGGTTCGCAGGTCCAGCAGAAGAGCAGCGGCAGGTAGCGGTGTGGGGCGCCGTCGAGTTCCAGGCGCGGATCATGGGTGTCCAGCGACAGAAAATGCAGCAGAGGCTTCTCGCAGTTCAGGCAAGGGTCGGCGGGGATGGGGCAGGTGCCACAGAAGTGGTGGGGGAGGGGGCCGGGGTCTTCGAAGTCGAGCCAGTAGCCTTGCTTGGGATGGCCACTGATGGGCGGTGTGTCGATAGCGAGGAACATGGGCATCAGCCTTCATTGTGAAGGAAAGTGCATGTTCTTTCTTGGACCACGCGGTGCCGGTGGACAATAGAGGAGCTATGGAATTTCGACAGTTGGGAAAAAGCGGCCTACAGGTGCCGGTGTTGTGTTTAGGAACGGCCACCTTCGGAGGAACGACGGAGTTCTTCCGGGCCTGGGGCGACACCGGCGTCGAGGAGGCGACCCGCCTGCTGGGCATCTGCCTGGAGGCCGGGGTGAACTTCTTCGACACCGCGGACGTGTACTCGCAGGGAGTCTCCGAGGAGGTATTGGGCGGAGCAATGCGGGCGTTCCGCAGAGACGAGTTGCTGATTTCGACCAAGGCGACGTTCGCATTTGGCGAGGGGCCGAACCAGGTAGGCTCGTCCCGGCAGCATCTGACCCGCCAGATCGAGGGCAGCCTGCGGCGTCTGGGTACGGATTACATCGACGTCTACCACATGCATGGGTTCGACGCTCTGACCCCCGTGGAAGAGACCCTCTCCACGCTGGACTACGCCGTACGGCAGGGCAAGATCCGCTACATCGCGGCCTCCAACTTTTCCGGCTGGCATCTACAGAAATCGTTGGGAGTGAGCGACCGATACGGCTGGGCGCGCTACGTGGGACACCAGGTTTACTACTCGCTGGTCGGGCGGGATTACGAATGGGAGTTGATGCCACAGGGCCTGAGCGAAGGCGTCGGCGCACTGGTATGGAGTCCGCTGGGGTGGGGGCGGCTGACGGGCAAGATCCGGCGCGGGCAGCCATTGCCCCCCGTGAGCCGGCTCCATGAGACGGCGGATTCCGGTCCGCGGGTCCCGGACGAGTATTTATACCGGGTCGTGGATGCGCTGGAGGAGGTGGCGGGAGAGATCGGGCGGACCGTCCCGCAGGTGGCGCTGGGCTGGCTGCTTTGCAAGCCTACCGTGGCGACGGTCATCATTGGGGCGAGAAATGAGCAGCAGTTGCGCGATAACCTGGCTGCGGCGAGTTTCCGGTTGACGCCGGAGCAGGTGGCCAAGCTCGATGCGGCCAGCACGGCGTCCGTGGCGTACCCCTACTGGCACCAGCGAGGCTTCCAGGTCCGCAATCCATTGCCGCCCTCGTACCGGGGCGAGTAATCGCTGCCTTCCCCGCGCACCGCGGCTCTGTTAGCATAAACCGCTGATTCCGCTACGGAGCCGCGACCGCAAAGGGCGCGGGTGCTTTCGCCTACACCTTTGCGCGCGGAAAAACGTCCTCTCTGCGCTCTGCGCGAAACATAACCATCCCGCGAATCATCAGGCTAGCCATGCAGGGGTGTCGGATTTTGTGCAGCGTTTTCACCCAGTTCAATCCATTCCCCCCAATCCAATCAACAACATCCCTATTCCACCCGCGACGCCCCCGCCATTCTCGGTTCTATGGAACACAACGAAACGATGCACCCGGCCGGCCCCGCCGCCAACCCCAAGCCCCACGACCGTCGCACCGGGACCTCCCCCGCCAACGGCGCCAAATCCAACGGCCCCAAAACCGAATCCGGCAAGAAGAAGTCGTCCGCCAATTCCCTCCAGCACGGACTCTACCCCCGCGACATCGTGCTCGCCACCGAGAAGCGGTCCGAATACGATGCGCTCCAACGGGAGTTCCTCGATACCTATGCCCCCACGAATATCGAGGAGCATGAACTCGTCATCGATATGGTAAACGCCCGTTGGCGCCTGCGCCGCGCCGAGCGTCACGAAAAAGGCCTCCTCAGCCTCGAGATGTCTCGCGCTCTCCGCGATGCCCCCAGCGAGTTCGAGGCCATGGACGCCATCACCCTGGAAGCCCTTGCCATCCAGCGGTTGTCGGCTACGCCCGCCCCCGAGAACCTCAACCGCATGGCCCAGCGTTTCGAGCGAACCTATTTCCGCTGCCGGGAAGCGCTTCTCAAAATGCGGCGCGAACACACTACCGGCGACCCAGGCAAAATCGAGCCCATCGCCCAACCGGACCCGCCGGCAGCCCCTGCAACCGTTGGGGACGAACCTACTTCGCCGCCACCCCGGACCACCGGTTGGCGTCGCTGGTTCCCCGTCCTGGCGATTACCGTTCTTTCGCTATTGCTGATGCAGGCAGTGAGTTTGCCGAAGCTTGTTTTCGCGGCGCAACTCCAGTCGTACCGTCGCTAAACCGTTAACCCGCCGTGAACGCTGCGCTTAGTTTCACCATCCGCGGCGCCTCCGGCCCGATCTTTGACAATTTGCAATCCCGGGCGGCCCCCAAGGCGGAGCCCTGTCCGCGCAGCGGAGCTCTGTTGCAGGCCTACGCCAGAATCTCTTTGATCACGCGCCCATGGACTTCCGTCAGCCGTTCTCTGCGCCCCTGGTGCAGATAGCTCAACTGATCCTGCTGCAGTCCCATCTGGTTTAGCAACGTGGCATGCAAATCCCGGAAGTGCACCGGATCCACCGTTGCCTTCAACCCGATATCGTCCGTGGCTCCGTATGCTATCCCGCCTTTGAATCCGCCGCCCGCTACCCACATCGAGAAGCCTGTGTTGTGATGGTCGCGTCCCGAGCCGCGTTCCGATTCCGGTGACCGCCCAAACTCCCCGCCCCACAGCACAATCGTCTCATCCAACAGGCCCCGCCGCTTCAGATCCTGGATCAGGGCCGCCGTCGGCTGATCGGTCAGTGCAGCCATCCGCAAGTGGTTCTTCTCGATGTCGCTGTGAGCGTCCCACTCGGTCTCGGCCCCGCCGCCACCGGCCACCACGCACACATACCGGACACCCTTTTCGATCAGACGCCGTGCCAGCAGGCAACGCCGGCCATAATCGTCCGTATCCTTCTTGCCAACGCCGTACAGATCCAACACCTCCCGCGGCTCCGTCGAGACGTCGAAGATCTCCGGCGCTTCCGTCTGCATCTTGAACGCCGTGTCATAGGCCGAGATGCGGGCCGCGAACTCCGGATCCTCGCCGTTGTTGGCTTCGTTCAGGTTCCGCAGAAAGTCGATCGTTTTGCGCCGCCGCTCCAGGCCGATCCCATTCGGCAACTCCAGGTTCAACACCGGCCGCTTGCCGGCCCGAAACATCGCCGGCTGGTACACGGCGGGCAGAAAACCGTTCGTATACATCGGCTGGCCGGCTTCCGGCGTACCATTAGGATCCGGCATCACCACGTACGCGGGCAGTGAATCGGATTCCGTGCCCAACCCATACGCTAGCCAACTGCCCATTGCCGGGAAGCCCGGAATCACGCGTCCCGACATCATCTGATACTGTGCCGCCGAGTGCACCACCATGTCCCCATGCATGCTGCGAAGAACGCAGATGTCATCCACAATCTTCTGGTGATGCGGCAGCAGGTCGGACACCTCCAGGCCGGACTTGCCATACTTGGCAAACGTCCGCTTCGTCCCCAGGATCCGCGAGTTCGCGTTCACGTTCTGGTATTCCACGTTTCCAAACGTGTCCGGCCGCTTTTGCCCGTGCAGCTTGTTCAACAGCGGCTTCGGATCAAACGTCTCCAGGTGCGACGGGCCGCCCGCCTGGAACAGGAAGATCATGGCCTTCGCCTTCGGCGCGAAGTGCGGCTGGCGCGGCGCCAGCGGATTGAAGCGGGCCGCCCGCGCCTGCTCCTGCGCCAGCAGCGAAGCAAAGCCAAGCGAGCCGACCCCGCAGAAACAGTCGGTCAAAAACTCGCGGCGGTTCCGGGCGTAGCGAATGTGTTCAGCCATGTTAGTTCACGTAAAGGAAGGCGTTGGAGTTGAATAAGGTTAGCGCGAACTCGGTGGCCGCGGCCGGATCCGGGTCGTCCAGATACTTCATGGAGAGCGTCCGCTCCTTCGGATTCGGCCCGCGGCCGGATGCCAGTTGGAAGGCGTAGTCGATACGTTCCGCCATGGCTGGCTTCTCCGCCGCCAGCCGCTTGGCGAAGGCAACTGCCAGGTCGTTCGATACCTGCCCGTTCAGCAGTTCCAAAGCCTGCGGCGCATGCGTCGATTGATCGCGCCGCGCACACGACAAAAGCGTATCCGGCGAATCAAACACCTGCATGAACGGCAGAATCAGGTTTCGCTTGTAGATCATGTAGATCGTGCGCCGGTCGTGCTCGCTCCGGTCGCGCGTCATCTGCCAGTACTGTGGCCGCTTCAGATCCTTGATCAGTTCCTCGTCGATCTTCACCATCACGCTCGGCCCGCCCGCCTTCTGGTTCAACCGCCCAGAGAGGTACAACATCGTGTCCCGGATCTCTTCCGCCTCCAGACGGCGGCGATTCCACTGCCACAGCAGCTTATTCTCCGGGTCCTTCTCCGCCGCCACCTTCGCCATCGGCGACCGGCTGGACTGCCGGTACGTGCTCGACAGCAGAATCATCCGGTGCAGCGGCTTCATTGTCCAGCCGTTGGCGATGTACTGGTTCGCCAGGTAGTCCAGCAACTCCGGATGCGAGGGCCGCGTGCCCATCCTTCCGAAATCATTCGGCGTGGTCACAATGCCTTTGCCAAAGTGATAGCCCCAGATGCGGTTCGCCATCACCCGTGCCGTCAGCGGATTCGCCGGATCTGTAATCCATTCGGCCAAACGCAGCCGCGGCTTCGCGGTATCCAGCGGCATCTCCGGCGCCCCTTCCGGCAGCAGAATTCCGAGCGGCCGCATCCCTACCTTGGGACCCTTGCTGCGATAGTCGCCCCGCACCAGCATGTGGATCGGGGTCATCTCCTTCGGCTCATTCTTCACCGCGTACATCGCCGTCAGCGGCGGCGGCATCTTCTCATCCAACTCCTCCAGCCTCGTGAGGATCTTGCCTTTCTCCTCTTCGCTGGCGCGCCGCATCGAAAACCGCAGCTTGCGCATCTCCTGCTCGATGGGCTCCAGCGTGGCCTTGTACCGCGCCTGCTCGTCCGGTGCCGCCAGAATGACATCATTCGAATGCGTCTGCGCGAAGTAGCCCTGCATGCGGTAGTAATCGGATTGGCGGAAGGGATCGAACTTGTGGTCGTGGCAGCGCGCGCAGCCCACCGTGACCCCCAGGAACGCCGCCCCCACGATGTTCGTCATCTCGGTCAGCACTTCCGTGCGCGATGAGGCCACTTCCTGGTTCCCCGCATTCTTGCGCAGCGGCCCAAGGCGATTGAAGCCGCTCGCCACCAGGAGAGTGTCCGTGCGCGGCTCCATCTCGTCGCCCGCGATCTGTTCTTTCAAAAACTGGTCGTAAGGCTTGTCCGTATTGAAGCTGGAGATCACGTAGTCGCGGAACCGGTAGGCATCCGGGCGGTGCGTGTCGTACTCGTAGCCGTCGGATTCGGCGAACCGGACCACATCCAGCCAGTGCCGCGCCCATTGCTCCCCATAGCGCGGATTGTTCAACAGCCGCTCCACCAACTTCTCGTAGGCATCGGGCGACTTATCGTCGACGAACGCGCTGATCTCCTCCGGGGTCGGCGGCAGGCCGTGCAGATCATACGTGACGCGCCGGATGAGCGTTGCTTTGTCGGCTTCCGGGGCGGGCTTGAGCGCAGCCTTGCGGAGCCCTTCGAGCACGAACGCATCGACGGGGGTGCGGATCCAGCCCTTCGCGGCCGGGTCGGTGAATGCGGGCGGCTGTACATCCTTGCGCGGCTGGAACGCCCAGTGCCGGCGTTCTCCGGCCGTATAGGTGGGGATGGGCGCCGTTTCCGTGCTGGTGTCAGCGCCGGTAAGAGCGAGTCCTGCGAGGAGAATAGCGAAGAGCGGGCGCATGATACGTATCGATGATATTACGTTTGCAGTGGGGTGCGGGGTTACCCACCGGTTCGGCGTGCTGGACGTTTATCGAAACGCTTAGTACGATTCACCAGATGGTGAGCGGATAAGGTATTTCCCCCATAGCGGGCTTACGTGTTTTCAGTCGCTTAGGGGGTGAACCCTTCTTGGCCGCCCGCGTGCTGCATGGGTGCCTGCTCGCACACAGCAGTGCGCGGAAACTCGACGAAAGCAGGGCAACCTCACGTGGCAACCTTTAATGTGAAGAAGAACAGCGGCAACATCGCGGATGGAGTGTGCACGCTCACTCTCGCGGCCGGCACCACCACCTCCACGCTCAAGGCGGGGACTACCTTCACCTACCAGATCAATCGCAACGCTCCGCAGCGGACCGTTTTCAGCACGGCTACCGATATCGCGGCGAATCCGGCGGGCACCTTCGCCATCCCCGACCAGTCCTATCCCACGCCGGGCCCGGGCATCACGATTCCCGCCGCTGGCGGATTCGGCGGTGGGACGTATCGGGCCTGCTCCAACATTACCCTAACCTACGACGGTACCAATTGGACCGTTAACGGCACGTTCCTCAACATCACACACGATGAGCCCACCTGCGATTGGGGAGCCGGCGGTTCCGGCGCCGAAGAAACCGATTCCATCGCTGGTGCGCAATACTCCGCTGCCGTGTAGACTGTGCTCTGGAGGGAGGGCGGATTGTTCGGCAACATTCTTATGTGGACTGCAGTCTGGGCAACGATGGTGGCCGCCCAGCAGCCCTCCCAGCCCCTGCCTCTCGCCGTGGGACACACGGTATCCCGCCGCATCGAAGGGACGGAGCGCCAACAGTGGGCCGTCTCTTTGCAGGCGGGGGAGCATGCCAGGGTGGTGGTCCGGCAGATGGGTGTCGACCTCGTCGTGAGCCTCCTCGCTCCCGGCGGCACACCGGTGATGGTCGCGGATTCCCCCAATGGTTTCTGGGTTCCGGAAACCGTCGGTGTCGTGGCCCCCGCCCCCGCCACCTATATCGTCGAAGTCCGGACGTTCAGCGGCAAGAGTGCGGCGTCCTACGACATTACCCTCGCCACGTTGCGGCCCGCCCAACCAGGGGACCCGGAGTGGGCGGAGGCGCAGAAGGGGTTCCAGGACGTAACGCGGCTGATGAACAAGCGCACTCCGGAGACGCGAGCCGAGGCCATGCGCTTGGCGGAAACCGTGCTGCCCGTTTTTGCGAGCCAGGGCGAAACGCTCCACGAAGGTCTCACCTACCTCATGCGTGGGACTATGCTCGCCGAGTCCGGCGATATGCGCGCCGCGCTGGACGCCAACCGGAAATGTGCGGCGCTGTTTGCAAACGTGGGATCCGTCCGCGACGAAGCCGTGGCCCGCAGCAACATCGGTGGCATGCTGGATGTCCTGGGGGAGCCGGACGCGGCCCTGGAATCCTATGCCCGCGCACTGGCGCTGAACCGCTCGGTTAAGGCAATCGACAAAGAAGCCATCGTCCTCAATAATGCCGGCAAGCTGCATTCCGACCTCGGCAACTGGCAAACGGCGCTCGATCATTTCCGCCAGGCCTTGCCGCTGGCCCGTCAGGTGGGGGATCTGCGAAGGCAGGCCCTGATCACCCACAACCTGGGCTATGTCTTCTACCGCCTGGGGGAGGTGGAGGAAGCCATCACGCATTTTGAACAGGCTCTCCCCCTGCGGCGCGCCGCCAAGGATAAGCGAGGCGAAGGCGAAACGCTGCAAGGGCTCGCCGGCGCATCCCGGCTTCGCAACCAGCACGACAAGGAGAAGCAGTACCTTCGCGATGCCCTGGCATTGTTCAGCGAGACTGGCGACCGCCGCAAAGAGGCGGAGATTCGCCGGGACCTGGGCCGCGCGGCGGTAGACGAGGGGGACTTGGATGGGGCTGCCCATCTGCTGGAGCAGGCGCTGCAAGGGGCACGGACTGCCGGCGACCGTCGTAGCGCCGCCCTTACGCTGCTCCATCGCGGCGACCTCCTGCTTCGCCGAGGGGATCCGGCCAAAGCCGCGCCCGCGGCGGCGGAAGCAGCCGCCGAGTTCCAATCCATCGGCGATCGCAGCGGGCAGGCCAGTGCCACCGAACTGCGGGCCCGCGCCGAGGCCGCGCAAGGCAACTTGCCGGCCGCGCGGCAATGGATGGAGCAAGCCTTAACTATCACCGAGGACACCCGGACGAGGGCCGCTAGCGACCAGTTGCGCGCCTCGTTTCTCGCTTCCCAACAAGGCGCCTATTCCTTCTACATCGGGCTGCTGATGCAGTTGGGCGATGCCGCCGCGGCATTGGAAGCCAGCGAGCGGTCCCGCGCCCGTAGTCTGTTGGACATGCTCACCGCCCAGGGGGCCGAAATACGCGCCGGCGCTGGCGCGGACCTGCTTGCCAGAGAGCGGGCCATTGCCAATACCTTGAATGCGAAAGGCGCCCGGTTGTTGGCGATCGGAGCGCGCGCCACCGCCGAAAAGGAGCAACTGGCCCGGGAGATCCGGTCGCTCGAATTGGAGGCCCAGGAGGTGGCCGCCTCCATTCGCAACAGTAACCCGCGGTACGCCACCCTGACCCAGCCGAATCCGCTGCGCCTTCGGGAAATCCAGGAGGAGTTGGATGCCGGCACGGTACTGCTGCAGTACTCGCTCGGGGATGCGAAGAGCTACTTGTGGGCGGTGACGCATACGGGCCTGCAGTGGTACGAACTGCCCGGGCAGGCGGACCTGGCCGCGCAAGTCGACCGTATCCACCAGTTGTTGACGGCGCGGGCGCGGACGGTACGTCTGGAGAGCGCCGAGGCCCGCCAGGCGCGTATCGAGCAGGCCGACCGGGACCTGCCACGGGCGGCGGATCACTTGGGGAGGACATTGCTGGCGCCGGCGGCGGCGCTCCTGGCACGGCACACCAGAGTGGCCATTGCCGCGGAGGGGCCGCTGCAACGCATCCCCTTCGCGATGCTTACGTTTGGCCGCCAGGCCTTGGTGGAAACGCATGAAACCGTGGTCCTGCCGTCGGCATCGGCTCTGCGGCTGTTGCGCCGCGACAATGCGGATCGGCCCCCCGCGCCGAAGCTGCTAGCGATTTTCGCGGATCCCGTGTTTGGGAATCAGGCGAACGGTCCCGCGACGGCATCCAGGGTTCTGGAGCATGCTGCCGCCGGTGGAGCGAGCACAGCCGCCGCCCCTGCCATTCCGCGGTTGCCCTACACACGCCAGGAAGCCGAGCAGATCCTCAAAGTCGCCCGGACCGGCAATACTCTGCGCGCATTTGGCTATGAAGCGAACCGTGCCGCCGCGCTCGACGGACGGCTCGCCGCCTACCGCTATCTGCACTTTGCAACGCACGGCTTTCTCGATACCGAACGCCCGAGCCTTTCGGCTCTGGTGCTCTCGCAGGTGAATGAAAGAGGCGAGCCGCAGGAAGGCTTCCTGCGCGTGGGCGACATCTACAACACGCGCATTGGCGCGGATCTGGTGGTGCTGAGCGCTTGTGAAACCGGCCTAGGTAAGGAGGTAAGGGGCGAGGGCCTGATGGGACTGACCCGCGCCTTTCTATATGCCGGATCGCCTCGCGTGGTGGTAAGCCTTTGGAATGTCAACGACCGCGCGACTGCCGGCCTGATGAGCGCCTTCTACCGCAAGATGTGGCGGGATGGCCGTAGCGCGACCGCCGCCCTGCGCGAGGCGCAGCGCGAGATGCGGAAGAGCAAGCAGTGGGCCGCACCCTACTACTGGGCAGCCTTTGTGCAGCATGGCGAATGGCGATAGGCGCGACGGCCGGTCACGCGGGCGCGAGACTCACAGTTGCTGTTCTCCGTGCCTCAACAAGATCGCGTTTATCTCAGCGATCGGCTGCCGCCTTCCCGACCGGATCAGTTGTTGGAAGAGCGGTCGCAGTTCCACGAGGAAGCCGCGAGTCCGAAGTTCATTCAGCAGCCAGAGTGTTCCGTGACATTCGATGCGATGCCTTGCCGCCCAGGATCTGCCGAGCGCGTCATCAATGAGAACCATGTTGGCGTTCCTGGCCGCTGCCTGAACCACTGCTTCCGCCTCGCCACGGTCCCGGCCTTTACCTGCACCGGCCCGGTCTTGAAGGAGAAAATCGACCGAGGCTGGATCGAAGTCGTTGCAATCCTCGAAGATGGCGTAACTCCTCAATGCAAGTTCCATCGAGTGGTTCCGGTCGCCACCTGCCTTCACCTCGGCTCGGACCTTTACCGGAATAAGCAACCGGTCGAAGAGCACAGTTGCCGCGCCTATGGTGTCAGTACACTGCAGGCTGATCAGGACTGACGTATCAACAACCGCTACCCTGCCGTTCACTTGCTTTCGGTGAAAAGGAAAAGGCCAAGAGCCACCGTGGCGAGTGCAAGAAGCGCCTTGGTCCCTTCTTGGCTTTGTTTGTTTTGCGCCAGATACTCCACGATGCGTTGTTCTGTCTCGGCCGGGTTGTCGGGATTCAGAACGAAAACCGCCTCAGGCTGAATCTCCAGGCGTAGGTAAACACCGGGGCTAACGATGGGAAGCAAGAACTTCCCGCACTGCTGCGCCGCCGAGATTTCGGCGAGCGCACCCGGACTTGGGGTTTGCAGAACAATCGCCAGGATGACATCGCTGGCCTGAAGCGCAGCCAAGTCCCGTTCAGAGATCTGCGCCATGGCGCGGCTGGGAACACCCGGCACGTATGCCTCTACTCCGTATACCGATGCCAACGTCTGCAACCGCAAAGCGAAGATCTGGTCGCCGGGCGTACTATACGATAAGTAGGCTTTCATCATTCTCCCTTTGCAGCATAGCCGATGGGCACGGAGGGATTTGGATCAATGTCACGCGGTTGGGAAAGTAAGGACGTGGAATCCCGCCAGGAAATGGCCGCCGCCGAGGCGGAAGCCAAACTGCGCCGGGTGTCCGAGACTCCCGGCGAGGCCGCCAAACGCGTCAAGCGGGAAAGCCTCCTCCTGGATCGCACCCGCATCGAGCGGGAACTGGGCAATGCCCGCCATGAGCGGCACCGCGACATGCTGCGCCAGGCGTTGCGCCACCTCGACGAGAAGCTGAGCGAACTCGCTTAGCCCTTCGAATCCAGCATCCGCTTGACGCTGTCCAACTCCCGCCGCAGCCGGCCCTCGCGCATCACCAGGCTTACCACGTACAGCGCCAGGATCCCCCAGGCCGCCGCGAAGCCATAAAACATAAACATGAAGTTACGTTGGTCCATGATGGTCTCCTGACATTAAGCCGCGTGGGCGTAGCGGCGAAGGGATTCGACTTCGCGGCTGGTGTCTTCCTGCTTCATGCGGATGGCCACCAGCACGATGCATAGCAGCAGCAGCGCGCCCCAATTGGAAAACAGCATCGCCTCCATGGCGGGGTCCATGTTGCCGCCGCCGGTGCGGATGCTCAACACAGGCCCGGGGTGTTGCGTCCGCCACCAGTCGATGGCCTTGTAGGTGATCACAACGCTCGCGAAGGCGAAGATGCAAAGCACCGCGGCGTTCTTTGCCCGCGCTGTCGGATCGTCAATCGCCCGCCGCAGCATCAGGTATCCCGAATACACAATGCAGGTGATCAGCGCCCACGTCAAGCGCGGATCCCAGGTCCACCAGATGCCCCAGATGATGCGGCCCCAGATCGAGCCCGTTACCAATCCGATGATCGTGAACACCACGCCCACTTCCACCGCCGACACCGCCAGCGTGTCGTACAGCGTCTTCTTCTTGCCCAGGTAGAGCATGCTCGATATGCCCGCGACGAAGAACGCCGTGAAGCAGGTGAACCAACTGGGCACATGGAAGAACATGATGCGGTAGATGGCGCCCTGTGCCGCCTCGTCGGGCAGCCCCAGGAAGATCACATAGAGGTTTCGCGCCAGCCACAGGCCCGCGAGAAGAGCTAGTCCGATGAGCACTTTTTGACGCATAGAGTCACCCGATCAGAACCGTGTCGATGAGCATCACCGATAAAGCGGTGAAGATGATATCAAAGCCAACCAGCAGGCGGAGCCAGATGATGTCGTCGGCCGGAATGGTGCCTTCGGAAATCAGCACCGTGGTCAGGCGCATGGCGGCCATCAGTGCCGGGATCATCATCGGATAGATGAGGACCGGCAGCATCAGTTCACGCAGGCGCAGGTTCACGGTCAGCGCCGAGAAGACCGTGCCGATGATCGTGATGCCCCACGTCGCCAGCATGCACACCGCCGCCAGCGTGGCCGGGTCGCGCATCCATTGCATGTTGTACAGCACGCCGAAAATGGGCAGGGACACCGCCTCCACAACCATCAGCAGCACAAAGTTGGCGGCCGCCTTTCCCGTAAACAATGCCGCGCTCGGCACCGGCGAACAGATCAGCGCATCCAGACAATCGTTGCCAAGTTCGCGGGCGAAGCTGCGGTTCAGAATCAGCGCGCCGGCGAAGGCAAACACAATCCACAGCAGGCCGCCGGACATATCCTTGATCTGTTCGGCGCTCGGGTCGACCGCGAAGCTAAAGATCACCAGAATGACGATGGCGAAGCTGATGGCGGCGTTCAGCGATTCCTTGGTGCGGATCTCGCTGCGAATATCCTTGCCGGCCACGGTGAGGGTTTGGGAAACGAAGTTCACTCGTTAGCCCTCCCCGTACGTGCGGTACAGCCACGTGGGATCCTGCAGCATCTCGGCGGGGCGCGGGCCCTGGAAGACCAGCTTGCCGCGATTGAGCAGCGCCACGTCCGTCGATAGCTCCATCGCCTCGCGAAGCTGATGGGTCGACATGACGATGGTCGCCCCGCGATCTAACGCGCCCTTCAGCAGCGATTGGAGCAGGGCAATGGCGCGGTCGTCCAAAGACGTGAAGGGCTCGTCCAGCAGCAGCAAGTCGGGGCCATGGATAAAGGCGCGAGCCACCGCCAGCCTCTGCCGCATGCCTCTCGAAAACTCCCGCACCAGCGAATCGGAGACGTTATCCAAATACGTGCGCTTGAGCCAGTCACGGGCGGAACCGGCGGCGTCGGGAATGCCATAAAGATTGGCGAACAGCTTCAGATTCTCGAACGCCGAGAGTTCCTCATAGACGCCGATGCCGTGGCCGAGAATTCCGATGCGGGCACGCGTCGCGCCGTCTCTCGGGTCATGGCCGAAGATACGCAGTTCGCCCCGTTGCGGGCGCAGCAGGCCCGCCAGAATCCGCAGCAGCGTGGTCTTTCCCGCTCCATTGCGGCCCAGCAGCGACAGGCAACAACCGGCTGGGATGGAAAGGCCGATACTCCTCAGCGCCGGATAGTCGCCGTAATACTTCCACAAATCTTGAATCGCAACTGCTGGAGCGGCGGCGCTCATGCACGCGGCTTCCCTTTCCTGGAAGCGCCACTGGCCGCCGGCTCAGGACCGGTGGGACTGCTGCGATACAGAAGCAGGAAGCCAGATGCCAGGATCACCGCTGCCAGCGCAAGCACGACGTTTAGCCGGTCATAGATGCGCGGCAGGATTTCCTGGATGCCCGGCCCTTCGTTCTCGCCGCCTTCCGCCGCTGGCTCGCGCAGTGAGCCGGTACCGCTGATCTCCAGCTTCATCTCCTGCCCGTTGAGGTTGTAGATGGCCGCCTGGGTAGCGGGTTCGCGGCCGAGTTCCGTGATGTTCTCCGCCTTCAGCGACACGCCGCGTGGCGTGACCAGCCGCGTGGTGCCTTCCTTGTGCAGGATCCGCCCGGTGAAGGTGGCAGGCTCGGCCAGCGGCAGTTCGTAGGTGAGTTGCAGACGCGTCTCGCCGGGCTTGATGGCGAAGTCGATGGCGTAGATATTCTCGGTTTTTGTGGGATTGGCGGCCCGCTCGATCGGCATGCCGTTCGGCGCGGCAGCCATGATCTTTACCTTACCCTTGGCTTCCGGCGGCAGGTAGAAGCGATAGGTGCCTTCGTCCGGGTTGTTGAAGGTAAGCTTGCCGGCGTTCTCCAGAATCACGTTCTCGTTCACCAGCAGCACGCCCTGGTTAGGCTCCAGCAACAGCATGTGCTGCGTAACCTTGGCCTCGCCGGCGCGGGTTTGGGCGTTGAAGACCTCCACCAGGACGTTGGTGCGCGGCGCGCCCGGGGGCAGCATCTTGTTGTACGTGACGCCATCAAAGGCGGCCTGCAGCAGGTACGGACCCTGGCCGGGCTCCGTCTGCATCGTGAACTTGCCCGAAGCATCGGACTTCACGGTTTCCACGGACTCCATCCCCGCCTCGCCCAGTTTGTAGAGGCTGACGGTGGCCCCCGCCTGCGGCTTCTCGGTGGTCTTATTGACAACAGTGCCGTCCACCACGGCCCAGACGGGAACAGCAAACAGACAGAGCAGCGCAAGCTTCTTCATGCGGCGTCTCCTGACATGGACTTGCCGCATTCGCCGCAAAACTTCAGGGCACGTTCGAACTTCGCGTTGCAGTGCGGGCAGATATGAACACCGGCGCCTGGCGCCCGCGGCTCCGTTACCGCGGCGGCGGGAGCGGGCTTGCTCTCCGGCTTCACGCCTTTGTGGCGATCAATCTCGGCAAGCGTCTTTGCCAACTCGCTCTGTAGTTCGAGCTTGGTTTTCTGATAATCCGCATCGGACAGCTTGCCGACGCGATACTCGAACTGGAGATCGCGGAGATTTTCGTAGATCTGGGCCTTACGGTCTTCCAGGTGGGCGTAAGGAGAGACGGCCTCCACTACCGGCAGATCCTGCTCGCGAACGTACAGGGTAAAAAGAAGAGCGCCGGTAATAAGAAGTACTGCGGCGACATAGAGCATCGAAGTTTATTCCAGCTTGGCCAGATCCTTTTCAATCTGGTCATGGTAGCGGCTGAGCGCGGCCTGATCCACGGCGGCAGGTGCAGCGGCCGCGGGCTTCCGGTAGCGCTTGATGAACCAATAAATCGCCGCCAGGCCGAAGCCAATCGCGGCAAAGGGCATCACCCAACCGAGCAGAAAAAAGCCTTCGGTGGGCGGTGTGGCGAGGGCACGCTTGCCCTCGCGTTTCACGAAATCGGCAACGATCGCATCGTCACTCACGCCTTCGGCCTGTAGCTTCGCAATGCGTTCGCGGGCCGGCGACGAATAGTGACAGCCAAGCATCTGGCAGGTGGCAACCGTGTTCTTGCAGGCGCCGCAGAGGCACGCCAGCTTGTCGCCGACGCGGCGGATGGCCGGCGTTAGCAGGTCGGAAGAACTCTGCGCCAGGCAAAGCCCCGCCACCAGAATCAGAAGGAGTCTACTGCGTAACCGGGGCATGTTTCTCCACCACACCGACCGTTTCGGTGCGCAGGTATTGCATCTTCACCTTAGGCGGCACCAGGCAGACCAAGGTGCCGAGAATGAGCACATAGAAGCCCGCCCAGATCCAGGAAACCAGCGGAAACACGTAGCTCTGGATGATGGCGAGATTCTTGCCGTCATTGGTGACGCCGGCGAAGTTCAGATACAGATCCTCGTTCGGGCGGCGGCGGATGGCGACCTCCGAAGTGGGCTGGCGGCTGGCCTTGTACATGCGCTGTTCCGGTTCCAGCGTGCCGATATGCTTGCCGTTCACTTCGATGTCGACCAGCGCCTTGCGCCAGGAGTAGTTCTCGTTGTCGCCGTCCAGGAGGTCGCGGATCTTCAGGTCGTAGCGGCCGATGCTGAACTTGTCGCCCACGCGCACATCGTGGGTGCCGTCTTTGTTGAAGGCGGCTCCGGTGAAGCCGATGAACAGCATCACCATCGCCAGGTGCACGATGTAGCCACCGTAGCGGCGCGTGTTGCGATGGGTCAGTTCCACCGCTGCCATGAGTAGGTTCTGCCCACCGCGCTTGGAGATGGCTCGCGAACCCTTATAGAACTCGATCAGGATGGTGGCCGTGACGAACGCGCACAGGCCAAGCGAAACGGTGGCGTAGAAGTGCCGTACGCCGCCAATGACCAGGCCGGCCATCACCGCCAGACCGACAGTGCTGGGAATCAGGAACGCCTTCTTCAGCGATTCGATTGAAGAGCGGCGCCACGCAATCAGCGGCCCAACGCCGGTCAGCAGCATCAGAAAGAGGCCAATCGGCACGTTGACGCGGTTATAGAACGGAGCGTCGACACTGATCTTCTCCCCCGTCACCGCTTCGGAGATAACCGGGAAGATGGTCCCCCACAACACCGCGAAGCAGCTGGCCAGCAGGATGAGGTTGTTGAACAGGAAGCTGGACTCGCGGGAGATGACGCTTTCCAGTTGCGCCTCCGACTTGAGGTAGTCCAGCCGGTCGAGGATCAGATAGATCACGGCGGCGATGCTGCACGCCAGGAAGATGACGAAGTACTTGCCGATCGGCGACTGCGCAAAGGCGTGCACCGAGCCGACAATGCCGGAGCGGGTGAGGAAGGTGCCGAAGATGCAAAGGAAGAAGGTGCTGGAGATGAGCACCATGTTCCACACCTTCATCATGCCCTTCTTCTCCTGCATCATGACCGAGTGCAGAAACGCGGTGGCGGTGATCCAGGGCAGCAGCGAGGCGTTCTCCACCGGATCCCAACCCCAGTAGCCGCCCCAGCCGAGCACCGCATAGGCCCAGCCGGCGCCGAGCAGGATGCCCGTGGATTGAAAGCCCCAGGTAACGATGGTCCAGCGGCGTGTCGTATGGATCCAGGCATCACCCGCCTGCCGCGTGATGAGAGAAGCGATGGCGAAAGCGAAGGGAATCGTGAAGCCCACGTAGCCGAGGTACAGCATCGGTGGGTGGATGGCCATGGTCCAGTACTGCAGCAGCGGGTTCAACCCCTGGCCATCCGGCACTTCCGTCACCCCCTTGCCAACGGCCAGCACCTGGAAGGGATTCTCGGGAAAGGCGATGAGGAAGAGGAAAAACGTCTGGACAGTCATCAGGATGCCGATGACGTACGGCATCATGTCCTGGAACTTGCGGCGATTGGTGAAGACCACCAGCGCGGAGTACGACGAGAGGATCCATGCCCAGAGCAGCAGCGATCCTTCCATGCCGCCCCACCAGGCCGCGAACTTGTAAACGATGGGCATGGCCCGGTTGCTATGGCTGGCTACGTAGGAGAGCCGGAAGTCGCCCACGATCAGGGCGTATACCAGCATCGCGGAGGCGGTGGTAAGGAGGAACCAGATGGCATACACGGCGCGCTGTCCGCTCACAACCAGTTTGGGCTTGCGTTTGAGCTTGCCGGTGACCGACGCGAGAACCGCATAGATCGCAAAACAGAAGGCGAGCAGGATGGCGATAGCGCCAATGTTCTCCATGAGATCTCCTCAAATAGCGGACAGCGGGAAAGGCTTTAGATTAGGATTGGCGGTCGGCGGGACCGTACGAGTTAACCGGCTTCTGACCGCCGCCCGGTTTAGCTTCATACTTGGACGCGCACTTGGCCTGGATGCGGCTGGCCTTGAACACGCCATCTTCGCCCAGCTTGCCGTCGGCGACGGCCTGTGCGCGGTCACGGAAGGTGTCGGGCAGCGGGTCGGAGCCCGTGTAGACAACTTTCAGGGTCTTGGATTCCTGGGTGAGGAGGAACTCCACCTCTTTGCCTTTGCGAATAATCGAGCCGGGTGCGACGTCGCCGGCAACGCGCAACCGCTTGGCCCGCACTTCGTCTTTCATGCCGTCGAGTTCGGCAACGGTCTTATAGTAGGTCTTGGTTTCGTTGACTCCGCTAAAGCCGAGCCAGGCGAGCGTGCCGACGATGATGGTTATGAGGCCGCCGAACTTAACGTAAGTGTTCATGAGTACCTGTTCCCCTTGAAGTCTCAGTATATCCCTGGGATTCGGAGGGGGTTGCAAAAAGTTGTCACGGCGGCGGCTTTTGCGAACAGGGGGCGAAAAGGGCCAGCCGCTGGGGGGCATTGCTGTGTGCGGATTTGCAACCCGGCCGCGCTACGTGTCTACGCGACCCTATTGCAACTGCCGCAACTCCCGCGCCGCCTCGTCGTACTGGCCGCGCTCCAGCAGGATCCGGCTGATCTCCAGTCGCGCCAGCGGCACATCCTCCGCCGCCTGCCGCAGATAATGCAGCGCCGACTCCGGTGACCGTTTCCCCATCACCAGCGTCAATCCCAGCCAGTAGTGCGCCTCCGCATCGAACGGCCGCAGCCTTACCAACTCCCGCGCCCGCATCTCCGCCCGCCCGTGCTCTCCCGCCGCATTCCACGCCCGCACGGCCTGCCGTAGCGTCTCCACATCGCGCGGATTCGACCGTAGAATCCGCTCGAAGATCTCCACCGCCTTCTCCGGCTCCTGCTTCTGGTGGTATGCCTCGCCCCACTCCCGCCACACCGCCACCTCATCGGCAGCCATAGGCTCACTCGCCGGCGCCACCGGCATTCCCGGAACAAGAAACAAAGCCGCTATCCAGAACATCCTCCTCTTTTGTGGAGTCTCGCCCTGGAAGCCGCACGCCTCCCCAGTCCTAAACCTGATCCGAAATTGTCCTGGTACTTACCGCCGCACCACGCTCAGCAGACTCGAATAATCGTCGGTCCACAACCGCAGCCCCGCCCGCGGCTTTACCGCCTCGCCCGCCCCTTCAAACACCTTGTGCCGCAGCGCCTCTTTGCTTGCGATCAGCACCCACGTCGACCCAAAGCAGCTCTTCTCGTCGTCCTCTTCGGTCTCTACCTGCAACGTCGTCTTTCCTAGCGTCGTCGCCACCTTCTCCAGAACGGGCTCCAGATCCAGATAGCGGTTCGACGTGTGCATCGCCAATATCCCATTCGGCTTCAGGTGCCGGAAGTACAGCTCAATCGCCTCTTTCGTCAACAGGTGTACCGGAATCGAGTCCCCGGAAAAGCAGTCCACCGCCAGCACGTCGAAGTTCTGGATCGGGTCCCGCTCCAGCGCCAGCCGCGCGTCCCCTAACGCCACCGACACCTCCCCCGGCGCCTCCGGAAGATAGAAGAACTCCTGCCTCGCCAACTGCACCACCATCGGATTGATCTCATAGAACCGGTAATAGTCGCCCGGCCGCGCATAGCCCGCCACCGTCCCCGCCCCCAGTCCGAACACGCCCACCCGCTGCTGCACGCCCAACTCCCGCGTCCGGATCGCCACCCCCACTCCCGTCGCCGGACAGTAATAGGTCAGCGGATCCCGCCGCTTAGTCGGATGCAGCCACTCCTCGCCGTGGTTGATCGCCCCGTGCAGCAGCGTCCGGTATTGGTCCAACTCCCCGGCGCTCCCGTTCTCCCGCACCCGTAGCGACCCATAGAAGTTGCGCTTCACGATCTTGTACTCGCCTACCGTGTTCCGGATGATCCGTCCATTGAAGACGCATAGCCCCAACACCCCAGCCATCAGCAGGATGATCACCCAACTCGTCCACCCCTCATAGAACCGCGACGTTGGATCGCCCACCAGGACCATTACCGCCAGAAAGCCCGTGAAGATCAGCGTGATCGGAAATTCGAAGTAGGAAGGAAACACGTACGGCGCCAGCAGGCCCACAAAGAGCCCGCCCACCGCGCCCCCCACCGACAACATCAGGTAGAACGATGTCAGGTACTTCGGATGCGGCTTCTGCTTCACCAACTCCCCATGGCAGAACATGCAGCAGATGAAGAAGCCCGAACAGAAGATCGCCAGCAGGATCGCCAGCTTGTGATCCTCCGTCCCCGTGTACAGCACATACGACATCCCGCCCAAGGCCGCCGGCAGCAGCGCATAGTAGAACGGCCGCCGGTACCACCCATCGGCGTCAAAGCAGAGGATGAACGTGATCAGGTATAACGTCAGCGGCACAATCCATAGAAAGGGAATCGACGCCACATCCGCCGTCAGGTGATTCGTCACCGACAACAGCAGCGCCGAAGGACAAGCCGCCAGCGCCACCCACATCGCCAGCTTTCCCATCCCCGGCGGCTCTTCTGGAATCGCTTCCACCGCATCCGATGCCGGCTCCGGCTCTGGTATCGCCTCCACCACACCCGACCCGCTCTTCCAAGCCGTTAACCCGCACAGCGCCACAAACCCCGCATACGCCATCGACCACAGCATCCCCTGCTGCCGCGACGGCAGGAAAGGCTCCACCAGCGCCGGATAACTCAACAGCGCCAGCATCGATCCCAGATTCGACAAGGCAAACAGCCGGTACGGTAGCGCGCCCTTACCCGTACGCGAATACCAGCTCTGCAGCAGCGGGCTGGTCGTCGACAGCAGGAAGTACGGAAACCCGACGCACGCCCCCAGCAACAGCAGAATCCCTAGCGAAGGATTCGCACCCCCCACCGGCTTCCATTCCGGACCCGGCGTGATCGGCAGCACCAGCAGGCTCAGCCCCAGCAGCCCCATGTGCAGATAGCTGTGCCGCCGCGGCGTCAGGTTCTTCACGCCCCACCATACGTACAGGTACCCCAGCAGCAGCACAATCTGAAAGAACAGCATGCAGGTGGTCCACACCGCCGCCGATCCGCCAAACCACGGCAGAATCATCCGCGCGATAAGCGGCTGTACCTGGAACAACAGGAAGGCGCTGAGAAAGATCGTGACCGCGTAGAGAGCAATGCCCATGCAATCTCCCTAGCTTACAATTAATGCATTGTCCCAGCCCGATCCGCATCGCACACCCCGTGGCCTGGCGCGGCTGTTCGGCGACCTGAAAGTGCGGCCGAAGCTGATCGTCCTGCACAACCTCTTTTTTCTTATCCTCACCTGCGCCGTCTACTTCTCCCTGATCCCGGTCTTCCAGGATCGGGTCGCTCTGTCCCGCGCCCGCGAGAATAGCCTCATCCTTAACATGTTCCAGGATGACCGCTCCCTCCCCTCCGCGGCCGAGCTCCAGATGTACAACTTCGAAGAGGGCAACGCCGACGCCCTTAGCGTCCCCGCCGACGTGCGCCAATGGCTCGACCGGTACCCCGGCCAGGTCTGGCGCGACCGCAACCAATCCGAGTTCGCCTTCCGCCGTACCGCCTCCGGCCTCTACCGCCGCGTCCGCCTCCCCGACATCTTCCATGACGACATGATCGACCGCGCCCAGCGCACCCTGTTCATCGTCCTCGGCGCCATCTACTGCCTGGCCGTGCTGACCCTCGAGTTCCTCATCATGCCGCAGTATGTCTATCGCCCCATCAAGATCGCCCTCCGCGCCGACCGCGCCACCCAGGAAGGCGATCGCGACCACGAACTCATCCGCGAAGAAGACATCCTGGAAGACGAAATCGGCCAGATCATGCGTTCTCGCAACGACACCGTCAGGGAACTCCGCAAGCACGAAGAGGAACTCGCCCGCGCTCTGGCCCAACTCGAAGCCACCGCCGAAGACCTCCGCCGCAAGAACCTGCTGCTCGAAAACCAGGACCGCCTCGCCTCCATCGGCCTGCTCAGCGCCAGCGTTGCGCACGAGATCAACACACCCCTCACCGTCCTCCACGGCTCCATCGAAAAGCTTCTGGAACGCGCCACCGACGGCTCCACCCGCGACCGCCTCAACCGCATGAAGCGAGTCACCGAACGCCTCCGCACCATCAGCGAATCTCTCGTCGATTTCGCCCGCCGCCCCAAGCACAACGTCGAACCCGTCCCCGTCCGCCCCATCATCGACGAAGCCTGGGGCCTGCTCGAGATCGACGACAAGTCCAGCTCCGTCTCCTTCCACAATGAGGTCGATCCCAACCACCGCGTGATGGGCAACGTCGACCGCCTCGCCCAGGTTTTCCTCAATCTCCTTCGCAATGCCCTCAACGCCATTCACGAACGTGGCAACATCCGCGTCCGTTCGGCCAAAATCGAAGAAGGCGGCCGCGCCTGGATCGACATCGCCGTCGAAGATGACGGCCCTGGGATCCCGCCCGACGTGCTGCCCGAAATCTTCGATGCCTTCGTTACCACCCGCCTCGATGCCAATGGCACCGGCCTTGGTCTTACCGTCTCAGACGCCATCGTCCGCCAGCATGGCGGCAGCATCACCGCGTCGAATTGCCCCAATGGCGGCGGCGCACGCCTGGAGGTGAAGCTCCCGCATGCCTGATCTCGACTCCGCCATCGACATCGCCGTCCTTGATGACGACCCGGACTTCCGCAATTACATCGAGGACATGCTGGCCGACGAAGGCCTCTATACGGTCCGTACCTTCGATCATCCCGAAGCTCTCTTCAAAGGATGCGAAGAGCGCCTACCGCACATCGTCCTGCTCGATATGAAGATGGGCGAGTTCAAGGGCGACCAGGTGCTCGAACAACTCCAGTCCCGTTATCCCGGACTTTGCGTCATCATCGTCACTGGCTACCCATCGCTCGAAGACATGCGCAGCACCTTCCGCCGCAAGGTCTTCGATTACCTCGCCAAGCCGTTCACGCTCGCCCAACTCCGCCAGGTGCTCAGCCATGCCGCCGATACGTTCGGGTGGGGCAAGCCACCGCAGGAGCTACTGCGCGAACGCCTCGGCCAGCGCATCAAGCTCCTGCGTATCGAGCGCGACTGGTCTCTCAAGGACCTTGCCGGCGTTGCCCGCCTCAGCATCTCCCAGGTCAGTTCTATCGAGCGCGGCGCCCACCTGCCCAGCATGGAAAGCCTGCTGGCTATCTGCCGCGCCCTGGACAAAAAGCCCAGCGACCTCCTAGCCTCCATCGACTTCTAGCCCCCGCCCCTGGTTACAATCATCTTGATGCAACGTCGCTTCCTACTCCTCGCCTTCGCCGCACTGCTGGCGGGCTGCTCCAGTGCTCCCAAGCCGGATCCCGAAAAGGCCGTAACCAAACAGCCCGAGCCCCCCGTTGAAGCCAAGCCCCCCGTGGCTACACCCGCCGCCACCGTCTTCAACGTGAAGTTCGATACCAGCAAGGGCCCCTTCGTCGTCGAGGTCCATCCCGAATGGGCTCCTAAAGGCGCCGAACGCTTCCGCCAACTCGTCGACGACAAGTTCTTCGATGGCGCCCGCTTCTTCCGCGTCGTCCCGAACTTCATCATCCAGTTCGGCCTCGCCGGCAGCCCGGCCATGACTAAGAAATGGGATACACCCATCGCCGACGACCCAGTCCTGCGCACGAACGCCGCCGGCACCATGACGTTCGCCACCGCTGGCCCCGGCACCCGCACCAGCCAGCTCTTCATCAACCTCAACAGCAACCAAGGTCTGGATGGCCAGGGCTTCGCGCCCTTCGGTAAAGTCACCAGCGGCATGGACGTGGTTCTCAAGCTCTACAGCGGCTATGGCGAACAGCCGGATCAGGCTGCCATCACCGCCCGAGGAAACGGGTATCTAACTTCACAATTCCCGAACCTCGACTACATAAAGAGCACAACCATACTGCCGTAAACATTGAGAAATCATTAAGCCTGTATACCCGGACCGCAGAGACGCATCTTACTCGATGTGAGGTGACTATGGAATTGAATGTGCGTTCTGGATTGATTGGCTTGCTGGCTGGTGCGATGGCCGTGGGCGGTACCACTGCCCTGGTGAATCGCAACCCCGCGCCGGTGCAGGCGAATGCGCCTCTCGTGCAGCCCCTTCCCACCGCGGAGGTTCCCGCCCCCCCGGTGGCCACTCCCGTGAGCTACGCGTCCGACCAGGATCGCGTCGTTCCCGCTCCCGTGGTTCGCCGCACCTCAAGCGTCGCAGCCGCCCCTCGTACGGTTGCCGTGCGGAAACCGGCCCGGTCCACCAAGAAGAGCGTGGCGATCGTCGCCGGTAGCGCCGGTGCGGGCGCTGCGATTGGTGCCATCGCCGGTGGTGGCAAGGGTGCCGCCATTGGTGCTCTGTCCGGTGGCGCGGCCGGCTTCATCTATGACCGTGTGACCGCCAAGCGCTAACCAGCGCGCCGGTCCTACCGCAGCAGGCTCTCGAGCTGGATCTTCGTGCCGGTCTTCTCATCCCGGTATTTAACAATTACCGGAGTATAGAGCGACAGGCCCCATTCTCTCCCCTGGCCCGATTGAACCGGCCGGGAGCCTGCTACTACCACCGCCCCTTCGGGCACAACCAGAGGCTGGTCGTCCGAAGCGGTGATGATCCGTCCATTCACAATGTCGTAGATAGGCGTGGAGCGATTCAGAATCGTACCCGTGCCCAACACAGCGCGCCGCTTCACAATCGCGCCCTCGTACACCCCGCAGTTTCCCCCCACCAGCACATCGTCCTCTAAGATCACCGGCATCGCGCCCACCGGCTCCAATACCCCGCCGATCTGCGCCGCCGCCGAGATGTGGCAGTTCCTGCCGATCTGTGCGCAGCTTCCCACCAAGGCATGCGAATCCACCATCGTGCCGCTATCCACATACGCCCCGACATTGATATACATCGGCGGCATGCAGGTCACGCCTTTGGCGACATAGCAGCCATCGCGAATGCTCGACCCGCCTGGCACAATCCGCACGCCGCTCGTGGCGGTGAACTCCTTCACCGGATACGTGGCCTTGTCAAAGTACGGCTGGCGGCCCACAAGGATCGACATATCCACGATGGCGCCCAGCCGGAAGCCCAGCAGCACGCCCTTCTTCACCCAGGCATTCACCTTCCAGCCCGTGGGCGACGACGCATCGGGCTCCGCGGAACGGATAGTGCCCGCGTTCAGAGCCGCCTTGAACTGATGGAAGAGCGCAAAGTGCTCCTCCGTGTACGACGCCGGAGGGCTGTCGAACAGCGATTCGATTTGAGATTGCAGCATGTCTTCGAATGAGTTAGTGAGCAACGCGCGCCAGCAGGTCCACTTCGGCCAGCACCGCTTCGATCTTCTTCAGGCTTGCATCGGACGGCGGGCATAGCGGCAGACGCCACACCGGCTCCAACAGCCCCATCAACGCCATCGCCGCCTTCACTGGAATGGGATTGGCTTCGACAAAGTTCACTTCCATCAACGCCAGGAAGCGGCGCTGGATCTGGCGCGCGGTGGCATAGTCGCCCTGCAGGCAGGCCTGCGCCAATTGCGTCATCTCGCCCGGAATCTCGTTCGCCACCACGCTAATTACGCCCTTGCCGCCCAGCGACATCAGCGGGATCGTGATGCTGTCGTCCCCCGACAACACCAGGAAGTCCGAAGGCACTTCGTGCAGCACGCGCGCCTGCTGGCTGATGTTGCCGCTGGCCTCTTTCACACCAATGATGTTGTCGATCCCCGCCAGGCGCTTCAGCGTCGACGGCTCCACGTTGATACCGGTGCGCCCCTGCACGCTGTACACCATGATCGGCACCCGTACCGAGCTCGCGATGGCCTTATAGTGCTGGTACAGGCCTTCCTGTGTCGGCTTGTTGTAATAGGGGGTCACCGACAGCAGCCCATCGACGCCCATCGTCTCCAACTCACGAGCCAGACCGATCACTTCGCCAGTGTTGTAGCCGCCAGCGCCACCCATCACCGGAACCTTGCCTTTGGCCTCTTCCAGCGTGATCTCGACCACGCGCAGATGCTCGGCCCGCTCCAGCGTCGGGCTTTCTCCAGTGGTACCGCAGGGGACCAGGAAATTGATGCCGGCGTCAATCTGGCGGCGAACCAGCCGCCGAAGCGCGCCTTCATCGAGCGACCGGTCCTGCGTGAACGGCGTTACGATGGCAGTGCCACATCCAGTGAACATGATCTAGCCAGTCTATCAAGTCCGGCTAGTTCCGCAGCGGCTTCCCCGTCTTCAACATATGCTGCATACGCGCCTGCGTGGCGGCCGTACCGCAGAGGCTCAGGAACGCCTCCCGTTCCAGATCCAACAGGTATTGTTCCGACACCGTCTGCTCGCCCGTCAACCGGCCCCCGGACAGGATGCCCGCGATCTTCTCGGCGATCCGCTGGTCATGGTCGCTGATGAAGTTGCCCTGCCGCATCGACCACGCATAGAGCTTCATGGCCGCATAGGCGCCCTCGCCACCCACCTTGATATCCGTGCGCGGCGTCCCCGGCGCATACGAAGGCACCAGCGACAACGCCAGCGATTTGGCATCGGCCACCAGCCGCTCCTGGTTCATGCTGATGCCGTCGGCCTTGTTCAGCAGTCCCAGGTTGCGGGCGTCTTCGGCGCTGGACGAAACCTTCGCCAGCCCCACCAGTTCGAACACTTTCTGCGGATTCTTCAACCGCAGCAGGAGTTCCTTGCAGCCGCCGCCGGCGGGGATCACGCCGACGCCAACCTCCACCAGCCCCATGTACAACTCGGCCGATGCCTGGCAGCGCGCCGCATGCAGCGAGATCTCGCAACCGCCGCCCAGCGTGCGCGCGAACGGCGCCACCACGACGGGCTTCGCCGCGTACTTGATGGCCATGTTCGCCTGCTGGAAGCGATGGATAGCTGCGTTCAGCTCATCCCACTCGCCATCCTGCGCGGCCAGCAACACGAGTACCAGGTTTGCGCCCGCGCTGAAGTCGCCGCCTTCGTTGGCGATGATCATCGCTTCGAAGTTGCGTGCCGTCTCTTCCAGGCCTTGATACAGGAGTCCGATCTGGTCTTCGCCCAGCGTGTTCATCTTGCTGTGGAACTCCAGGCAAAGCACACCATCGCCCACATCCACCAGCGAGGCGCCGGCGTTGGACTGCACCACGCCGCGGGCGCGCTTCGTATCGCCCAGACTCACAATCCCCGGCCGCGGCTCCAGCAGTGTGTACTGCGCCGAGGCGAAGTCGAAGTAAGCAGTCCGTGGTTGGCCATCGCGGTCGGCGGCGCGGTAGAAGCCTTCCGCGCCGCTAGACAGCATCTGGCGCACAGCGGGCGGTAGCGCCAACCCCTCGGCTTCGATGCGGCTGGCCGTGGCAGTAAAGCCCAACGCATCCCAGTATTCGAACGGGCCCAGCTTATGCGCATAGCCCCAGCGCATCGCGCGGTCGATCTCGACGATGCGATCGCTGATCTCCGGCACCATGCCCGCCGCATAGACCAGGTAATCGCGGAACAGCTTCCAGATGAAGCTGCTGGCTTTATCCTTGCCTGCTACCAGCGCGCGCAGCCGTGGCGTGAGCTCTTCCTGCAGACGCGCCTGCTCCACAGCCGGGAACGACACCTTCTTTGCCGGGTGATACTCGAAGGTCTTCCAATCGAGCGCGTGGATCTCCTTCTTCGGCCCAACCCGCTTGAAGAAGCCCTGGCCGGTCTTCTCGCCCAGCCACTTACGTTCCACCAACTGCGTCAGCATCTCGCCGGGCAGGAAGCGTTCGCGCCAGGGATCGTGCGGCACCGCCTCATACAGGTTGCGGTTGACGAAGTACATCACGTCCACGCCAACAATGTCGAGCAGCCGGTAGCTGGCCGAGTTCGGAAGCCCGATCAGGCCGCCGGTTAGCGCATCCACCTCTTCAATCGTGAAGTCGTCTTCCACGGTGTACTTGCCCACCGTCGATCCGAAGAAGGACCCGAGCCGGTTGGCAATGAAGTTCGGCGTATCCTTGCACGGCACTACTCCCTTGCCCAGCCGCCGGTCGCAGAAGTCCGCGACAAACCGCAAGAGGTCCGGATCGGTTGCCGGCCCCGGGATCAGCTCCAGCAGGTGCAGATAGCGCGGCGGGTTGAAGAAGTGCGTGCCCAGGAAGCGCCGGCGGAAGCTCCCGGAGAAACCCTCGGCGATTTGCGCCAGCGGAATGCCACTGGTGTTCGTGGACAGAATCGCATCCGCCTTTCGGACCGCATCGACCTTGGCCCACAATTCGCGCTTGGCGCCGAGGTTTTCCACCACGGCTTCGATGATCCAGTCGGCTTCGCCCAGCAGCGGCAGGTGGTCTTCAAAGTTGCCCGGCGTGATCAGGCCGGCGGCGGCATCGGTGAACAATCCGCCCGGTTTCTGCTTGAGGGCGGTTTCGATGCCTTTCTTCGCGGCGGCATTGCGGTCGGGCGCGCCGGGCGCCACGATGTCGAGAAGAAACGAAGGGATGCCCGCGTTCGCAAAGTGCGCTGCGATACGCGATCCCATGGTGCCGGCCCCGAGCACGGCCACGCGACGTAGAGCTTGCATGAGTTGGTCCTGGATTTAGCGAAATGAAACCAAAGGAGTGTGCGTCAACATAAGACACGATACTATGATGGTTCTTTGCAAGCAATGAACGCCGGCGATGTTAGGCAGAAGTGGGCACGCATCGCCAAATGGCTGGGCCCCGCCGCGGTGTATGGCATCTCCATCGGCTGCCTGTACTGGGTGTATCGCGACTTCGATTGGAAGAGCGAACTGCCGCGGCTGCAACAGATTCACTGGATGTGGATCCTGCTGGCGGTGAGTTGCGACATCCTCGTCTATGTCAGCCAGGCATGGCGTTGGAACATGCTGCTGAGCCCGGTCAAGAAGATCCCGCTGGGCCGCAGCGTACAGGCCATCTATATCGGCCTGTTCGCCAACGAGTTATTGCCGCTGCGTAGCGGCGAGGCGATCCGCTGCTATCTGCAGCACAGTTGGAGCGGCATCTCCTTCCCGGTGGCCGTTTCGAGCGCGCTCATTGAACGCCTGATAGACGGCGTCTGGCTGATTCTAGGCTTCTTCGTGACCACGCTGTTTGTCGAGCTGGACGCCAGCCTCAAGTACGGCGCCAGCATCCTGGCCGCGCTGGTGCTATGTCTGGCGCTGTTGCTGGGGTATGCGGTGGTGCGGCCCGACGAAGCGCACGACGCCTTTGCCCGCTATCGCTGGCTGCGTGTGCTCCGGCACCTCATGGAAGGGCTGCACGCTATGGGCCGCTCCCGTTCGTTTCTATACGGCGCCGCGGGCAGCCTGGTGTACATGACGCTGCAGGTGGTGCCCATTTACGCCATGATCCGCGGCTATGGGCTGGACTTGAGTTTCGGCCATGCGGCGGTGGTACTGGTGATCCTCCGGCTGGGTACCGTCATTCCAGGGCCGCCGGGAAACATTGGCCTTTTCAATGCGTTCGCGGTGCTGGCGCTGAAGATTCTGGGCGTCGAGGAGCAGTTGGCCAAGGGGCTGAGCGGGGTGATGTTTTTCATCATCACCGTACCCCTGCTGCTGGCCGGTTGCGTGGCGCTGGCCGCCACCGGAGCCAAGATTCGCGACATCCAGCGGCGGGCCGCCGAGGTGGGGCAGCAACAAACGCCGCACCCGGACGAGGCTGGCGTGCGTCCATTGTGACGCAAGTATAATATCCTAGGATTTGACAACCACATCGAGAGGAGGGCAGTTCATGAGAGCCGCTTTCACGAAAGTTTTGATGGTACCGGCAGCCGCGCTGCTGTTCACGTCGCTTGCCATGGCGCAAACTGGCGCCATTGAAGGAGACGTAAAGAACGATGACGGCTCCCCGATGCCCAAGGGCGATTGCAAGAAGTCAACGGGTGCGTGCGTTAAGATCGAGCGCACCGACATCAAGGGGAACTACCAGACGGCCACTGACAAGAAGGGCCACTTCTTCCACGCTGGTCTGCCGCTTGGCACATACAACGTGACGCTGGAGGTGGACGGCAAGATGCGCGACCGCATCCAGGGCGTGCGCACGCGCCTGGGCGATCCGGTGCCGGTGAACTTCGACCTGGCCGCGATGAAGCAGAAGCAGCAGGCCATGCAGCAGGCGGCCGAAACCGGCACGCTCACAAAAGAGCAGACCCGTGAAATGTCGGCCGAGCAGAAGGCGCAGATCGAAAAGGCCATGAAAGAGCGCGCCGCCGCGATGGCCAAGAACAAGGAATTGAACGACGCCTTCAACGCCGGCATGGAAGCCCTGAAGACGAAGAACTTCGCGGCTGCCGCCGAGCAGTTCGAGAAGGCTTCGACGTTCGACGTCAAGCAGCACGTGATCTGGGCGCAGTTGGCCGAATCCTACATGGGTCTGGCTGGCACCAAGACGGGCCAGGAGCAGATGGATGCGCAGACCAAGGGCTTAGATGCGTACGCCAAGGCCATGGAATTGAAGCCGGACGATGCCGCGTATCACAACAACTACGCACTGGCGCTGGCTAAGGCCAAGAAGTTCGACGAAGCCCAGGCCGAATTGAACAAGGCCGCGCAGTTGGATCCGCCCAACGCCGGGCGCTACTTCTACAACCTTGGCGCGGTGCTGGTGAATACCGGCCAGACCGAACCGGCCGGGCAAGCATTCAAGAAAGCGATTGAAGCCGATCCAAATTACGCCGATGCGCAGTATCAGTACGGCATCTACCTGCTGTCGAAGGCCACTACCACCGCCGACGGCAAGGTCACGCCGCCTCCGGGCACCAAGGAAGCGTTCGCTAAGTACGTGGAATTGAAGCCGGATGGTCCGTTCGCCGAGTCGGCGAAGGGCATGCTCGCTACGCTCGAAGGCACGGTTGCCACGGAGTATAAGAACCCGTCGGCGCCGCCGCCAACGAAAAAGGGCGCGAAGAAGAAGTAAAGTCTCACGGAGGGCCCGGCAGGCTTGCTGGGCCCTACTTCCCTAGCGCCGCCTGCACCTGCCTGATAAACGGATCGAACGCCTCCCCGTCAAACCACCGCAGCACGATCACCAGATCATTCACCGGATCGCCGTACACCAGGTTCGTCCCGTTCCCGATATGGGCGAACGCCTCCTCCGGCGCGCTGGGCCACATCTTCTTATCCGTATTCAGAAACCAGTTCATGAAGCCGTAGGTACGCTGCACCGGTGTTGGCGTTCTTGCCAGCTTCACCCAATCGGCCGCCAGCAGTTGCTTGTCTTTCCACTTGCCGTTGCGTAGCGTCAACAGCCCAAACCGCGCATGGTCCCGTGCGCTGATCCACAATCCGCCGCCGAAGTGCGCCCCGCCCGCCACCGACTGCATCATCACCCCATCCATGTTCACCCACGAGTTGTCGTACCCATACCAGCGCCAGGTCTGCGAGGCGCCAATCGGATCCATGATGCGCTCCTTCAATACCTGGGGCAGCGGCCGGCGCCAGACTTGCAGCGCCGAATAGGCCAGCAGATTGACCCGCGTGTCGTTGTATTTGTAGGTAGTGCCGGGCTCGGCGTGTTTGCGATGGCGGTAGGCCTCAAGCGCGTCGGCGCCCGCCGGTGGACGGTCCGCCCAGTCCGGCTTACCCCACAGCGTGCCTTCCCAATCGCTGGTCTGCCGCAGCAGATGGTCCCAGGTGATCTTCGCGTTCAAGCCCTTATCGAACTCGCCCGTCGTCACGTACCGGCCCACCGGATCGTGAATCGACGAGATCAGCCCGTCCTGCACCGCCAGGCCCACCGTAGTCGAGAGGTAGCTCTTGGTAGCGCTGAACGTCATGTCGACGCGCCAGGGTTCGCCCCATTCGGCCACCAGGTACCCGCCACGCAAGATCACGCCCGTCATATCGCCGCGATCCTTATAAGGGCCGATCGGCTCCCCATGGGGTTCCCGGTTGAAGCTCAGGTAATGCGCCTCCCGCAGGTCCCGCGGCTTCTTCGATTCCTTGCTCTGGATGAATGCAATCGCCTCATCCAGCTTTGAAGCGTTAAAGCCAGCCTCGGCGGCGGACTTCCGCTGCCAGTCGTCATGCCGGCCCGGATAGTAGGAGCCCGCCACCTGCGCCAACAGCAAACCCGGCGCCAGGACCAGAACGGAAATCGCAGTGACTCTACGCACCGCAAGATCCTATCAGACCTTTGCCGATAGGGGAAACAGCCGCTTGCCGCTGGTGGCGATCAACCGCCGCCGCGCGCCCGTCAATAGCGGCTGCAACGCTGGCGGGATCCCGCGCCGCAAGTCCCACCCCGCCGCATAGGGGGAGAACGCCGGCAGCACCAGGCAGCGTTCGCTCTGCACGAACACCGGCACCCGCTGCTTCGCCCCGGCATTGTCTTCAATCACCAGCGAAGGATGAAAATGCCCCAGCACCAGGTAACGGCCCTGCTCCGGAGCCGGGACCTTGTCGCCATGCAGTGCGACCGCATCCTGCCAGCACCAGGACGGCTGCACCCGCAGCTTCGCTAGCGCAAAATCCCGAACAAAGCCACGGTCATGATTCCCAACTACTAACGTCAACCCGGCCCGCTCCGATAGGCGTCCCAAGGTGCTCTCCACTAGCAGCCGTTCCCGAGGGGCGGGCTTGGGCGCGTGTACCAGATCCCCGAGAAACACCAACTGCTCCGGCTCCAACTCGTCCGCCAACTGCAACACCTTGTCGCTCGCCGCTTCATCGGCTACCGGACCCAACTCGCCGCGCCGCCGCTGCGCCCAGCCATAGCCCAAATGCGCATCGGCCAGCAGCGCCGTCCGAATCTCCGGAATCCACACCGCGCCCGACGCATGGGCCCACCAACCGGGGCGGATCTCCACCAGCCGGCTCATGCGTCCCACTCCTCATAAAGCGACGTGACCAATTCATCCAGCGCGCGATCCGGATCCGCCGCCTGCACGATCTCCCGGTTCCAGAAGGCAAACAGCGGCAGCCCGAACGGCGATGGGCGGGGCAGATCGTAGACCTCCCACGGCGCTGCGTGCAGCCGCGCGGCCTCCTCCTGCGCCCGCGGGCCATCGAGTTCATCCTCCATCACCTCGCGTAACGCCTCTTTCAACAGCGGATGCTCCGGCTCATGGCGCAGCAGCGTCGTGTAAAGCAGGGCCGCGCTCCACGTGGCCGACTTCGGCGTCACCGTGCCACGCAGGCTCTTCCTGGGCAGCAACTGTCCGGTCTCCGCCACCGCTCGAAACTTGCGGCCCAGCGTTTCATTGGCGGCCAGCGCGTCCCGCAGATCCTGCTGCCAGCCGTCCGGCCGGAAAGCTCTGCGCAACGCCGCGTCATCCGGCGCCTTCCGCGCATCCACGGACAAAAGGAAGCCATGGTCGTCGAAATTCGCCACAACGCTGCCCGGTACGTCCAAGCGCCTGCCCGCAACCCACGCCAGCGCGCGATTCACCGACCGTCCGGCCACCACATGGAACAGAATCAATTGCGACCGCCGCCGCGTGATCCGTTCCACGCACACCGGCTCTTCGGAGGGAATCGGGAAAGCCTTCGCCTGCCGTGCCACGTAGGCCGTCAGCCGCTCGACCACTTCCTCTGAGGCCTTCCATTCGCGCCGTAACAGCGAGGCGCAGGCCTTCTCTCCACCGGACATCCACGCCATCCGGAGCCCGCGCCGCAGCGCCCGCTCCTCCGCCGCCAACTGCGCCGTCAGCGGCATCTTGCCGCCCATCCAGCGCGGCGTCTTCACGTTCTCCCCCTGCGCTGCTTCCACGATGGCCGTGTTCTGATAGGTCTGCGTCACCCGCACCGTTCGCCCGCCAATCAGAAAAGCCTCCCCCGGCTGCAGCGAATTCAGAAAGTCCTCCTCCACCTCGCCCAGGCGCCCATTCTTCTTCGTCATCACCTTCACTTGCACGCTGTCGCTGATGGCGCCGATGTTCGAGTAGTATTGCGTGGCCACTTTGCGTCCCGCCACCTGGAAGCGCCCGTCGATCGTGACGATCTTTCCGTAGCGCTGCGTATCGGCCAGCACCTTCCCGCCTCCGGCCAGGTAGTCGAGCACGGCATCGAACTCCGCCCGCGCCAGGTCCCGATAAGGACCCGCGGCGCGCACCACCGCGTAGGCCTCGTCCGGAGCCCACGGGCGTTCGATGGCCATGCCCAACAACACCTGCGAAAGGACATCGAGCGGCGCCCGCGGCGGCCGGATTGCATCCAGACGCCCTGCCCCCGCCGCCTGCCGCAGCGCCACGCACTCCAACAGATCCGGCAGACTCAGCGCGACTAACTGTCCCACTGCCACACCGCCGGTACGATGGCCGCTGCGTCCTAATCGCTGCAAGGCCCGCGACACGCCACGCGGCGCGCCGATCAGTAGCACCTGGTCCACCGCCTCGAAATCGACACCCAACTCCAGGCTCGTCGAACAGACCACGGCCTTGCACGCCCCCCGCGCCAGCCCATCTTCGATCCGCAGCCGCGACTGCATGTCGATCGAGGCATGGTGTACCTCGATCTGTTCGTCGTACTCGGGCAGCAGAATCTTCAAGGCCAACCCCAGCCGCTCGGCCGCCGACCGCGTTGCAGTAAATACCAGCGAACAGCGCGCCGCCGCCACCAGATCGGCAGCCGGCTGCGCCACCCGGTACGGGTTGTAGCCGCAAGGAGCCATGCGTTGTTCCGGCGCCGGCACCGCGATTTCCAGCCTGTGCGCTTTCCGCAAATCCACCGATGCAATCCGGCAGTCGCGATCGCCGCAAAGAAAGGCCACCATTGCTTCGGGCGGCGATGCCGTGGCCGACAATCCGATCCGCTGCAACCGCCCGCTCCGCGCCTCCAGCCGCTCTAACGACAGCGCCAGCAGCGATCCGCGTTTGCTCTCCGCCAGTGCATGGATCTCGTCGACGATTACGACAAAGGGCCGCAACGCCTCCCGGTAGGCCACCTGCGAGAGCAGCGAACTGAGGCTCTCCGGCGTCGTCAGCAACAGATGCGGCCGCTGCCGGGACTGCCGCCCGCGCTCCGCCATCCCCGTATCGCCGGTGCGCACTTCCATCCGGATCCCGGCTGGTAAGGCGGCCAGCGGCTCCATCAAGTTGCGTTCAATATCCCGCGTCAGAGACCGCAATGGCGACACATACACCGCCAACACGGCATTCGGCAAAGGCCGCTCCATCGAGCCCAGCCGCGAGAGCACCGACAGAAAAGCCGCCAGAGTCTTCCCACTACCGGTAGGCGCAAGGATCAACGTGTTCTGGCCAGCCAGAGTATAAGGTAGAGCCCGCTTCTGAATCTCGCTATACCCGGCGGGAAACTTCCGGTTAAGCCAGCCTTCCAATTCACTGCAAAGAAGCTTCATACAGCTCCCTCACCCGCCCCAGATCATCCGCCTGCTCCGGCCCCTTATCCCTCCTCCATCGCACAATCCGCGGAAACCTTAGTGCAAACCCACTCTTATGCCGCGGACTCTTCTGGATCCCATCAAATGCCACCTCCAACACCACCACCGGCTTCACCAGAGCCACCCGCCCGAACTTCTCCGTCGTCAACCCGCGAAACACCCGCGTCAGTTCCCGCACCTCCTCATCCGTCAACCCGCTGTAAGCCTTGCCGACATTCGCATACCGCTCCCCATCCCGCACCGCGAACGTATAGTCCGAAAGCCACACCGCCCGCCGTCCCGTGCCCTGCTCCGCCGCCGTCACCACGACATCCAAAGTCGCCAACGCCCGCTTCACCTTCACCCACGCCCCACTCCGCCGCCCCGCCTCATACACGCTGCCGGCCCGCTTCAGAATCAGACCTTCATTCCCCCGTCCACGGGCCGCCTCAAACTGCGCGTCCATGTCTCCCAACGCCGCCTGCGGAGCCAACAACAACGGCGGCTCCAACCCGCCCCACACCCGCACCAACTCGCGACGCCGCTCCTCTACCGCCCGATCCAGCCACAACTCCCCATTCGCGTAGAGCAGGTCATACGCCACGAACACCACCGGCACATCCGCCAACAACGCCGCCGTCACCGTCTTCCGCGCCAGCCTCTGCTGCAGCAGCGTAAAGTTCAACGCCCGCCCCTCGCGCCAGGCCAGCAACTCCCCATCGACAATCAGGCTATGCGGCACTGGCCGCAGCGCCGCCACAATCTCCGGATAGGCGCCCGACACCTCGTCCAGCCCGCGCGTGTAAATCGCGATCCGCCCATTCCCCAAATGCAACTGGCAACGAATGCCGTCGTACTTGTCTTCCACCACCCAGTGCGACGTGTCGCCAAGCTCCCCCACCTGCTCCAAAGGCTTGGCCAGCATGAAGTCCATGGGATGGAACAGCGAGGCACCCACCTGCTCCAACTCCCCTCGCCGGGCCGCCTCCGCCACCCGCGCCAAATCGCCCGACCGGTTCGCCGCCTCCCGTACCATCGCATGCGGCACATCCAAGGCCTGGGCGATCGCCTCCTCCACCTGCCGTGCCTGGAACCCGATTCGCAGGTCGCCCGTGATCACCTTCACGAAGTACAGCACCGTCCGCGGCCGATATGCCAGAAAGATCTTCTCCAGCAGATCCACCTTCGCATTCGCCGTCCGGGCCGCATGCAGCCGCTGAAACCAGAGCATCGCCTCCGCTAACGACAGGGCCTCCCCGCGCGTGTGCCCCTCCAACAGCAGCCCGATCGCCTCTCCCGCATCGCCCACCTCTCGGAAGCAATGGCGCACGGTCTCCTCATCCCACGGCAGCAAACGCATCACGGCCTCGCGCAGCTTCGCATGGCCCACCGCCAACTGCCGTTCGCTCCCGGCGATCGGAGCGGCAATCAGGAATCGCACCGCATGCAGGAAACCGGCTTCATCCAGACCGCGCAGATACTCCGCCGCCAGCCGCACCTTCTTCAAGCGGCTATTTGTCTGCGCAATCGCATCACACACCGCGGCAAGGGCATCCATCGGCTACTCCTGCGCCTCGCGTGGCGAATGCACGATCCCGCGCGCGGCAATGCCCCCGGCCCGCAGTATTCGTGCAAAGGCTTCCGTGTACCCATGCACCACGTCCACCTCCCTTGCGCCGGTCGCCCGCACCAACTCCAGCAACTCATCGAAGCCCGCATGATCGGAATAGGGAATCAGATACTCCGCCCCAGCCCGCGTCCGCGCATTCGACAGCGCCGCCCACCCCGACACATACGCCACCCTGACATTCCGCCCCGAAGCCTCCAGATAGGCCCGCATCCCCGGCACCACTACCAGCGCCTTCCCTTTTCCGGCACGCGCTTCATACGGCTCCCAGCCGCCCATCGCATAGCCCTGCTCTTCATAGATCGGTATGTACCGCGCGATCGCCCCATGCACCAGCACCGGCACCCCGGCCTGCCGTAGCGCGTACACCACCTCCTGCCCGCGCCCCAGCGGATAGCCCAGAAACGCCGGCACCGCCCCATCGGCGAAGCACTCCTGCGCGAAGGCCACCATCCGCTCCCGCGCCTGTTCGCAACTCAGGAAGCGGTACACCGGCAGCCCGAATGTCGACTCGATGATAAGCTGATCGCAGGGCACCGGCTGCGTCTCCACCCCGCACAGAGGCCGCCGCAGCTTGATGTCGCCGGTGTACACCAGCCGCTCCCCGCGCCATTCCACCAGCAACTGCGCCGCACCGACAATATGAGCCGCGGGCAGAGCCGTCAGCTTCGCCTCGCCATGCAGGACGGACTCGCCGTACGCCAGCGCGCACAGTCGCGCCTCCTCCGGCACCGCCACCCGCATCCGGTACAAGGCCAACGTCGGCGGGGTGCCGAACGTACAGCCGTGCACCCCCCTTGCATGATCCGAATGCGCGTGCGAGATCCAGTTCGCGCCGACGGGCTCCCGCGCATCCAGCCATAAATCGATGTCTGGAAGGTGTATTCCTTCCGTCCGGTGCTCTATACGCATTCGTCCACTATTTAGACGCAGGAGGATGTGATCTTTACGTAACTTTTAGAGCCCGCCGAGCGCCCCCCACATCTATCAGACAGTGTCATGCTGAAACTGCATCGCTCCGTTCTTATTGCCGCGGGAATCTATAACATCCTGTTCGGGGCGTTTGCGGTCCTGTTCCCACTCACCATTTTCCGCTGGGCCGGCATGGCTGCGCCGAACTATCCGGAACTGTGGCAGTGCATCGGGATGATTGTCGGTGTGTATGGCGTAGGCTACCTGGCCGCCTCCCGCGATCCGCTGCGCCATTGGCCCATTGTGATGGTCGGATTCCTGGGGAAGCTGTTCGGACCTATCGGGATGGCGCAGGCGCTTTACACCGGCCGTCTGCCCCTACGCTTCGGCGCCGTTTGCGTAACCAACGATCTGATCTGGCTGGCGCCCTTCGGCCTCATTCTCTGGCATGCCTACCAAAGCCACGTGAACGTCAAACGCGCCGCCTCCCCCGACGTTCTCAAGTGGGCCATGCGCGCCCGCACGCAGCAAGGCGTCCCGCTGGCTGAGATCTCGCAACTCTGGCCGACCCTGCTCATCTTCCTCCGCCACGCCGGCTGCCCCTTCTGCCGTGAGACGCTCTCCGACCTCGCCCGCCAGCGGCAGGAAATCGAGTCCCAGGGCGTGAAGCTTGTGCTGGTCCATATGACGACGGAAGAGGAACTGAAGCCGCTGCTGGTCCGCTATGGCCTGTCCGACATCGCCCGCGTCAGCGACTCTAAGCAGAGCCTCTACCGCGCCTTCGGCCTCGGCCGCTTCCATCTGGCCCGCATCCTGGGACCCTGGGAGTTCGTCCGCGGCATCCAGGCGGTCTTCCTGGAACGCCACGGCATGGGCTGGATCCATGAGGATGTCTTCCAGATGCCCGGCGTCTTCCTCGTCTTCCATGGCGAGGTGCTGCGCAGCTACCGCCACCAGAGTGCCGCCGACCGCCCGGACTATCGCAACTTGTGCCGTCCGTTGGAAACTCCCGAAGCCGCCTGAGGGGTTCCACACGCCTTTGCTCTGGTACAGTGGGCGGTAACCATGGAACGCGAGGAACGGCGCACTCCCGGCACATTGCTCCAGATCCGCCTGTTCGGCGTGCCCGTCCGTTTTCACTTCAGTTTCCTGCTCCTTCTGATCTTTCTGGGCTTTGTCGGTATGGAAAGCCCGTCCGGGGCGACGGCGGCTGCTTACGTCGTAGGCCTGTTTGCTTCGGTGCTGCTCCATGAATTGGGACACGCACTGGTCTCCCGCCGCTACCAGATCCGCACTTTGGAGATTGTCCTGTTCCCTATCGGCGGAGTGGCGCGCCTGGAACGGAGCCCGCGCCCCAGTGAAGAACTCTGGATCGCCGTGGCCGGGCCCGCTGTCAACGTCCTGATCGCCGCGGTGCTCATCGGCGGGGCCGCCGCCTGGAACCGTTCGCTCGACTTCCAAACCGTCTTCGAGCGGAAGGGCGGTGACCTGCTCAGCCAGATCGCCGCGGGCAACCTGGCGCTTGCCGTCTTCAACCTCCTTCCCGCGTTTCCCATGGATGGCGGCCGCATCCTGCGCGCCATGCTTGCCATGAAGCGTAGCGAGGCCCAGGCCACCGAAATGGCCTCCCGCGCCGGCCGCACCCTGGCCATCCTGATGGGCCTGTATGGCCTCATCAGCGCCAACTTCATGCTCCTGTTCATCGCCTTCTTCGTCTACCTGGGCGCCGTCCAGGAGAACGCCGCCGTCCTGGGCCGCGAACTGACTAAAGGCGTTCCGGTTCGCGCCGCCATGATCACCGAGTTCCGCACCCTAGGCCATGGCCAGACCATTCGCGATGCCGCCGACCTGCTGCTCGCCACCAGCCAGCAGGACTTCCCTATCGTGCTCGGCGAGCAGGTGCTCGGCCTACTCGACCGCGGCACACTGCTGCGCGCCATGGCCCAGGAAGGCCCCGACGGCTACGTCGCCAGCGTCATGAATCGCGACTTCGTTGCTCTGTCCCCCAACACGGACCTCTCCGAAGCCATGCCCCTGATATTGCAGGCCGGCAGTTGCGCCCTGGTCATGGACGACGGCCGCTTATTGGGCCTGTTGACCCGCGATAACCTTACTGAATTCCTCATGCTCCGCCAAGTGGGGCTCCGCACACACGCCGGATGACTTGGATCCTAAAACTTAACCTGGCTGCTACTCTCTATATGACGGGCCTTATCTGGTTCGTCCAATTGGTGCACTATCCTTTGTTTGCCAAAGTGGGTACGGAAAACTTCGCCGCCTATGAGTCGCTCCATCGCCACCTGACTGGGCTGGCCGTGGCGCCCGCGATGCTGCTGGAACTGGCCACCGCCATTCTCCTTGTCCGTCAGCCCTCGTTGTTGCCCACTGGGTGGGCGTGGGCCGGGCTGGCGCTGGTCGCCGTAATCTGGGCATCGACATTCCTGTTGCAGGTGCCCCAGCACGACATTCTGCAGTACGGCTTTGAAGCACGCAGCCACCAACGCCTGGTCGCCTCCAACTGGATCCGCACCGCGGCCTGGACTCTGCGGGCGGGGGGACTGCTATGGCTGATCCGGTGAAGCCTCACAACGTCGTCATCATCGGCGGTGGGTTCGGCGGCCTATACGCCGCACGCCGCCTGGCCGGCGCTCCCCTGAAGGTCACCCTCATCGACCGCCGCAACTTCCACCTCTTCCAACCGCTGCTGTACCAGGTGGCCACCGGCGGCCTGTCTCCCGGCGACATCGCCGCCCCCATCCGCACCACGCTCCGCAACCAGAAGAACGCCGAAGTGCTACTCGGAACCGTCACCGATCTCAAGCCGGTGGAGAAGCGCGTCGTGGTGGATAACGGCCGCGAGATCCCTTACGACAGTCTCATCGTCGCCACCGGCGCCACCCACAGCTACTTCGGCCGTCCCGAGTGGGAGAAGTTCGCCCCCGGCCTGAAGACGCTTGAGGATGCCACCGAGATCCGCCGCCGCCTGCTGTTCGCCTTCGAAGCCGCCGAACGCGAGACCTCGCCCGAGCTCCGCCGCGAGTGGCTGACGTTCGTCATCGTCGGCGGCGGCCCCACCGGTGTCGAACTCGCCGGCGCCATCGGCGAAGTAGCCAACCAGACCCTTCGCGACGAGTTCCGCAACATCAATCCGGAGGAATCGCGGATCATCCTGCTGGACGCCTCCACGCGCATCCTTTCCACCTACCCCGAGGACCTCTCCGCCAAGGCTGTCAGCCAGCTCATCGGTCTCAACGTTCGCACCCGCACCGGGCTCCGCGTCACCAACATCGACGCCAATGGCGTCACGTACCTTAACAATGGCGAAGAGGAGCACATCGGCGCCCGCTCCGTCTTTTGGGCGGCCGGTGTCCAGGCTTCGCCCATGGGCAAGGTGCTCTATGAACGTACCGGCGCCAAGCTCGATCGCGCCGGCCGCGTCCTGGTCCGGCCCGACCTCAGTCTGGAATCCTTCCCGGAGATTTTCGTCATCGGCGACCTCGCCAGCCTTACTTCCGACGGCAAGCCCGTCCCCGGCGTGGCCCCCGCCGCCATGCAGATGGGCCGCTTCGCCGCCGACGAGATCCGTGCCCGGCTGAGCGGGCAAAAGGAGCCGGGCACCTTCCGCTATCTGGATAAAGGCAGCCTCGCCGTGATCGGCCGCGCGCATGCGGTGGCGGACTTCGGATCCGTGCGTTTATCGGGCCTCATGGCGTGGCTGGCCTGGCTGTTCATTCACCTGCTGTACCTGGTAGGCTTCCAGAACCGCATTTTAGTTTTCATCCAGTGGGCCTTCCACTACTTCACGTTCAGCCGCGGCGCGAGGATTATTACCGGCCCGGGCGCCCTGCCGTAGGGTTGGTTGCCACCAGGTACACCGTCAGCAGCACCGCCGCCGCCACTACAATTACACAGAACGCCAGCGTCGTAATCGACGGCCCCTCCCGCAACCCCCGCACCTCATCCATACTCCCAAACCACCGGCAATTCTTCTTGGCCCCGTTTTCGCGCCCACGGGACGTAGTGGACAGAAAGGATCAACCTGCACCCTATGACCAAACGATCAGCTTTGCTTCTCCTGGGCCTGGCGTCCGCGGCATTCGCCGAAACATGGATGGTGACTACCGTACTCGACACCGTCGATCCGGCGGATGGCGTCCTGTCGCTACGAGAGGCCATCGTCGCCGCCAATGCCAACGTCGACTCCACCGGAGCCTGCCGCGGCGTCAACGATATCGTCTTCCGGCTTCCCAGCACTAACGCTACCGCCGCCCACGGCGGCGCTTCCACCCCGTTCTACAAGATCAGGATCAACTACCAGGACCCGGAGTATGCCCGGGCGATGAACTTCAGTCCGCGCCCCACCACGCTGCCCCACGTGCGCTGTCCGATCAACCTCGACGGCTACACGCAGCCCGGCGTTACACCAGGCTCGCCCCGCATCGAGATCAGCGGCGAAGACCTCCCGCTTGTATTCGCGGGCACCCCGGATGACCTGCGTGGCGAGGAGGTGGAGCGCACCAACGAACTCCTGACCCTGGAGGGCCGTCTCGCCCGCCAACTTGCCGCCGGCCCCACGCAGGTGGGATGCCGGCCCGCCGACAACGGCTGCCCCCTGCGCCGCACCTCCAGCGGCAGCACCATCCGCGGACTGCTGTTCAATCACGCTCCGCAGACGGCCCTCGCCCTGGTTGGCGCGGACAACGTCACCGTTACCGGGAACTATTTCGGCCTGGACGCCACGGGCGAGAATCCCGCGCCAAATGGCCGCCGGCCGGAGGATGTCCGCCTGTACTCGCTATTGCTCAACGGTGCCTCCCATAACATCATCGGGACGCCGGAGGAGCGCAATTACTTCGGCGTCACCCGTAGCAACTCCCTGATGTTCTGGCCGCTGACGGGCGGTACCGGTGAATGCGGCCAGTCCACGGCCGTCAACGCCGCCTGTAGCCGCATGGACATCGGCAGTTCCGACAACCTCATCCAATCCAACTACTTTGGGCTCAATAAGGGCGGCACGCGGAGTCTCGGCGGCGTCTGCGTCATCAATGGCAGCGACCGCCGTTTCCCCGGCGAGGGCGGCTGCGAGGAGGGCCGCTCGCCCGTCAATGCCATCTACACCAATGGCGGCCCCCACATCTTCGTTAACTTCTATCCGGGCAACGTTCCGCTCTCCCGCAACTCGCTGCGGCGGAATCAGATCGGCGGAGCCGGTCCAGGGCAAGGGAACGTCTTTGCGGCGTCCTGGGTAGGCGTTACCCTGCGCGGCCTGGATACGCGGATCGTTGGCAACATCTTCGGCCTGGACCGCAACGGCATCGGGGCCGCCGAGATCGCGCCCTTCTCGCTGCGCGCCGTTCAGATCCTCTCCGATTCGAGCGGCACACGGGTAGACAGCAACATCATTGCCAATAGCGTGAATTTCGCAACCGTCACGACCTCGACACCGTACGGCGCCGGAGGCGGGGTGAACGTGGCCGGAACGCTCACAGGCGAAGGCTTCTCCTACGACCTGCCGCCGGTGGTGATTCGCGCCAACCTCATCGGCGTCAATGCCCGCGGCGAGCATCCCGGCAAGAACCTGCTCGGCCTGCCTGCCACCAATGCCGGGGGAGGGGTTACGGTGATGTGGGCGCTACCCACCCGCATCGAGAACAATATCATCGCCTATAACGGCTATCTGGGCGTGGCCCCCATCGCGGCCAGATCCGTTACCCTTAATCCGAACACCGCCAACGAATTGTTCTTCCCCCCACGGCGCCTGGTCGTCCTGAGTAATACCATCTTCTGCAACGGAGCCGCCGCCGAAGGCGACACTTGCGGGAAGGGGCTAGGCATCGACTGGAGCGCTTCGCGCGTCAACCTGCCGGCCCCGGCCGTCGGCGATGGACCGACGTTCAACGCCGATGGCGACCGCGACGGCCCGGCCGAACTCCAGAACTACCCGGCCCTTGCCACGGCGCCGGACGGCATCACCGGCAAGATGGCCGGCAAGCCCAACACCCGCTACCGCATCCAGCTATTCGCCAGCGACACCGCCTCCGGCGTCTGTGTCCCCGTCAACAGCGCCCCTCCGCCGGGTTTTGTCCCGGATCGGAGTTGCGCCACCGCGGACGGCCCGTCCATCCTGGCTGCCCAGAGCGAGAGCCTGCTCGGGGAGATCGACTTCCGCACAGATGCCAATGGAGTGGCGCAGTTCGCTCTGAGCGCTCCCCGGGACCGGATGATCACCGCTACCGCCACGCGCCTGGACGACGACGGCACTCCGCTCGCCACGTCGGAGTTCAGTCCTGCGGTTCGAACCGGCGGGCTTTGATAGCACTCGGTTGGAGTATCCGCACTCCCGGCCGCGGTCGAAACGCCGCGGTTGGGAGTGCTTCCAATCAGGCCGCGAGCAGCTTTCGCACAAACTCCAGGCTCGGCGCCAGCAGTTTCTCCGAATCCGGCCGGAACGACAGGTCGACGCACCACCAGTTGATCCCTGGCAGCGCCCGCAGCTTCCCGCCCAGCGCGTCGAAGTCGATCACCCCGTCCCCCAGCGGCACGTGATTGCTGGTCTCTTCGCCATACAGCGTCCCGTCCGCATCCACAAGATGCACATGCCCGATCCGCCCCGCCAGCATATCCAGGAACTCGCCCACCCCGCCCTTCAGCGTCTCGGACTCGCCCTGCTGGCGCGCCCCGGCCACCGCGCTCATGTAAGCGTGGCAAAGGTCGAACAGGATGTAGAAATTTGCGTGGCCCACCCGTTCGTAGAGGCTCACCACCTCCGATGGCTTATTGAACAGGAAGCCTGGCTCGAACTCCCACAGGATCTTCACCTTCGCCGGTTCGGCCTTCGCCGCCGCCTCGCGCCACACCGCCGCGATCCGCGCCGCCGCCTCATCCACTTCCGTGTCTCCAATGGAGCCGGGTGCCCCTACCGTATCCACACGCAGCGACGGGCAGCCGATCTCCTGGCAGAACTCGACGCAGCGCGCCACCCGGTCCAGATAGCGCTGCCGCTTGTTTTCCGAAAGCAGATTGTTGAACGTAAGGTCGGGTACATAGCCCGAGACGCCGAGCCCGTGATCGGCCAGTAATCGGCGTAATTGGGCGCGCGCCGCCGGTGTGGCATGCTCTTCCAACGTGACGTGCGGGGCGAATCCCGAGATCTCCACACCGTCGTAGCCGGCTGCCGCAATCCGCTCCACGGCTTCGACAAAGCCTACCGGGCGGGCGGCATGTTGCCCGAAGATGAATGCCCAACTGCCAAACGAAACCTTCATATCGAGCGCTAACCAGGATCGCGTCCTGAAGCTCCTAGGTGGCGGGAATGCCCGCCTTAAGACTAGCAGAATATGCGTCCAGGATCGGCTGCGGATGGTGCGTGCGGATCCGTGTACATCCCAGCGCGAAGGCCTGCTCCGCCTGCTCCAGCGCCGTTACGCCCCCCACTTCGGTATCCACCCGGAAGCCGCAATGCTTCCGCACCAGTTCCAGATCCTTGGGCTCCGTGGTCGTGAGGAAGTGCGCGTTCACCCGCTTCGCCATGCGGCACAGGATGATCTTCATCTCATCCGGCATCAGGCGGCTGTCCAACACAATCTTCAACAACGCCCCGGCCTCGATGCAGGCGTCGGCCAACTGGATCAACTCCACCTCTTCGTTCTGAAACTGGCGGCTGATCATCTTGCCTGGATTCACATAGGCGTTGATCTGCTTCACCCCGCGGCGCAGCAGGTCGCGGCACTCATACACCTTCACCGCCGTTGACGACGTTCCAAAAGGATGCCCCACCGTGCTCCCCACTCGCACCACGCCCAGATGGAGATACCGCAGCGCCGAATCGACATCGCACGGACGCACCACTACGGCGCCCACGCCCAGCGCCCGCGCGGTCAGGCACTGGTGGTAAAGCTGGTCTTCGGTCAGCGCTGCTTGGAGGATTTCGAGGTCGATTTTTTTGGCGTACTCTTCGACCGTTTCTTTGCGCTGCCCGGCGCCGCCTTCTTGGCCGGAGCCGGCGGTGCTGCCGGTTTCGCCGTCTGCGGCGGAGGCGTGTACAGGTCGGACATCATCCATAAAGTTCCAAAGTAGCGCAGTTGCGTGCGGACGTTCTTGGCACCGGCAAACCAATCCTCGTGATGAAAGTTGCCAAAGTTCCCCTGCCCCTTTTCCTTCTCATCCAGATCCCCCAGGGCGATGTTCAGCCCCATCGCCTTATTGCCCATCTCGCGCGAGTAAAACCGGCCCGGCTCCACCTCCAGGCACGGATCGAAGTTGATGGCCCATTCGATCACGTACCCCTTGCCTTCGGGCCGCACCTTGGCGCTGCATTCCTGCGCGCCCTCTTCAATCCACTTCTGGTAGGTATTCCAAGCCTCGGCCTTACTCCGCGGTTCGCCTTCCAACAAGCCCCCGGCGCCCACCCCGCCTTTGCGGCTCTTGGTCAGGTTGCACACCATCTGCCAGCTCTGCCCGTTACCCGCCACGCTCTCGTTCCCCTCCCACCGGTTGGTTGGGTTCAGCAGGATCTCCATCTCGTCCCCGAACCAGGGATACCCCTTGGGCGTCAGCTCATGCGCCTGCGGATTGTTGTCCGGAAGCCAGCGCTCGGTATCCAGGCCGTAGAGCACGTCATCGGTGACGACGAAGGCAAAGTACAGCCGTTTGCCATCGTGCTTCACATAGCCATGCAGCGAGAGGTCATTCGGGTCGGTGGTGGGGGAGAATTGCGGGACCCAGTCCTTCACGCCGAAGAACTGCGTGGCATCGTCCCATTCGCCGGGCTCGATCGCACCATCGAGAACGGGGGCCTTCCCGGGGAAGGCGTACAGCGTCCGCGGCGTGCCCGAGGTGGTTGTAGGCTGCTGCGCCCAAACAGAGGCAGTCAACGTCAACCAAAGGGCCATCCAGCCAAACATCGCTAGCGCTTCTTCTTCGTAGCCGGGGCGGGCGCCAGATTCTTGCGCATCTCGCGCGCCTTGCGGGCCGCCTCGGTCGACGGGTACTTCTTCGCCAACTCATCGAAGACCTGCATCGCCTTCGATCGCTGTTCGAGCCGCAGCAGCGCGCGCCCCTTCAGATACAGCGCATCGGGAGCCTTGTTGCTATCGCCGTACTTCTCCAGTACGGCGTCAAAGGCCGGAATCGCCGCTTCGAAGTCGTTCTTGTAGTACAGGCTCTCGCCCACGTAGTACTGCGCATTCGCCGCCAGATCGGCATTCGGGAACCAGCGCAGGAAATCCTGAAACTCGGTCAATGCCAGGTCGAAGTTGCCGCCATCCTTATCCTTCATGGCGTTCAGATAAACCTGTTCGGCGGTGACACCCGGCGGCGGACCACCCTGTGCACCGGCGGCGGGCGGCGCGGTGCTGCCATCTGGCCCGGGCGGCGGCGCGACAGGACGCAGCCCGACGACAATCATCTTTACCGCCTCATCAATCTCCTTCAACGTCGTCTGCAGCCGCTGCATCCGTATCGTCAGATCCTTCACATTCTCCGTAAGAGCCTGGTAATCCTGGCTCATCGTCTCAATTCTCTGGCTCAGCGTTGCCACTGGCAACGTCACAGCATTCTGCTGTTCCTTCAGGCTGTCCTTGATCTGCCGGTCCAATACAGCCACGCCCTTGCTTGCCGCACCGGCCTCGCCGAGCGTGCTCTGCTGCAGCGTCGTCACGACAGCCAACTTCTCGTCGAACTTGCTGTTCAGTGTCCGCAGGTCCTGCTGCAAAGTGGCGACATCGCGCTGCAACTCGCGGATCAGATCATTGGTCTTCTGCGCGAACACCGGAGTCGCGGCCAGAACCAGAATCGGCAGCCCAAGACGGGATAAATTCATACTCTCCTCATCGGAAATCCGGGGCGCCGGCGCTGCCTGAACAACGCCGGCCCCCGGTCCACTCGCTTTACTGATCCACGCCGACGAAGTGTGCGCGGCGGTTCTTCTGCCAGCACGCTTCATTCGACTCGGTACACGACGGCCGTTCCTTGCCGTAGCTGATCGACTTCAGCCGTTCGGCCGGAACCCCCAACTGCACCAGGAACTCACGCGTCGTGGTCGAGCGCCGGTCGCCCAACCCCAGGTTGTATTCGGCCGAGCCGCGCTCGTCGCAATGGCCTTCCACTTCGACAAACCCGCTCGGGATATCCCGGAAGATGTTGCGCAGCGCTTCGGCGTTTCGTTGCAGAATCGCGCGGTCGCTCTCCCGCAAGTCGCTCTTATCGTAGTCGAAGAAGATGTCCTGCACTTCCTTCGAGATACGTTCCGATAGCGTAATCGTCCGCGGGGCAGCCGAAGGCGGCGGAGGCGCCGGAGCAGCCACTCGCAGCGTGACCTGCTGGCGCGAGACTCCGCCCGGTCCGAACACGATCAGCGTATACGTCACCGTGTCGTTCGGGTTCACCTGCATGCTACCGGTCGGCGGCAGGCTGTTCTTGGCCATCGACGCCGCGGGCAGTGTCGCCCCCGAGACGATGTTCCGCGCCCCGGTCAGCGCATCCTGCAGGCTCATGCCCGCCTTCTGCGCCGCCGCCGTGGCATCGGCCTCTAACCTTGCCAGTTCCCGTTTGGCGATATCGGCATTCGCTCCCGTTGCCGCTCCGGCCGGGCCGCGAGCCGCTTCCAAAGCCATCGCCGCGCGAATCGCCGCCGATGCGGCTTCGCCGTCGGCATCCGAGCATCCGCCCATCACACGGCCGTCGCTCGCTTCAATGCGCACACCCACGGCATTCGAGGTCGACCAGCGCAGCGTCGCCGTCCCGCCCCGCTCGATGGCGCTCGGCTCGACACTGAAACTTGCTACCCCACCGCGCGGTGCGGCGGGCGGATCGGGCAGCCGGAAATCGGCGCGCGGCGGCGGTGGCGGCGCGGGCCCCTTCTTCTTACAACCCGTGATCGCGAACATCATCGTCATGGCGACGAGGAACACACCAACTTGACGCTTTCTCATTACCTTTGCCTCCCTGTGCCCCACCGTTCGCCTTTTCGACGGGCAAGGCATCGCAGATCTCCAAACCTTTCCCCAACACGCCGGGGGTGCCTAACTTACTTCTTACTCCACACGGGCATCTCGTTGCGCCCAGCTCCGGTCAACTGCCGTATCTGACTGCCATCCGCCAGCATCGAGTAGATCTGGGATGAGCCGTTCCGATTGGAACTGAACACCAGATGCCGGCCGTCGGGCGCCCACCAGGGATTCTCATTGCGGCCCTGCCCGCGTGTCAACTGCACAAACTTTTGCGTGGCTACTTCCATTATGAAGATATTCCAGTTCCCCGGCTCATACCCCCGCGTCCACGCAAACGCGATGTGAGTCCCATTCGGGTGCCAGGCCGGATTGCTGGCCTGACCCTCCCCGCTGGTCAACCGAGTGACATTGGCGCCGTCTATATTCATTTTATAGATTTGCTGCACCCCGCCGCGCCCCGACACGAACACGATGTCCACGCCGGTCTTCGGGTTGATCTTCGGCTCCACTTCAATGGCGCGCGTGTTGGTGATGCGCTGCAGCCCGCTGCCATCCGCGTTCGCCAGATGAATTTGCGAGAAGCCGCTTACTTTGCTGGCAAAAGCCACCTTACTGCCATCCGGGCTGAAACTCAAGGTTGCGTTCAGCGATCCGGGAGGATTCAAAAAGGTCAGCTTCCGGCCCGTATCGCTGTGCATCATGATCTGCGGACCGCCGGGCGTGAACCGCGTGAACGCGATCCGCGTGCCGTCGTTCGATACCGACGGCATGGTGCACAACTCGCGGTAGTTCGAAAACGCCCGCTGGTTGGAGCCGTCGTAGTCCATCTGCCAGATTTGCTTCTCGCCGCCGCGGCTGGAGACGAAGTAGACCTTCGACCCCGCCAGGCCTTCGATACCCATCAGTTTGAGGATGTCGGCGGCGAACTCGCGCGCGACCTGCTTGGCGCCGGCTTCGGTGATGGGGCCGAAGTATAGCTTGCCGATCACCTGCGGGTTCTGCGGCTGCTGTACGTTATAGAGGTAGCCGAACAGCACTAATTGGTCGTTCTGGACGCCGGTGTAGCCGAACGCCAGATAGTTCGCGCTTACCGGCGGACCCGACCAATCCGATAACGCATAGCCCGTCCCGCGCGCCGACTCGCGGACATCCGTCGGCACCTGAGGATTGTTGCGCGGCATCAGGCTCTTACCCACCATCTTGAAGGCGCCGGAGTTTTCGATCTCCTCGTACAGCGTCTGGTTGAACGCCGTCATGAACGGCGCGGCGGCCCCCGTCCCGCGGAAATCAGGGATAGCGATCACTGGCCGATCGCCTTTCAAAACGTTGATGTCGATGTCGGGCCGTTGTTGCGCGATAACGAGCATCGTGCCGGCAACCGCCGCAATACTAGCCAATAACAAGAAGGTGCGTTTCATCGTCTCAGTTGAAATTTGAATTCGACATTGGCCACTTCGCGGGTGAACTCCCGCGGCAACCCTGGCAGAGGATTGGCGGCTTGTACCGCTCGCAACGTAGATTGATCCAAGGTGTAGTTGCCGCTGGTCTGGATGATGCGTACATCGCGCACCTCCCCCGAACGAAGAATCTTGAAGCTCACCGCTACGATGGGCGCCGTTTGCAGCCGGGGATCGACATCCTGCGTCTGCCACTTCTCTCCCACCCGCTGCCGGATAAGATCGGCGTACCAGCCGAGTTGTGTGCCGAAGGGGTTCGTACTGCCCAAACCCAGCTCTCCGCCACCACCCTTGATGCTGTACATGGGATTCGACATCGCCGAGCCCGTAGTCGAGTAAACCTGGTTCGGACGGTCCGGCACCACTTCGTAGCGCTTGCGGTACAGATCCTTCAGATCTTCCTTGGTCAGCTTTTTCTTCTTCTGCTTCTCATACCGGAGCGCGATGGCGTCCGGGTCATCGGGATCCAGGAACTTCTTCTTCGGCTCCGGCTTGGCTGGCGAGGGCACCTGGGAATCGGTCGTGTTAGCCACCGGATTCGGCGTCGCACTGCGATTCGGCAACGGGATCGCGCTCACTGTCTCAATCGTCGCCGGTCCAAAGCCAGGGTTCGGATCCCCAAACGTATCCCTTTGCTGGGCCTGCCACATCCCCCAGGCGAAACTGAGCGCAAGAACCCCCACATGCATCGTGAGGGAAGCCGCGAATGGCTTACTCAGTCGCTGCGAGGAGTCCAGTTCCGCCCAATAGACCGCCATGGTGGGGTTCTGTTCCCATTATCTCCGTTTACTGGACGCTTCATCCGGTTTTGTCACCAGTTGCACCTTTAATTTCGCGTCCGACGAAATGCCGCTCACAACCTGTGCCAATGTATCCCATGTGACGTCTTTATCGGCCCGTACGTATACAACCTTGGCATTCACACCAAAGCGCTTCGTGACCTCCGCGCCCACGTCATCCAGCTTGAGCATCTGGTCCTGGATATAGAGATTCCCTGTCTTCGTAACCGAAATCACTGGCAGTTCCTCGGCCGACGCCCGGCTCTGCTTGACCTTCGGAACATCGATCTCCAGGCCGAATTCCATCACCTGCGCGGTCAGCATGAAGATGATCAACAGCACCAGCACCACGTCCACCAGGGGCACAATGTTGATCTCCGACATCGTGCCCACACTGGACCGCCCGCGCCGCCCAAATCCGCCGCCGCTCCCCGTCGAAAACGCCATCCCCTACTCCTCAAACGTCCGTTCCGTCAGGTTCATGAACTCCATGGCGAACTCCTCCATGCGCACCCCCATTTCGCGGATCATCTGCCCGAACAGGTTGTACGCAATGGCCGAGGGAATCGCCGCCAGCAGCCCCATCGCGGTCGCCACCAGCGCGTCGGCGATGCCCGGACCCACCGCCCGCAGGCTGGCCGCGCCCGACAGCGTCAGCGCATTGAACGCCTCAATGATCCCCCACACCGTGCCGAACAGCCCGATAAACGGGCACACCGTCGCCGTCGTCGCCAGAAGGTTCATGCGCTGCTCCAGCCGCGACGTCTCCTGGCTGATGCCGATCTGCAGCATGCGCTCGATGGCCGGCTTGTTCCTTAGCCGACCCTGGGTTTTGACCTGGCGGTCCACCTCTTCGTATCCGAAACCGAAAACATTCGCCACGGGAGCGTCCTGAAACTGCTCGGTCGCCACTGCCAGCGTATTCAGCCCCGGCGCTTTTCGAAAGGCCCGCAGAAAGCTGCCGTTCGATGCCTTCGCCTTACGCAGCATCTGCCACTTGGCGAACACCACCGTCCAGGAGACCAGGGAAAACGCCACCAGCGTCAACAGTACGGCCAGCGGAATCGGCTTCTCCGTGTTGATCAGATCCAAAATGCGGATCTGGAGAAGCGCGGGAAGGATCAGTGCAAGCAAACGGGCTCCTTTCAATACGGCGTGTGGGGGAGTACGCGCTTCTCTCTATCTTAGCCAACCCGGTGCGGGGACCAAGCCCCAAACAAACAATTTGTCAAGAAAATGTTTGTTAACCCCTGCCAGCCCGTGGCAAACCCGATCGCTCGCACCGCGAGCGACGCTTGTTGGAGAAGCCCGAAGCCAGCTTGCTGGCGGTGGCGGCTTCCGTTACGTAATCGCGATTCCTCTACGGAGCGGTTTGGGAGGTTGTTTCAACGGCCCTGCACGCAAACGGCGCACCTTTGGGGAAATACAAGACACAAATCCGATTCCGGTAAAATGGTCCGAACATCGTCCTTAGGAGGGACGGTCATGGCAGGTACGGCGGGGAACGGAGAGTCGGAAGGGGTGCGTAGCGCCGTCTTTGGAGAGGCACGCTGGGATCGCGCCGAACGTCGTCTGCTGGTACGTGGCCAACCCGTGAAGCTGACCTGGCGGGTTGCCGAGTGTCTCAGCATCCTTATCGAAGCCAGGGGCGAAGTCGTCACGAAAGAAGACTTGCAGCGGCGCATCTGGGGTGGAGCGCTGGTGGAAGAGTCCAACCTGCCGCGCTGCATCATGGCGCTGCGAAAGTCGCTCGACCCGGCTCCGGACGGCGGCAGCTACATCGAAACCGTGGCGCGCGTCGGGTACCGCATCACCGTGGCCGTGGAAGAAGTGGCGGACGAAGAGCCGGCGGCGGTGCCCACGCCCCAACCCGTGCTAACGGTAACGCCACCGTCCTCACCGCGCCGGTTGTTGCGCTACGCCCTCGCCGCGGCCTTCCTCCTGCTGGTGACGGCGTTAGCGGGCGGGCTGTCCGCGCACCGGCGTCTGGCCCGGCAGGAGGCTGCCGATACCTTGCTGGCGGAAGCGCGAAAGCTGTTGCGCGAGTCGAACTTGAAGGACGGAGCCCGGGCGGGGGAACTCATCCGGCAGGCTTCTCAGATCATTCCGGACTACCCGCCCGCGCAAGCAGCCATGGCGGAGTCGGCGGCGCGCCTCGGCCGGTCATCCTTCGAAGTGGCGGTGCAACTGGCGCGTTTGGCCGTGAAGGGCGACCCAACCTGCAACGAATGCCGCGCGGTCTTAGGTTACGTGCTCGGGACTCGCGGCTGGAAATGGGAAGAGGCCGGGCGGCACCTTTCCCAAGCCATCCAGGCCGACGGCACACAGGTCTACTGGCGCCTCTGGTACGCGGAATGGCTGGCCGTTCACGGACGGCTGGACGAAGCCTGGCAGCAGGCCGAGCACAGTGCACGGCTGTCGCCCTCCGAGCCACGCACCCATTCCACGGCCGCCTTCGTCCGCTACTTCCAGGGCCGCTATCGCGAGGCCATCCAGGAGGCGGAGAAGGCCACCGCGCTCAACCGGGCTTTCCAGCCCGCGCATTATTGGATGTATCGCAGTTATCAACAATTGGGCGAGGACGTGAGTGCGATTGGGGAGCGTGTCTTTGAGATCACCGCCTGGGCGGCATCCCCCGAGGCATCCCAGAGGCTTCGGAACCAATACATTCCCCTCTGGGAACGAAAGGGACGCGAGGGCGTGGCGCACGCTTGGATCCATGAAGTGCGCGACGGGGTTCCCCTGCGCGTCCACCGCTACAACCGGGCCATCTGGTTTGCCTGGATCGGCGACTACCAGAACGCCCTTAAGGAGTTGGAAGCGGCCGTGCAAGCCAGGCCTTACGCGCTGATCTTTGTTGGCGTGGACCCCGCCTTCGCCCCACTACGCGCCGATCCGCGATTCCAGAATGTAGTGCGGTCGGTCGGGCTACCTCCGCCGGCCGTGGCTTCGACGCAGAACGGCAACTGACCCAAGCGCCACCGCGAGGAGAACGCCAGTCGAAGGTTCCGGGACGGCGGTCGCCAGGGGTACGCTTTCGATCTCGACGCGGTAGTTGTCCAGACCGCTGGTGACGGTTGCCGAACCGCAGGCCACCTGTAGTTCGCAGGTGAGCGTGAAGGTGGTCTGATAGCCGAACTGGATCGGGCCGCCTGAGACCGAGAAATCCGGGTTAAACCCGCCGCCCAGCCACTGCGAGGCCGCGTCGCCGGTGCGCGTAAACGACGTCCAGGCGGTGCTATCGGTGGAGTTGGTCCCGCCGGTCAGGGCATAGGCGATTCCACCCTGCACCAGCAGAGGTTGATAGCCTCCCGTCCGTGCGCCGCCAAAGGTGCTCGTCAATAGGGCTAAATCATAAGACACGGTTATGCCCTGAATGGCGCCCTGTACGCTGGGATCGTAACTGAACAGCACGTTGGCGGAGCCGCTGCGGTTGACAACCGTAGCCCCAGCGCCAACCGAGGAAACCGTGAAGGTCATCCGGCGGCCGGGACCCGGATTGCCCGCCCCGAACTGGTCGAACGTCATCGACGTTGTCCCTTGGGCCAGGAAGGTGGCGGATTGCCAGTCCGCGGGCGCAAAGGTGCCGTCCGAGAATACCGTAGCCGCCTGCCCACAGGTGGCGATTAAGAAGAGACCGGTTACCCTGGCGGCAGTCCGCCGAATGGGATCGAATTGTTGACGCAAGGAGTGCTTCCTCCAGAGAATCGCTTTCGCGTTGCGCCATTGTGCCGCGAAAGGGGATCAAACGCTCTTGAGGAGTTCTTCCAAGTTCTGCAAATGTCTGATTCCTGGGTTAAACCCTACTCCGGAATCACCGGCAGCACGATATGCGAAGCGCGGGCCCCCGCGTGATGCACCGTGTTCGCCGCTACCTTCACCTTCGTCGACCTCCCGAACGTCTCCCCCGTATTCGGATTCCGGTCAAACTGCGGGAAGTGGCTGCTGGTCACATCCACCTGCAACCGGTGCCCCTTCAGGAACGCATTGCTCGTCCCCACCATATCGATGGTGAACTCGTACACCTCGCCGGGCTTCAACAACGCCGGCTTGTCCGTCCCCTGCCGGTACCGCGCCCGCAGGATCCCCTCCGCCACCGAAATCGCCCGCCCGTCGGGGAACACGTCCACCAGCTTCGCGACGAAATCCGTATCCAGGCTGTCCGAACTGGCATGCAGCACTACCTTCACCGGCCCGGTCACTTCGATATCCTTTTCCAACACCTCCGACGTGTAGACCAGCACGTCGCTCCGTTTCTCGACCGTCCGCTGATCCATGGGTCCCGCCGGCGTCGGCGTCCCGCAGCAATTGTTCCCTCCCACGCTAGGCACAGGATTCGCCGGGTCATAGCGATAGGTATCCGCCTTGCCGTTTGCCCCCGGCGCGTCCCAACTCAGCTTCCCGTCGCCGAACCGCGTGTTCGCATTACCTTCGCTATGGAAGTACATCTTGCGGTACTGCGTGCGCGCCAGCGGGTACTCGTTCTCCTGCCGCCACTCGCCCTTCCCCATCACGAACAGCGTCACCGGCGGCTCCTTGTCGATGCCGTCGTCCTTGCCCTTCAGCCAGTAGTCGAAAAAGCGAAGAGCCGCCGCGTTCTCGTCGACATGGGCATGCTTGCCGAAGTCGATCTCGCCGAACTTCTGGGAGGACCCGTGGCCCCACGGCCCAATCAGCATCCGGCTCTTCTTGCGCACCGCCTCGGTCGGCCCGCGCTTCGCCATGCCCGCATAGCCGCGCAGCGTCCCCTGGCTGAAGATGTCGAACCAGCCGCCCATCGTGTACACCGGTACGTTAATCTGGTCGAACACCTCCTCGGCATTCAGCTTCTTCCAATACGCGTCGTAATCCGGATGCTCGATCCAATCGCGATAGAACTGCGCATTGCGCCCCGCCAGCGACTGCATGTCATAGAGCGGCAGATGCCACAGCATCCGGTCGAAACTGACGCCGTTTACGTCGCCCAACGTATGCGGGCCCGTGTTCTGCATGATGCGCGATTCCTGCCGCACCGGCCCCCACCCGAAGTTGAACGAGAGCCGCCAGCCGCCGTTCAAGGTGATCCAGTCGTGATAGAGGCTCACCGAGGCGACGCGCGGTACGATCGCCACCAGGTGTGGCGGCTTCGCCATTGCCGCCCGCCACTGGACATGCCCCAGGTACGATCCACCGTCCATGCCCACCTTCCCATTCGACCAGCCCTGCGCCGCGGCCCATTCAATCGTGTCGTAGCCATCTTCGATGTCGTTGCGGAACGGCTCCCACTTGCCCTCGCTCTCATGGCGCCCGCGAACATCCTGGTAGACGTACACGAAGCCGCGCTGCGCGAAGTACACGGCGGCCGCGTAAGCGTTCGGATACCGCTCCGTGCTGTACGGCGTGCGGCACACAATCACGGGGTACTTGCCGGGCTTGGCCGGCCGGTACAGATCGGCGTAGAGGTTTACGCCATCGCGCATCTTCACCGGAACCAGGTTGTCGATGGCGATGTCGTTCGTCGGCGGATAGGCGGCGGGGAACTTCACTTCGGCTCCCAACACCTGTGTCAGCAGGAGAACCAACAACGGTCGCATCCCTGGATTGTATGGCAAGATAGGGGCGTCATGCCTTATGAGAAGGACACCGCGATTGGCGGCCCTTCGGATCGCTTCCCCGACACCCAGTACTCGGCGGTGGAACAGGTGGCCAGCGCCGATCCGGAAGCCCGCCGCCGTGCCTTCGATGCCATCCTCGCCAGCTACTGGAAACCCGCCTACAAGTACATCCGCCGCAAGTGGAATAAGGGCAACGAGGACGCCAAAGACCTCACCCAGGGCTTCTTCCTGCAGGCTCTCGAAAAGGGCTATCTCGAAAACTTCGATTCCTCCAAGGCCAGCTTTCGCACCTACCTCCGCACCTGCCTGGATGCGTGGGTTGCCAATCGCAACGTCGCCGCGCAGGCCCTCAAACGGGGCGGCGGCGTCCAATTCACTGGACTGGATTTTGCCAATGCCGAGGGCGAACTCCAGGAACTGCCGGTCGCCGGCGGTCCGAATGCCGACGAGTTCTTCCACCAGGAATGGGTCCGGCACCTGTTTGCCACCGCGGTCGACCGCCTGCGGGCGGAAGCCGCCGAATCCGGCCGGCTCGACCGCTTCGAACTCTTCGAACGCTACGAACTGGAGCAGGCGGCGGATAGCTACCAGCAGTTGGCGGAGCAGTCCGGACTCCCGGTCACCACCGTGACCAATCATCTGGCCTGGGCGCGCCGCCGCTTCCGCGCCATCGTTCTGGAGCTGATCCGCGCCGTCAGTGGCTCGCGCGAGGAGTTCCAACGGGAGGCACGCGCCCTGCTGGGGAATCCGCCCCCATGCTAGGCGACCGCGCGTTGGCCCGCCTGCGCCAGGTGGCGGCCCTCCCCGACCTCGGCGGTGGCCGTTACACCGTCCTGCGCGAGTTGGGGCGTGGCGGCATGGGCGTGGTCTACCTGGCGGAAGACCAAGATCTCGGCCGTACGGTCGCCCTCAAAGTCTTTCATCTCGATGATGTCGATCCGGCGCTGCGCGAGAGGCTGCGCCAGGAAGCCCGCACGCTGGCGAGCCTGGAGCATCCCAACATCGTGCCTGTTTACGACCTGGGCGCCGCCGCCGATGGCCGCCTGTTCTACACGATGAAGTATGTCGAAGGCCAGCGGTTGGATGAGTGGGCCGCGACGGGACACACGCTGCCCGAGCGCCTGCGTCTATTTGAGCGGCTCTGCGCGGCTATTGCTTACGCCCACGCCCATGGTCTGGTGCATCGCGATCTGAAGCCCGCCAACATCATGGCTGGCAGCTTCGGTGAATGCTTTGTGATGGATTGGGGATTGGCCAAGGCAGCGGGGGAATCCGAGCCGCATATCGTGGGAACGCCCGCCTACATGGCTCCCGAGCAGGCCGTCGCCGATGCCCTGGTCGATCCAAGGGCGGACGTCTACTCGCTGGGACGGATCCTGGCCGGCCTGGCTGGCGACGCGGCCCCCAAGCCCGTCGCGGCTATCGTGAACAAGGCTGTAAATCCGGACCTCGCCCAGCGCTACCCATCGGCGAAGGAACTGGCTGCCGATGTCCTCAACTACCTGGATGGCCTGGCTGTCTCCGCACACCGGGAAACCTGGCGGGAAGCGCTTGGCCGCCACCTACGGCGTCATCAGGTAGTGCTGTTGCTCATCGCGACGTATGTGGTGGTCCGCACGGCTATATTCCTGGCTACCCGTTTTCGCTGAGACGGGGCAGAGATGATGCCGCAAACGCAAGGGCCTGCTGGACGTCCTCTTCCTGGAGTTCTGGATACTCGCGAAGGAGTTCCTCACGGTTCGGATAGAGAGACACGGCTTCAACGACACGGCGTACCGTCAGCCGCATCCCCCGGATACACGGCTGTCCGTTCCTCTGCTCTGGATCTACCGTGATCCGGTCGAAACCTGTGGCGGTCATGGATGGCTCCCGATTGGTGGTCCCGCCTCAATTGTACGCCGTATGGATGGCTTGTGATCGCTCTACACGGGCGGACCTGCCGCCGGTCACCCCACCCCGCAGCCCGTCGCGGCCATCGCGAACAAGGCTGTAGGTGGACGGTTACAATCGAAGATCTGATGGCCACTCGAAACTTTTGGCAATTGCTGGACGCGATGCCGCCGGGGCGGCGGGCAAAGCATGAGAAGCGGTTTCGGGACAGCCTTACGCCAACACCGCCGCGCTATCATCTTCTTCTAGTGACCCCCGAAAATGAATCGATGCTCCAGGTTTTCCAGGATACCGGAGCCTATTTGCAAGGCCACTTTCGTCTCACCAGCGGCCTCCACAGTCCCGAATACATGCAGTGCGCCCTCGTGCTGCAGCATCCCCAGCATGCCGAGATGCTAGGCAAACGCCTGGCCGCGCAACTACGTGACATCGAGCCGCTGCGCAACATCGACGTGGTCGTATCGCCTGCCATGGGCGGCCTCATCATTGGCCATGAAGTCGCGCGCGCCCTGCACACCCGGCACATCTTCACCGAGCGCGTCGAGGGCAAGATGACTCTCCGGCGTGGCTTCACCATCAAGCCCGGGGAGACGGCCGTGGTTGTGGAAGACGTCATCACTACGGGCGGCAGTTCGCTCGAAGTCGTCAACCTGCTCCGCGGCGCGGGGGTGCAGGTGATCGGCGCCGCGTCCATCGTCGACCGTAGCGGCGGCCGGGCGGACCTCTCGGTGCCGCGCGTGTCCCTGCTCACCATGCACATCGTCGCCTACAACCCGGAAAGCTGCCCGCTCTGTCTGCAGGGGTTGCCGGTGGTCAAGCCGGGGTCGCGGCCGGGAGCCTGATGGCGCGGCGTATCCGCTTCACGCTCTCCTACGACGGCACCGCGTATCACGGTTGGCAGGTCCAGCCCGGACTTCCCACCATCCAGGGCACGGTAGAAGCCGTGCTCGCCCAGATCGAAGGCAAGCCCGTGCAGGTGGCAGGCTCCGGCCGTACGGACGCCGGGGTGCATGCGGTTGCGCAGGTGGCCGCGGTTACGCTCGACAATCCCATCCCCGCGCCCAACCTGCTGCGCGCCATGAACCGCCTGCTACCCGCCGACATCCGCATCACCGCTACCGAGGAAGTGCACGAGGACTTCCATCCGCGCTTTGATGCCGTTGGCAAGACCTACGAGTACCGTGTCTTCCGCGGCGAGATCTGTTCCCCTTTCGAGCGCCGCTATGTCTGGCACCACCCGTTTCCCCTCAACGAGCCGGCCATGATCGACGCCGCGGCGATCTTCCTCGGCGACCATGACTTCACTGCCTTCGCCGCTGCCGATGAAAAGGATGTCCTCGGCGGCTCCAAGGTGCGCACCATCTCCCGTTCCGAACTCGTGCGCGATGGCGATCTGCTGCGGTACCGGGTGCGCGGTAGCGGCTTCCTTAAGCACATGGTCCGCAACATCGTTGGCGGCTTGATCGAAGTTGGCCGCGGCAACCTCACCGCCGCCGCGCTGCAGGCTCTGCTCGAAGCCGGACCCGCCGCGTGCAAACTTGGCCACGCCGCTCCGGGCCGTGGCCTTTTCCTGATGTCGGTCGACTATCAGCGGTAGAGCAGGTACTTCTCGCGCACCAGCTTGAAGGCTTCCAACTCCGGCTCGAGGCTGGTTTCGATGGCCCGCGGATCGGTGAGCGCGCGGAACTGCTTGATCACCGCGCGGCTGCCAATCAGCTTCTCGTTCTTTTCGAACGGGATCTTGCCGGGGTACAGCTTCTCCAACATTACTGCCAGTTCGAAGCCAAACCGCACGGGCTGAAATCGCTCCCGATCCGTGATCACGAAACGCACGCCTTGGATCCGCACGCCCTTGAAGTAGCTGTCCTTCGGCGTGAACAGCGTGGGGTAGACACGCACGCCCGGCAGCGCACGCGAATTCAACTTCGCGGCCAGATCCGGCCCGTTGATCCAATCGGCACCCACCTGCTCGAACGGCGTATCCGTCCCCCTGCCGACCGAGTAGTTCGTGCTGTACTCCAGGTTGGCAATGCCGGGGAACAGGAGGGCGGCGCTGAGGCTGCGCATGTTGGGCGAGGGGTCCACCCAGATCAGCCCGGTGGAGTCGAACCAATCGCCGCGCTGCCAGCCCTTCATGGCCACCACGTCCAGCTTGGCGTTGATCTTTTCTTCGACGTTGATCATCCGCGCCAGTTCGGCGATGGTCATGCCATGGCGCGTGGGCACGGCGATACAACCGACGAAGCTCTGTACGGCGGGCTCGATGATCGGCCCTTCGACGCGCACGCCGGTGATGGGGTTGGGCCGGTCCAGCACCACGATCGGTATCCCCAGCTTCGCGGCCGCTTCCATGGTGTTCTTTAGCGTGCAGACATAGGTGTAGAAGCGCGCCCCGGCGTCCTGGATATCGAAGACAATCACGTCCACCTTCCGCAGCATCTCCGGGTTGGGGGTGCGTTGCTTGCCCTTATAGAGGCTATAGACGGGCACGCCGCTGGCGGCATCCTTCGCGTCGGTGACATCTTCGTGGTCTTCGGTTCCGGAGATGCCGTGCTCGGGCGAGAAGAGCGCGACCAGGTTCACCCCGCCCGCCATCATCACGTCGATGTTGCGTTTGCCGTCGGCCGTCAAACCGGTGTGATTGGTGATCAGGCCGACGCGCTTGCCGCGCAGTTGGGTGAAGCCCGTCGTCACCAGGACGTCGATGCCGTTTCGCACGGCGCCCGCGCGGTTGACGTTGCGCCGCGCGCCGTTGGAAGTTTCGTTGTAGCCGGTGAGGGCCACGCCTGGGAGGTCGATGCCCAAGCCCGCCGCGACCATCGTCGCCACGCGCGCCCGCAGCGAGGTCACGGGCGGCCGCCGTTGCGGATGCACGCTGTTGGTCATCAAGATGACCGCGGTCTTCGACAGCGGATCCATCCAGATGGATGTCCCGGTGAAGCCCGTGTGCCCGAAAGAGCCTAAGGGAAACAACTCGCCGCGGTTGGCCGCGAAGGGAGAATCCATGTCCCAACCGAGCCCTCGCAGAATGGTCTGGCCGGGCGGCGTTTGCGGTTCCGTGAACTTGCGGATGGTCAATGGGCTGAGGATACGCTTGCCGCGGAACTCGCCGCCGTTGAGGATCATCTCGGCGAAGCGAGCCAGATCCTCTGCCGTGGTGAAGAGCCCGGCATGGCCGGCCAAGCCGCCCATGAACCGCGTGGTCTCGTCATGCACGACGCCGCGGAGGGGACCGCTCATGCCCTTGTAGTGCTCGGTGGGCGCAATGCGATTCGCCCATTCGGCCGGTGGGCGATAGGTGGTGTCCTTCATCCCCAAGGGTTCGAAGATATTCTCCTTGGCGAACTGATCCAGCGGCTTGCCGCTCACGCGGTGGACGATCTCGCCGAGGAGGATGAAGTTGATGTCGCTGTAGATAAAGCGCTCGCCGGGCGCCGCCACGGGCCGGTCCACGAGCGCCTTGCGGATTCCCAGGTCGTAGCCGGACCAAGCCGGCGCGAGATCCAAATCGGGACGCAGGCCGGAGAAGTGCGTCAGCAGTTGGCGTACGGTGATATCGCTCGTGCCGCCCTGGAAGCCGGGCAGGTATACCGTTACCTTGTCGGCCAGCCGGATCTTGCCCTGCTCGAACAGCTTCATGACGCTGCTGGTGGTGGCGATCACCTTTGTTAAAGAAGCGGCGTCGAAGATGGTGTCGGTGGTCATCTTCTCCGGGGTTGGCACCTGCACGCGGTTGCCGTAGGCTTTGAAGTGCAGCACCTTGCCCTGATGCCAGACCAGCGCGACCGCGCCGGGCGCCTCGTTGTTAGCGACAGCCTTCTCGATGGCGGCGTCGATATCGGGCGTGGCTTTAAAGGGGCCTTGCGCGGAGAGGCGGGCAACAGCGAGGAGGGCGAGCAACAGTTTCATGAGAGGCGCTTGGCGATCTGTTCGAGTTTGGTAGCGAGTTCCACGTCTTTGGCGGTGATGCCGCCGGAGTCGTGCGTGGTGAGGTCAATGGTGACACGGTTCCACACGTTCGACCATTCCGGGTGATGGTTCATGACTTCGATGGCGATCGCCGATGTGGCCATGAAGCCGAAGGCATGCACGAAGTCCGGGAAGCGGTATTCGCGATGCAGTTTGCCGTCCTGCACGCTCCATTCGGGCAACGCGGCCAGGGCGGCTGTGATTTCCGCGTCCGGGAGTTTGGCGGCTCTAGGCATGCCTTCATCATCGCAAATGCAGGACTGACGCTTGTGCCCGCAGGCACGCCACGCCCGCGGTGTAGCGGTGATCGCTCACGGCGAAAGCGACGCCGTCTTCCACCCAGTCATGCCAGATGCCGTCCGGATCGTGCGAGGCCGCGGTCAGCGTGTACTCCTGCGGGCACAGGTGGCAGGCGAAGGTGAACGTCACCGCCACACGTTGGCCCGCCTGGCACGGACCCACTTTTACTTTCTCGAGTTCGGTGTTGGTCCCGAACACTTCGAAGCCGATCCTGGTGCGGATGAGGATGCCGATGACGGGGTCGCCGACATCGGCCTGGAAGTGGACTGTGACGCGAACCTGCGCCGTGGCGCCGCTCTGCCAGACGGTGGTGGGGTTGCCATCGGCGTCTAGCGTTTCAATGGACTCGAGGGTTGCCCGGCCATCTCCCTTGCGCATGCGCGGCGGGAGTGGCAGTTGCTTGCCGGCGGCGTTGTCGCGCAGTTTGCGGGCGGCGTCGTGGCGGAAGGCGTCAAGGGTTTGCTGGGGGTCGCCTTTGGCGAGGAGCACGCTGCCTTCCACCCACCAGATCTCGTCGGAGAGCCACAGGAGCAGGCCGGGCTCATGCGAGGCAAGGATGGCGGTGCCGCCGGTACGCCGGAACTGCTCGAGTTGCATGGCGGCTTCGCTGCGTTGCTGGGCGCCTTTCAATGCCAGGGTGTGGTCGAGAATGAGGGAGCGGGCGTCTTCGAAAAGCAAGGTGTCGTGCGGCCCGAGGCGGAGGAGGGGCTGGTCCGCTTCGGTGACGCTTTCCAGCCAGGGCGCGCTATCTCCGATTATGCCGATCACGTAACCGGAGGGGGCCCGGCAATCCCGGAAGGCAATGGCCATAGTTTTTAGTGTACTTGTCACGGTAGCTGGGAGAGACACTTTGGGCTTGGGCCTGGCGAGGGGGTATTCGGTTGTCAAACAGCGGGTGGCATTTCGCCGGGCTACGGGGTTAAGGGTTGCGTTTTGGCGTCGTCAGGCGGCCCGGCTGGGCTGCTGGCGGGCCTTGGGGGCGATGCCGGGGGGCTCCGGCTGGCTTCGATCGGTCAGGCGCACGATCTTGGCTACGTCTATTAGGGCCGAGATGGAATTGAGCGACGTTTCGCCGGGGGTTCCGGTGTAGTCGGCGGCGACTCGATTGGTCTGGAGCGAGGCTAGCAGGCGCATGTTGGCTTGGAAGGCTCGCTCGTTGCGGTTCTGGTAGCGGAGCAGCCGGTTGTAGCGGCGCTCGGCGTCTTCCGGAAGGTCGGGGAGGTTTAGGAGCTCCGGGACCTCTTCGCAGTTGAACTCGGCGGCTAGTTTGTCGAGTTGGACGGCGATCATGCGCAGATTCCAGGCGGCGTGGATGATCTGGTCGAAGACGGTGGCTTCTACGGGGCCGTCCGGTTTTAGGCGGCTGTAGAAGTCGCGGAAGAACTGGATCTGGTCTTCTGTGAAGTGGGCGGGGGACCAGGCGCTGCGGGCGGTGAAGCCGTGCTTCCGGGCGTTCTGGGAGGATGTGGCTTTGCCTTCCGGCGTTTTCGGGCCGGTGGAGTGCTGCGAATTCTCGCGATTGCGTTCGGTTTGGTCAGTCATACGGGACGACCATAGCATGGGGGGGTTGGGGTAGTCCTTGTAACGTGTTGATTCTATTAGAAACAAGGCTTGTGACTGGAAGCGGGACCAGGGAACGGCGGGCTTCTATTTTGGGGGTGACGTAGAAGAGGCGCGACGTGGACGTCGCGCGCAGTCGTGGACGCCTGCCCCACTCGAAGAGGTCAGGTCCTCATTGGTGGTGCAGGGTGCTGAGAGCGCATTGAAGGCATGGATGGATTCGGCTTCAGTACACTAACAATCACATGCTTGCTCGCGCTCTGATTGTGGGTGTTTGGGTGGTTGTGTTGTTGGGCTGCCGCAAGGAGAATGCCTTGCGGAAAGCCCTTTCTGTGAAGTCGGGGGAGGTGAAGCTGCCCTCGGGTACGGTGGAGGTGGACGAGCCTCTCGTCATCGAGGGGGCTGATGGCCTGACCTTGATCGGCGATGGGCGGGTGAAACTGCAGTCGGGCGCTGGCCGGATGAAGGCCGTGCTGATCGTGCGCCGGAGCCGGAACGTGCGGCTGGAAAACTTTGTGCTGGAGGGCAACCGCGAACAATCCAAAACGCAGTTTGGGTTGCCGCCTTCGGATAAGCCGATGGCTGAGTTTAACTTCGACAATGGCATCCTCATTGAGGATTCCGATGGCGTTGTTCTTGACCGGCTGACGATTCGCAATGTGTCTAGTTACGCGGTTCTGGCCAACAAGTCTAAGAACGTCACGGTGCAGGAGACGCTGGTGGGCGATTCGGGGTCGCTGGACGGGAAGGGCTTGAACAACGCCACGGGCGGCATTCTGTTTGAAGAGGGCTGCGAGCGGTTTGCCGTGCGCCGGTGCAAGCTGCGGAACATTCGCGGGAACGGCATCTGGACGCACTCGATGTACAACTCGCCGCGCAACAAGAACGGTGTGTTTGAGGAGAACGATATCCGGCACGTGGGGCGCGATGCGCTTCAGGCGGGCCATGCCATGGAGATGAAGATCGAGCGTAATACCGGGAACTTTATCGGCTTTCCGCCGGAGATTGTCGATATGGAGCATGGGGCGGTGCCGGTGGCTCTCGATACGGCCGGCGACGTGGAGCACAGCACTTATAGTGAGAATGCGTTTGATGAAGTGAACGGCAAATGCATTGATCTGGATGGCTTCCACGACGGTGTTGTGTCGCGCAACCGCTGCAACAACAGCCGCGATGCGTCTGCTTATCCGCATGGGCACTACGCCATTGTGCTCAACAATAGCTTCCCGGATATGGAGTCAAAGAATATTGAGATTGTCGAGAACAATATGAGCGGATTCCGTTTTGGCGCTGTGTTTCTGATTGGCACCGGCCACCTAGTCCGCAATAACATTTTCGAGAAGATCAATCTGGCGAAGTGCAATGAGAATGTCGCGGCGGGGTGCCTTTATAAGGCCGATGAGCCGGATCTGCTGCGCGCGGGCATCTATCTAGGCAAGGGCGCCCATCGCCCTGCGCCGTCGACGAAGCTCGAGATTACCGGGAACATCGTTCAGGGGTGGGGCATGGAGAAGTACTGTGTGATTGCGGCTCCCGGCGTGGACAAGGGGAAGAGCAAAATCGACGCCACCCGGTGCTCGAATTAGGGCCGGTACCAGCGCTTCACTAAATCCTTGCCCGCATTGGCCCCCGGAGGTACGCGCAACCCTAGTATCTTCGCCGCCAGCCCGAAGACCTCGATGTTGTCGACCTCGCCGAGTTTCGCTCCGGGCTTGAGGTTCGGTCCCGCCCCGTAGAGAATGCCTTTCATCTCCGGCACGATTTTCGGGTCATACCCATGCATTCCCGCCAGCGGCACCTCGCCGCGTTTCTTCTGGTTGTCCGGGTTGTAGTTGACATACAGTGCCTGTGCTCCGCTGGCCAGGATGATGAGGTCGCCATTGCGCGGGTTATCGCGGTAGAACAAATGCTTGGGCATTTGTTCCCGCCGGTAAACGCGGTAGTCCGAACTGACTCTTGCTTTCAACTCCGATTCCAGCTTGCGAAGGCGGGCCTTATCGTCACTGTAGACCAACACCTGGGTTCCGCCGTTTACGACGCGGACGCCGGACCAATCAGCATGCTTTGTCAGGTCCACCTGCCGGCTGGGGGCGATCAGCCCATGGTCGGACACGAGCAATACGTTCACTGCCGGCTGGATCGATTCCAGCGCGCGGAAGAGGGCGGCCAGCGCCTTGTCCACTTCCGCCACGGCGGCCCGTACCTGGGGGGCGTCCGGCCCGTAGCGATGGCCGGCGCTATCCACCTGGGAGAAGTACAGCGTGATGAGGTGCGGGCGGCGCTCTTCGGGCAGTTTGAGCCACTCCACAACCTTCGCCACCTTCGCCTCGCTAGCGGTTTGGGCGTTGTAGGGGAAGTAGGCGGTGGGGCGCATGCCGCGGATCCCGGCTTCGGTCCCGACCCAGAAGTAGGATGCGGTGCGCATGCCCTGCTGTTCGGCGAGGTTCCACAGCGGCACCGCCGCGGAGTACCACTTGCCTTCGGCGGCGTTGCGTGTGTAGGAGAAGGAGTCGCGGGTTTGGGGATCGTAGAACTGCATGCTCACCATTCCGTGGGACTGCGGGCGCATGCCGGTGACCATGGTGTAGAAGTTGGGGAAGGTTGTAGATGGGAAGGAGGGGATCAGGGCCGTCGCGCGGGCTCCGCGCTCGCCCAGCGCCTTCAGGGCTGTGCCGTTGTACTTGTCGACGAAGTCCGGCCGGTAGCCATCGACTCCGATCAGCAGCAGGTAGGGCTTGTTACGCTCGGAGGGCGCGTTTGGCTGGGCTGTGGCAAGGCGATCCTCGGCGTTGAGGCCGGCGGCAAGCAAGAGAATGTATAGCAAGCGCATCGGGTTATCGCACCATCTCGAGAGCTTTACGGAACAGGGGTTCGAAGGCATCGCCGGCTCCGGCGGCACGGGCTTTGCGAATGGCCGTCTCGGCGGCGGGCCGGGGGCAGCCAAGGTTGACGAGGGCTGAGAGTACATCTTCGTCGATGGCGTTGAGCGCCGGGGCTGGCGGCACGCCGGGGGCCGGCGCGGTCTTGCCTCCCAAGGCATCGACCTTGTCCCGGAGTTCCACGACGAGGCGCTCGGAGGTCTTTTTGCCGATGCCGGGCACTCGCGTCAATTGCTGGACGTTGCCGCCGCGAATGGCCGATACGAGGTCGGGCACCGGGATCCCGCTTAGCACCGTAATGGCCAGCTTCGGCCCGATGCCACTGACGCTGATGAGCTTCTCAAAGAGCGTTTTCTCCTCGAGGGTCAGAAAGCCGTAGAGCAGAAAGGCATCCTCGCGGACGATGGTGTGGATCCGCAGCCGCACCTCGGTTCCGGTATTGGGCAGGGAGGAGAACGTGGAGACGGAGATCGCCACCTGGTAGCCGACGCCGCCAACTTCCACAATCACTTCGTTCGGATGTTTTTCGAGTAGGGTTCCGCGCAGGTGGCCGATCATGGTCGTGAGAAACTCAATTGTACATGGCAAGACGGCTCTTCTTTGTAGAGGGAGTGCATAGCGGGCGTGCGGAGATCAAAGGGGACGAGGCGGGCCACCTGACCCGCGTGCTGCGCGTGGAGAAGGGACATCGTTACGAGATCTCGGATAACCACCAGTTGTACCTGGCGGAAGTGGAAGCGGCGCGTAAGGAACAGGTGGTGTTCCAGGTGCTGGAAAAGCTGCCTGCGCGGCCGTTGCCGGTACGTTTGCACCTGCTGGCGGCGCTGATCAAGTTCGATCATTTCGAATGGATGATCGAGAAGGCGACGGAACTGGGAGTGGAGCGGATTACTCCGGTGGTGGCCACCCGCAGCGAGCATGGGCTGGACAAGGCGGCGTTGAAACGCTCGGAGCGCTGGCGCAAGATTCTCAAGGAATCGGCGCAGCAATGCCGCCGGGAGCATCTGCCGGAGTTAGGTGCGGTGGCGGCGTGGAAGCACGTGCCTGTCGAGGACGGTTTGCGGCTGCTGCTTGACGAAGATGCAGGGGCTCGGCCGGTGTTGCAGGCTCTGCCCACCGCCCGCCAGGCGGGGGATTGCGTGCAGTTGCTGGTTGGCCCGGAGGGTGGGTGGACGGAGGAAGAGCGGGCGGCCATTTGCGGCGCGGGCTGGCAGCCTGTTTCGCTGGGCGGGTCCATTCTGCGGGCGGAGACGGCTGCGATCGCGGGGCTTGCTGTGATTGGCGCGGCCTGGCTCTAAAGGGCACGTCCGCAGGGTGTACGATGGGAGAGATTTATGGATTCCCTCACTCGCAGAACGTTCCTAGCGGCCGGAAGCGTTATGACGGCCAGTGCGTATACCCGCGTGCGCGGCGCCAATGACAGGCTTCGGATTGGCGTGATCGGCTGCGGCGGCATGGCCGGCGGCCACATGCGCGCCCTGAACCGCATGAAGGAGGCCGAGAACATTGAGGTCGGCTACACCTGCGATCTTTGGGATAAGCGAAGGGACGAAGCGGCGCAACTGACCGGGGGCAAGCCGGTGACCGACTACCGGAAGGTTCTGGACGACCCGGACATCGACTACGTGCTGGTGGCGACGCCCGAGCACTGGCATGCGCAGATCACTTTGGATGCGGCCTCGGCGGGCAAGCATATCTATTGCGAGAAGCCGATGACTTATAGCATCGAAGAGGCGCGCAAGGTGGTGGCGAAGGTCAAGTCCACCGGCGTCAAGATGCAGGTGGGCGTCCAGGGGATGTCGGATGAGAGCTATGAGGCGGCGCATGAGTATGTCGTGAAAGGCACGCTGGGCAAGGTGCTGATCGCCACCATCGACTATTCGCGGAATCACAAGGGCGACTTCTGGCTGTATAAGGAAGATCCCGACATTAAGCCCGGGGTGAACTTCGACTGGAATACCTGGCAGGGGACCGCGAAGAAGCGCCCGTTCGAGCCGGAGTTGTTCTTTAGTTGGCGGCGGTACTGGGCCTATTCGGGCGGGATTGCGAGCGACCTGTTCGTACACCGCGTGACGCGGATTATCAAGAGCCTGGGCCTGACCTTCCCGGATAAGGTGGTGGCGACCGGCGGTAAGTTCCAGTTCGCCGATAGTAAGGCCGAGATCCCCGATACGTTCAACATGCTGCTGGACTATCCGGAAGGGGTTACGGTGCAGCTGGTGTCGTCGATGGCGAACGATACGCCGGTGCAACACGTGCTGCGGGGGCATAAGGCCACGCTTGAGTTCAACCGTACGGGCTTTACGATCACGCCGCAGGGCCTTTACAAGGATGAGATGCAGCCGGTTGTGTATGAGAAGAAGGGCGCCGAGGATCTGACGCTGCATCACAAGAATCTGCAGGCGGCGATTCGAACGGGCGCGGCGTTGAAGTGCGACTGCACGCTGGGGTATTACGGGGTGGTTGCGGCGCGGATGGGGGTGGAGTCCTATCGCAAGCGTAAGTACATGGCTTGGGACAAGGTGAAGGAGCGTGCGGTCCATGCGTAGTCTGCTTCTGCTGGCAGTGACGTTGCCGCTGGCGGCGCAGCAGTACAGCCTGGTGTTGAAGGGTGGGCGGGTGATTGACCCGCGCAATGGGGTTGACGGCATTCGCGACGTCGCGATCGCGAATGGCAAGATCGCGGCCGTGGCGGAGAACATCCCAGCGAGCGCCGGACGCAAGGTGATCGACATGAAGGGTCTGGTGGTGACGCCGGGCCTGGTGGATATCCATGTCCATGTGTTTCATACGACGGGGGTGAAGGACGCGTGGGCGGGGGATAACAGCGTCTCGCCGGATGCGTTCAGCTTTCGGACGGGCGTGACGACCATGGCTGATGCCGGTAGCAGCGGTTGGCGCAACTTTGAGACGTTCCGCCATACGGTGATCGACCGCGCGCGGACCCGCGTGTTCGCGTTCATCAACATCACGGGGCTGGGTATGTTGACGAACATTCCGGAACAGGCCGTGGAAGATATGAAGCCGGAAGAAGTGGCCCGGCTGGCGAAGAAGCATAAAGATGTGGTGGTTGGGGTGAAGAGTGCGCACTTTGAGGGGCCGACCTGGACTTCGGTGGAGCGCGCGCTGGAAGCGGGACGGTTGGCGGATATTCCGATCATGGTGGACTTTGGCTGGTTCGTGAAGGAGCGGCCTTACTGGCAGCTCGTAACGCAGAAGCTGCGCCCCGGCGATATGAGCACGCACTTCTTCCGGGGGCCGGTGCCGATCGCGGATAAGAATGGCAAGGTTTACGATTACCTGCGGCAGGCCCGGGCGAAGGGTGTGAAGTTCGACGTCGGCCATGGCGGCGGGAGCTTTGTGTGGCGAAATGCGGTTCCGGCTATTGTTGGCGGATTTTATCCGGATTCGATTTCCACCGATCTGCATACTGGGTCGATGAACGGGTATATGTTCGATATGCCTACGACGATGTCGAAGATGCTGGCGGCGGGGATGCCGTTGGTGGAGGTTATTCGCGCGTCCACATGGAATCCGGCGCAGCAGATCAAGCATCCGGAGGTGGGGCATTTGTCGGTGGGCGCGGTGGCGGATATTGCGGTTTGGAAGGTGCTGGAAGGGGAGTTCGGGTATGGCGATCCGGATGCGGGGCGCGTGATGGGGAAACAGCGGCTGCAGTGCGAGATGACGTTGAAGGATGGCGCGATTCTGTATGACTGGAATGCGCGGGCGGGGGTGGATTGGAAGACGCTGCCGGAGGGGTATGGGGTGCGGCCGGTGGAGTCGATTATTGCGCCGCCTTCGAAGTAGGGGGCACCGCAGTTGGAGGGTGGAGCGCGCGCCTTGACGGACGGGCGGTGGTCGTAGTAGGTGCGATGGCGCGTTTCGATTTGGTGGTGTTGGAGTTTCTGGATATCGACGCCGGTTGGTGGGCGCGCAGAGGCGGGGGGACGACCAGCCCGGAACCTTTACGGTCGCGGCTTCCGTAACGCAATCACGGCTAGGCTTCGGCCAGGCTAACCGAGCCGCGCGCGCAGATAGTAGCCGGATTATGGATCCTGTGCTATATTGCGTTTGTGCCATGGGATGTGGAGTTCACAGACGACTTCGAACGATGGTGGAACACTCTAAGAGAGGGGGAGCAGGGCCAAGTGGATGCAAGGGTACGGCTGATCATGGAGCACGGGCCGAATCTTGGCTTCCCGTTTACTTCTCAGGTTAAAGGTTCAAAGTTCCCGGAAATGCGTGAGTTGCGTGTGCAAGCGGGTGGCGCTCCTTTGCGAGTGCTCTATGCATTTGACGCCAGGCGGACGGCTGTGTTGCTGCTGGGCGGCGACAAAACGGGCGAGGACCGGTGGTATCAGCGGAACGTTCCGCTTGCCGATCGGTTGTTTGAGGTGCACCTCTCGAGCACCAGAAAAGATGAGGACTGATTCGTGGCAAGAAAGTTCAAAGAGCTTCAGGACCGGATGACGGAACACGCCCGGGCGGTCAGTGATGGGGAGTACCGGCGACTTTTGGAAGAGATGTCTCTGGATGAATTGCGAAGGGCCCGCGAGTTGACGCAGGCCAAGGTGGCCGAGGAACTAAAGATTGGACAAGGGGACGTTTCCAAACTCGAGCGGCGGACCGACATGTATGTGAGCACCCTGGCGGGTTATCTGCAGGCAGTGGGCGCCGAGTTGGAGATACGCGCGGTGTTCCCGGATGGAAGGGTTGTGAAGATCAGGCAGTTTTCCGAGGATGCGGCGTAGGCAGTGCCGCCAGCGGGCTGCTGCGCGCTTAGTGAAAGAAGATGGCGTAGGGCGCGATGCGCTGGTCGACATGCCGGCTGGGCGCGCAGACGGCGCAGAATTGGCGGTAATCGGGGTTCACCGAGGTGATCAGCTTCGGCAGCACCACGTCATCGTCGGTGAGGTGGTAGGCGTCCAGCATGAGCCGGGGCTTGAACTTTGCGAGCGTCTCCTTGGCTCCGGCTAAGGCATGCCGTTCCGCCCCTTCGATGTCCATCTTCACGAAATCCAGCTTCGTTACACCCAGTTCCCGGAGCATGGAATCGATGGGCCGCACCCGCGCCGAAATGGCCTTGCCGCTAATTTCCTTCACGACGAAGGAGCCCGTGCCGGAGTTGGCTACGCCGATGCTGAACTCCAGTGTGCTCTCGCTATCCCAGGCGCCTTCCGGGACGAGCACCACTTTGCCTTCGGCGATCTCCTTGGCGAAGTTTCTGCGAATGCACTCGACGTTCACGGGGTCCGGTTCAATCATGATGACTTTGGATGCCCCGCGGCGGAGCGCGTCATCGCCGAACGTTCCGACATGCGACCCCACGTCGAGCACCACCTCGCCCGGCTTCACGGTGTAATCCGGGGCGATCTCGGACAACCAGGCCTGTTCGGCCAGCACGAATTCGAGGAGCGTTTCGGCGGACATCGCTTTGCCCCCGTCGCGCAGCCAGAAGGGACGGCTTTTGGTGTCGAAGCGGCGGATGCCCATGGTGAAGTCTTCGCCCATGGGCTTGATCTGGGCGCGGGCCTGCTTCCGGAGTTCGCTCAGCCGTTCATTATCCCAGGGCGATGCCAGTAGCTTATTCCAGGGGCAGGCGTTGCCGTTGCCAGTGGCTTTGGCCAGCACCGTCATGGCAAACGGCCGTTGGGCGAGGAAGAAGTAGGCCATGAGGCTGAGAAAGCCGACCGCGGCGAGGCGTAGAGCACGCATGTCACTTTCTTCGGCGGTTTCGGGCCTTCCCTTTAGCCCGGTGGTACCAGCGCGCCTTACAGGAAGGGGTTGAACTCGCGCTCGTGGGCGATGGTGGTGTTGGCTCCATGTCCCGGCACGACGATGGCCTCGTCGGGCAAGACCAGCAACTTGCCGTGAATCGAGTAGAGGATCTGGCGGAAGTCGCCCCCGGGCAGGTCGGTGCGACCGATGGATTCGCGGAACAGGGTATCGCCGGCCACCAGTTTGTTTTCGCTGGGAATCCAAAGGCAGGTGCTGCCCTGGGTGTGTCCGGGGGTGTGCAAGACGTGGAACTCCGCCGCCCCCAGGGTTAGGATGTCCCCTTCCCGCGCTTCGTGATCGATCGCGGTTCGCTCCGGCACGGGCATGCGCAGCCAGGCGGCCTGCATTTCGAGTTGATCGTAGAGCGGTTTGTCCTTGTCGTTCATCCATACGGGTGCGCCGGTTGCGTCCTGGAGTTTCTTGGCTCCTCCGATGTGATCGATATGGGCGTGCGTGACGACAATCGCCTTGACCTTGAGGTTGTGGCGCTGGAGAATCGCTTCGATATGCCCGATTTCGTCGCCTGGATCGACTACGATGGCTTCCTTCGCCGTCTCATCGCCGAAGATGGAGCAGTTGCACTGGAGCACGCCGACGGGCAGAATCTCGTGAATCATAGGATAGTTAGATTATGGACTTTGTAGCTCTGTTGTCGCGCTGGACGCACATCCTGTCGATGACATTTCTTGTCGGCGGACCGCTGTACGCCTGGTTTGTGCTGGCCACACCGTTGGGGGGGATGGCGGCGGCGGAGAGACGGAAGTGGGAGGATGCGGCGGCGGCGCGGATCCGGTCGATTGGCCTGCTTTTTATAACGCTGGCCATTGCAAGCGGCCTGTATAACCTTCTCCACAAGGCGAGCCTGCCCAAGGGGTATCACATGTGGTTCGGAATCAAGATGCTCTTTGTGCTGCATATCGTTGCGGTGACGGTGCTGCTGGGCCGGGCGGGGGTGGAGCCCGCCAAGCGGGCCCGCTGGTCGGCGGGGCTTGCCGTGAGCGGCGCTATCGTGCTGCTGCTGTCCGCCTACCTGAGGGCGCTGCAGTTATGAGCGGCTACGAGGCACTCCGCGAATCCGCGGCCTGGCTTGATCTCGATCATCGTGGGCGGTTTCGGGTTCTGGGGGAGGACCGCGTGCGTCTGCTGCACGCGATGACCACGAATCATATCCAGCAGATGCAGCCTGGCGATGCGGTATACGCCTTCTTTCTGAACGCGCAGGGGCGGATTGTCGGGGATGCCAACCTGGTCGCGTTGGAAGATCACTTTCTGGTGGATACGGAACCGGACAATCATGATGACGTGTTCCAGCACCTGGACCGCTTTATCATTGCGGATGACGTGGTGCTGGAAGACGCACGCCAGGATACGTTTGCCATTGGTTTGGAGGGGCCGGACGCGGGCGCGCTGCTGGAGAAGATTGCTGCGCCCGTTCGTGCCTTGTACACCGTTACGGGAGCGCCCGGCGGGCGTCTGTATGGCCCCGCGGACGCCAAGCCCGCCGTGCTGGAACAATTGGCGGCGCTTGGTATTCCGCAGGCGAGTGTCCAGGATGCTGAGGTGGTGCGTTTGGAGAACCACCGGCCGCGCTATGGAGCGGACATCACGAATCGCCACCTGGTGCACGAAACGCAGATGCTGCACGCCGTGCACTTCAGCAAGGGTTGCTACATCGGGCAGGAGATCGTGGAGCGCGTTCGCAGCCGCGGCCAGGTACACCGGTTGCTGGTGCCGCTCACGGTGGACGGGGCCACGGCTCCGGCCCCCGGCACACCGGTGATGTGCGGCGAGGAGACGATCGGGGAGATCACTTCGGCCGCGCTGTCCCCTTCTCTAGGGAAGGCCGCCGCCTTCGCTTACATTCGTTCGTCGCATCAGTGCAAGGCGTTTCTCGTCGGGGGGGCTTCGGCGGAGATCGCCGCGAAGGGGATGTGAACTTTGCTGGCCGGGGCGGTGGTTAGTATCGGCGTGTTGTCGCTGTTCCAGCCGCGCGAATTGATTCTGGAAACGCCGTTTATTGAAGCCAACGGCGAGCGGATCGCGCTTCACGAGCCGGTCACCGTGCGCGCCGACGGACGCGCGGTCGTCTTGCGTATCGGCACCCGCGAGTTGCGGGCCGGACTGCTGACCGGCGCGGGTCCGAATGTGCGTATCGAACTGCCGGGCCGTGTGGAGCGCCGGTACGAGGGCAGTTTTCAGATCGCGGCGATCGAAGGTGTTCTCCATCCGGTGATCCATATGCATCCGGAGGAGGCGGTGGCGCGCGTGGTGGCGGCCGAGATGCCCGCGGCGGCATTGGAAGCGCAGAAGGCCCAGGCGATCGCCGCGCGCTCCTACTACCAGGCTCCCGCCCGGACCCACCGCTTGTTCGACTTCTGCGATACGACCCATTGCCAGGCGTTGTCCGGCGGTTCCCGCCCGCGAGCGGCGAAAGCTACCGCCGGGCAGGTTTTGCGGCACAACGGGCGGACGCTGCGGGCGCTCTACTTCCGCAGTTGCGGCGGACGGACGTTGACGGCGGCGCAGATCGGGTTTCGGGAGGAGGAGTACCGCTACGGCTCCGTGGCGTGCGCGGTCTGCCAGCGCGATCCCCGCACGTGGACCCGCACGCTGCCTCCGGGTACGGCCGCGCCGCGTTCGGAGGCCGAACGGCTGGCGCTGGGGCGCCGTTTCGGTTGGGACCGCGTTCCTTCGAACGATTATGAAGTCCAGGGCGGCGTGCTGCATGGGAGAGGGGAAGGGCACGGCGTGGGTTTATGCCAGCGGGGCGCCGACGGCCTTGCGCGCCAGGGTTGGGATGGGCTGTCGATTCTTCGGCACTATTATCCCGGCGCCGGCTTGCCCGGGCTGCCATGAGTTTGGTTCTTCGAGGGCGCCACACTACCGATCGCAAGTAAAGGCGGGTTTATAAGCAAGAAAGCCTCCCCGGTTGGGGAGGCGCCGGGGGCGGGCGCGAACCCGCTCCCCTTAACGTAACCGAGCTAGCCGGTGCTAGATTTCGCAGGCTCCGAGCGAAGCGACGGCCCGGCGCAATCCGTCCACATCCTTGTCGTCGACAACGTTGTCGCCGGTGACGTCGAAGCCGGTTCCCCGTTCCGCCGGACGGCTGCCGGCGGCATTGCGGATGGCGGTCAGATCCAGGCAGTCCACGCGGCCATCGCCATTGAGATCGGCGGTTGGCAGCACCACTATCTGGACGGGCTGCCGGAACTCCGGCTGGTCGCGCTGGTTGTTCACGGCGAGCGTGGCTCGGTAGAGGCCGCGTGAGCCGGCGGGGATCGCGCCGGTGAAGCGGCCAATACTCAGCGGCGCTCCGTCCGGGGTGGTGTTGGACAGCGTCAGATCCTGGAGGCGGGCCGTACCGTCCCAGCGCATGCTCATCGTCATGCTGGTGCAGCGTCCCTGCCCGCAATCGACCGGAGCTGCGTTTACGGGATAGCCGCTGGTGGTCACTTCCCCCTGGGCCGGTGTGTTTTCAAAGAAGGTGAAGCTTGGCGGACTGGTAATCCGAGCCGGCTCCACGACATCGAGGGTGATCCAGAAGTGTAACACGCGCAAAAGATCCGTCCACAAGACCCGGAAGGTATAGCGGCCTCCCTGATTGGGCGCCAGCGTCCCGCCAACGCGTCCCACGGTCCCGTCCGGCCTTACGCCATCGTTGCGGATTTCGAGCCCGCGGGGTAAGGCGCCCCCGTCGAAGAAAAAGTTCCCCAACATGGCGTTGCTATTCACCAAGAGCGGCAGATTGACGGTGGCGCCCGGCGCCGCGGCGGCATACACCGGCGAGAGCGATCGCAGGCCGGCATCCACGCTGAGCAGGACGTTGCCTAACTCGCAGGTGTTGAGTCCCGATCCAAGGGCGATCGGGCATATTGTCAGCGGTTGGGTGAACGAGGTTCCCAGCGGGGGCGTGCCGATGAGCATGGCCATCCCGTTGTCCCGCTGCTCAATTCGCAGCCAGCGCAGATCCCGCAGAGAATTCGCCGTGTTCCATTCGACGGGCGTCCTGGCTCCGGTGCTGGTGAGGAGAATGCGTCCCTCGAGACCGGCGATAAAGGGCAACTCCGTGGGTCCGGTGTAGGCGGCTTGGGGAGACGGCGAGAAGTTGAACTTCAGCATCTGGGTGGCTTTGCCGACCAGGTTGTCGGCTTCCACCGTCGTGTTGCACTCGGCAGGGATTGGCCCGATCCTGTAACACGGACCGCGGTTCTGGCCGTCCCAAGTGCCTCTGAGGGTTGCCGTGCCGTTACGATTATCGGTCACCGTGAACGAGGGAGGCAGGGGGCCGGTTTGCCGGATGGCTGGACGGGGGGTGCCGGTGGCGAGGATGGTATGCGAGAACGGAACGCCTCCGAAGACCTGCAGGGTATCGGAAGAGACGATCTGCGCCGCTACGCCGAAGTAGACGGTGACGGAAGTGGACACGTTTCCGGAGACGCTGGTCAATCCGATGCTGACCTCGCGAAAGCCAATGGCGGTTCCGGGGTTCCCGACGAGCGACCCATTGACGAGGCGGAGCCAGGAGGGGATGGCGGCTCCGGTCATCCGCAAGGCAGGCAGCGGTTCGCCGGTAAACTCCAGGCGGTGGGAGGTTTCGGTGTTGGCCGGGAAGAAGAACGAGGTGTTTTGCAACTGGGGCGCTCTGCCCAGGCTGATGCCCACCTTATCGCCGTTGGCCAACTCCATGCGGAAGCTGGAGGTGAAGAAAACGGAACAGTTCCACCAGTCGAGGTCTTCGGAAATGCCATCGGACACAGCCGGACAGCGGCGGGCGTTTTCCGGAGGCGACACTTGGGTCAACTGGACCCGGTCGGGATAGATGCGGGTGAGAATCCACTGGCGGCCGGCGTCGTCGGTGATATCGAGGTCCGGCGTGATGCTGCCCGGTCCGTTGGGATCGCTGGCCGGGTAGCGTATGAACCATTTGTCCCACATGCTGACGGTCCACTGGTCGCCGTTGTGATCCTTGTATTCGATGGAGGGCGAGGGGGTGGAAGAGACGCCATTGCGGACGATGAAGAGGCGGTCGACGCCGGGGCGATGCTTCGGGAGCGGGGCGCGGCTCGGTTGGATGCGGCGGTCCCGTTCCATGGTCAGAATCATTTTGTTGAGGCCGTCGGGCGCCTGCAACAAGGCGTCGAAATCGACCCCGGCGGCGCGCTTCGCCTTGAGGTTGGCGACATCCTCGCGGAACTTAATGTCTTCGGCGAACATGATGATGGCTTCAATGCCAATGTTCGCCATGAAAGTGACGATGGAGAAGGCGCCGCCGCCGAGGAATCGCGCGAACCGGAGATGCTTGGCGGGACTTAACTTCTCATTCGAGAACGGGTTGGTCTTCAGGGGGTTGGCGTTTACGGCGGCGCCAGTCGCCGCGCCGGCAATAGCCGAGAGGCCAAAGGCCGACACGTGCTTGGCCAACTGCTGCTCGGCGAGGACGGCAACGGCGGTGGTCCGGCCTTCGCGATACGGCTTGCCAAACGTGTTGGCGAAGGCCTCGGCATAAAAGTACTCGTAGCGGGGACCCGTGAGGAAGAAACGGAAGTTGCTGATCAACGGATTGCGCTGGCAGTACTGCTGGCCGTCGTAAGTGAGGGCGAACTGGGCGGCGATCTCGGGATCTGGCGTCCAACCGCAGGGGTTGCCCAGGAAGGACTCCGCCCGCCTTACGGCAAGATCGACGAGTTGGTTCTCGAAGCCGATCATGTTGTTTGCGAAGCGCTGAAACACTCTGGCTTCTTCCGCGGTCCGGTTGCCTTCGGGCTTCTCCTGGATGGCAAGGTACTCCGTGGCCAGGAAGCCCAGCAAATCGGCTAGTAGATCCTCGCGGCCCAAGTCAAAGACCACTCTGCGATCCTCGGGCTGCATGCCGCGCCGGGCCAGCCAGCGGCCGATCATTTTCGCTTCCCACTGGTACAGTAGCTCCGGCTCACCCGCCCACCAACAATACGCAAGAAACAGGTCCGAGCAGACAAGCTGGCCCGGTTGTGAAGGGACCTGTGCGGCGGCTGTAAAGGGTGTGATTTTCGCGCCGCCGCCGGCGTCTCTCCAGGACGCCGCGAGCGGCAGCAGCAATAGGATCAATAGAAGGTTTATCCAAAGCCGCGGGATTGTCCATCCCGCCGGCCCTCTCCGAATTATGTTTTTCTGGGAGTGATACGCTAACAATGTGTTCTGTCTCCTTGCCCCGTAAAGCGCGCCGCAATTCGTATTTGGACCATTTATTTCATTAAAATTCCGTGACAGGCCAGGACTGGGACCGTCTTACCGAACTCTTTCACGGCAGCCGCGAGTTGGATCCGCCAAGCCGCGACTCGTGGTTGCGCGAGCAGTGCGGCGAGGACGACTCGCTACGCCAAGCCGTGGAGCAGATGCTGCGTGAAGACGAGAATGCCGGCAGTTTCCTGAACGCCCCATTGGCCGGGCTGGATTGCAACGCCAGTCCCGCCATCACCGCGAACCAGGACTTTGGGCGGTACCGTACGATTGCCTTTCTGGGCCGCGGCGGGATGGGGGAAGTGTGGCGGGCCTGGGACCGCGATCTCGACCGGCCAGTGGCGTTGAAGTTCCTGGTCAGCGGATTGGGGCTGGAGCAACTGACGCGGGAGGCGCGTCTGGCGTCCTCATTGAACCACCCTGGGATTGTGACCGTGCATGAGGTGCTTGCCATCGCCGGCACGCCGATCCTGGTCATGGAACTGGTGGATGGCGCACCGTTGCCGGCGTTGCGGCGCGGTCCCGGCGCCCTGCGCGAACTGCTCGCGGTGGCCATTCCAATCGCCGATGCGCTGGCGGCGGCGCATGCCAAGGGCATCGTGCATGGCGATATCAAGCCCGACAATTTACTGGTTCGCGCCGACGGGTTTGTCAAAATTCTGGACTTTGGTCTGGCCCGCAACGTCACCGCGGGGAGTACCGCCACGGGAGGAATGCTGGCGGGTACGTTCCTGTACATGTCGCCGGAACAGGCCCGCGCGGAAGCGCTGGGCCCGGCCACCGACGTCTTTTCCCTTGGCGTGGTTCTAGCCGAGTTGGCGACCGGGCAGCATCCGTTTGGCCGCTCGGCGCTTCCGGCGCTGCAGGCGATCCGCGATGGCGTTGCGCCGGATCTTTCGCGGCAGCCGGGGTTGCCAGCGGCTTTGGAGAAGCTGTTGCGGGAGATGCTGGAGCCGGCGGCGGCGAAGCGTCCCACCATGGCCAGCGTGGCCGCGCGGCTCCGCGCCCTGCAGCAACCCGCTGGCGCCAGCCGCCCGTGGAAGGTTGCGGCGGCGGTGGCCTGCCTGCTGCTTTTGGGCGTGGGCGGAGTGGCGTTGCAGCGTTACCTGCGCCAGCGGAGCCAGCCTACTTGGGAGCAGATCACCTGGGTGGGCCCGGACGCGCGACTGACGGCCGCCGCGATTGCTCCGAGCGGCAGCGTCACGGCGTTCGCCAATGCGGAGGGGATCTTTCTGCGTTCCGGCTCCGCCAGCATCCGCGCCCTGGCAGCGCCGCCGGATTTGGCGGCCGACCGGCTGTCGTGGCTGCCGGACGAGTCCGCGCTCATCGCCAGCGGCTTGCACACGCGAACCAACCGCTATGGCATCTGGCGGATACCGGCGGACGGCGGGCCTGCCATTCCGCTGCGCGAACAGGCTCGCGGCGCCTTGGCGTCGCCGGCTGGGCGCCAGATCGCCTTCCTGAACGTGGACGGGTCCGAAGTATGGGTAATGGCGGCCGATGGAGGAGCGGGGCGGCGGTTGTTGGCGGCCAGCACCGGCCAGCAGATTGTCAGCCTGGTGTGGCTGCCGGGGAACCTGCTTGGCGTGCAGGAACGCCGGCTCCGGCCAGCGGCCGCCGGAGTGGATCCCGAGGAGGCGGCCGAACACGCGCTGCTCGCCATCGATCCAGCCACAGCCCGGCAAGCGGGCCGCACCAAGGTCTGGATGCGGGAGGCGATGGCCACGGGCGACGGGCGGCTGATCTTCCTGCGTCCTTACTTTGATCGGAACCGTTACATCCAGCAGGATCAAGTGTGGGAAGCCGCCGTTGAGCCAACCACCGGCGCCGTGCGGCTTCCCGGGCGCATGGTGGCCGACCTGGCCAATCCAGTGGTTTCCAGCGAGCACGTCCGCGGGTTAAGCGTTACCGCCGGCGGGCGCGAGATGGTGCTGCTGCGCTACAACGACGCCGTTTCGGTTTATACCGCGGAGTTCTCGCGGCGTCCCTATAGAGTGGGTCCGGCCCGCCGCCTGACGTTCGATGCCCGCAGCAGCTATCCGCACGCCTGGACCATCGATGGGCAGTCGATCGTTTTCGAATCCAACCGCAACGGCAACTACGACATCTACCGTCTGGCGCTGGATGAGCGCGCCCCGCGGGTGCTGGTGGCCTCGCCCGTCTGGGAGTTCATGCCGCAAGCCACGCCGGATGGCAAGTGGGTGCTGTATCACCGCCGTCTGGGCGATCGGGCGCAGGGCAATGTGCGCTACCGGCTGGGCCGCGTCAGCGTGGATGGGGGCGAGGCTGGGGAGGTGGATATCGGGGGCGATCTGGATGAGTTCCGCTGCGGATCTCCTCCGCGGGGACGGTGTGTGCTGCGGGCGCGCGTGAATGGCGGGCAGTATGCCTTCTACCACCTGGATCCGCTCAGCGGAAAGGGCAAGGAACTGGCGCGAACGGAGGCAACGCCGCCGGTGCTGGGCGACTGGACGGTGTCGCCAGATGGAAGGCAGGTGGCGATTCCCATCCATTCGCCGCGGGAGGCCCGCATCCGCGTTGTTTCACTGGATGGGCCGCCGGGGGAGCGGGAGCTTCCGATCCCCGGCCTCACCGATCTGTTGGGGCTGCACTGGGACACCAGGAGCGATGGCTGGTTCACGACGGTAACGACCAGCCTTGGGCCGCGGTTGCTATTTGTCGAGCCGGATGGGCGGTTTCATCCGCTCGGCGGGATGCGTGGCTGGGCCCTGCCCTCTCCCGATGGCAAACGGGTGGTGTTCACGGACAGCAACGTCGCGGCGAACGCGATTCTGGTGAAACGTCCCTGATCCGCGGGCTGTGCTATGCTGCGCGGTACGGCATGGATAACAGCACGGACGAGACGCCGGTCACGATGCTGCTTCGCCAGTTCCGGCAAGGCGACAGCGATGCCGCCGAACGCCTCGCTCCGCTGCTTTTTCGTGAGTTGCACAATCTGGCGCGCCTTTACATGCGCGGCGAAAGCCCGGGCCATACGTTGCAGCCGACGGCGCTGGTGAATGAAGCGTACCTGCGGCTGGCCGGGAACCAGGCGCGGGACTGGGAAAGCCGGGCGCACTTCATCGGAGTGGCGGCCTCGGTGATGCGCCGCCTTCTTATCGATCATGCCCGGCGGAAGCGGAGCGGGAAGCGCGAGGCGCCGCAGCCGGATCCGGAAGACTACATGACGGGCGAGCAGGCCGAAGAACTGCTGGTATTGAACGTAGCGCTCGACCGGTTGTCGGCGTTGAACGAACGCTCGGCGCGGGTGGTGGAATTGCGCTACTTTGGCGGGCTGTCGATCGAGGAGACGGCCGAGGTGCTACAGGTGGCTCCCATGACGGTGAAGCGGGATTGGATTGCCGCCAGGGCGTGGTTGAAGAAGCAAGTGCGGCCGTCTTCCGAGTAAGCTAAGGCGGTTGCCTGGGCGTGGCGAGCGGCCGGCGGCGCGGGCGTTGGCGATCCGGCAACTGCGCAACTCGCATGCCACCCCGGCGCGGTGCCATCATAGAAATAATGGTCCGCTTTGCTTCCGTTCTTTTCGTTTCTTTATGGGCAATGCCCGCGCTGGTGGCGCAGGCGCCCTTGGGTACGGTCACCGGCATCGCCGTCGATCCTGGCCAGGCTGTCGTGCCGGATGCCACGATCACGCTGGTCAGTTTGGACACCGGCGTAAAACGCGACATCGTCACGAATGATGCGGGGGCGTACTCCTTTTTGAACCTGCTGCCCGGCCGCTATAAGCTTGCCGCGCAGGCCAAGGGGTTCCGCCCGCTGGAGACGCCCGAGTTTTCGCTGGCGGCGTACCGAACGATTCGCCAGGATCTGCGGTTTGAAGTGGCGTCCACTTCGACCGAAGTTACCGTGACCGAGCAGGTGGCGACGGTGATTACGACCGAATCGCCTGCCATCGCGACCAGCCTGAGCAGCCGGCAGATTCTGGAATTGCCGACTAACCTGCGCAGTGTGTTTAATAACGCGGGCGACTCCGGCCTGGTTTTCAGCATGATGCCGCTTGCCATTCCGGGCGTGGTGCAGGTGGGGGCGGGGGCGGCGTGGCTGGTGCCGGGCAGCGGCGCCAACGGCGTGCGCCTTAAGGTGGATGGCATCGAGACGAACTTTGGCAACTTTGGCGGGCCGGATCCGGTCTCGCAGCCTTCGTTTGAGTCGGTGGAGGAGTTCACGGCGAATGTGAACTCGAATCGGGCCGAGTTTGGCGGCATCGGGAATATCACTACCGTTACCAAGGCGGGAACCAACAACTATCATGGCGGGGTGTTCTGGTATGCGCGGAACAGCGCGTTTGACGCCCGCAATGCGTTTCAGGCGGCCAAACCTTTCCAGAATATCCATAATTTTGGGGCCAGCATGGGCGGGCCGCTGCGTAAGAACTCGACGTTCTTTTATCTGACGTATGACGAAACGCGGGGATCGCGGGCCTATCTCTTTAATGCGAACGTTCCGACGCTGGCGCAGCGCGCGGGCGACTTCGGGTCTACGGCTATTCGCAACCCGCTGGCTAATAACCAGCCCTTTGAAGGCAACCGCATTCCGGCTTCTCTGTTGAGCCCGCAGGCTCGCCGCGCGCAGGATCTGTTCTATCCGCTGCCCAACTTCGGTCCTCCGACGCTCACGGCCGGCAACTATCGGGCGACGTTCAATGGTCCTGAGCAGCACCGCATCATGGAGGCGCGGGTGGATCAGAACTTCGCGCGTGGGCAGAGCTTGTTCGTGCGCTACCAGCGCAAGGTGCATGAGTACGATATTCCGGGCGCGCGCGGGCCGCTGCCGCCTTCCACCGCGGGGACTTCGACGAATTGGCGCAATGTTCATTTCGCGACGGTCGGCCATGTGGCGGCGCTACGGCCGAACGTGTTTAACGAGTTCCGCGCGGGTAATGTCGTGCTGAGCTCGAAGTCGATTGCCGATGTGACGGGGCAGCCGCTGACGGAGCAGATCGGGATTGCGGGGCTGTCGTCGCGGGCAGGCGTGGCCGGCATTCCGAACCTGCTGGTCGCCGGGTACAGCGATGTCACGCAGGTGCTGTTGAACCCGGTGAATGACGGGCATTTCCAGTTCTCCGACAACCTGACGTGGACGCGCGGGCGCCATACCGCGAAGTTTGGTTTCGAGTTCGTGCGCTGGTATAACAACCGCTACATGCCGGTGGAGCGCGCGGTGTTCGGCCAGTTCAATTTTAATGGCCGCTTCTCGGGCAACTCGTATGCCGACCTGCTGCTGGGCCTGCCGAATACGGTGACGCGCGTCGATCCGTATCCGGCGCAGTATGGGCGTTGGAACAACATCTCTTGGTATGCCCAGGATGATTTTAAGGTCAGTACGCGGCTCACGCTTTCCTACGGGTTGCGGTACGAGTTCAACGGGCCGATTACGATGCGGGATGACAACTTTTACTCGTTTAACCCGGCTACCGGGGCGGTGATTGTGCCGTCGGCCGCTTCGCAGCGCTCGTTCAGTCCGGCGTTTCCGCGCACGGTGCCGGTAGTTACCGGGGATTCGCTGGGCCTCGGCCGTACGCTGCGTAACGCCGATAAGAATAACTTCGCGCCGCGCTTCGGCTTTAGTTACCAGCCGGGGCAGAACTCGCGTACGGTAATTCGCGGGGGTTGGGGGATTTACTATGCTCCCTATTCGGCGGCGATTACCGGGTCGCTGGCGGCGGGTCCGTACTCGTTGTCGGCGACGTCCACGAACGCCGTTACGAATAGCGTCGCGGCGTTTACGTTCGCGGCTCCCTTCCAGTCGGCTTCGACGCCGGGCACGCTGAATCTGAACGGGGTCACGCCGAATCTGCTGAATAATTACGTGATGCAGTACAACCTGTCGGTGGAGCGGGAGGTGCTGCGCGACTTTGGGGTGCGGGTCAGCTATATCGCGTCGCGCGGCGTGAACCTGCCGTACCAGCGGAACGTCAACCAGCCGCCGGCCGGCACTGGCCCGGCGCGCCGTCCTTTCCCGGCGTTCAATAACCTGATCTATGCCGATAATGGCGCCTATAGCTCGTACAGCGGCCTTCAGGTGCAGGCCAATAAGCGGTTCGCGCAGGGTTTGCAGATTACTTCCGCGTGGACCTGGGCCAAGCAGATTTCGGAAGTGGACGACACGGGCAATGCCGACCTCAATACGGCGATCGAGGATGCCTATAACCGGCGCCGCGACCGTGCCGATGTCTATGCGGTCCCGCGCCACCAGTGGATGAACCAGGCGTTGTATGAGTTGCCTTTCGCGCGCAACAACAAGCTGCTGGGAGGATGGCAGGTGAACTTGCTGTTGAACCTGCAGACGGGCAATTTCCTTAATCCGCAGTTCGCCGGGCCGGACCCTTCGAACACTTTCAACTTCGGGGGGCGTCCGGATGTCACTGGCTCGGTGGACTATCCGAAGACGCTGGCGACCTGGTATGACCGCAGCGCCTTTGCCATTCCGCCGGCTGGCCGCTTTGGCAGTGCCGGACGGAACATCGTGGTTGGTCCTGGGTATGTGCTGGCGAACTTCGGGCTGGCGAAGAATATCCGCCTGGAGCGGCTGGGGAATATCCAGGTGGCGGCCAGCTTCCAGAACGTGCTTAACCATGTGAACTACGGCCAGCCGAATATGACCGTCACCGCGGCCCAGGGTGGCGCGATCACGTCGGCGCATATCTTCCCGGCGGCCGGCAGTCCGCGTACGGGCCAATTGAGCTTGCGCTGGAGCTTCTGACATGGACAACGCCGCGTTACTCGAGACTTTGAAGGAGTTTCTCCGGATTCCCAGCATCAGCACGTTGCCGGAGCACCAACCGGACATCCGCCGCAGCGCCGAGTTCACGGCCGGCCTACTGCGGGGGGCGGGCTTGGAGAACGTCCGGCTGATCGAAGGGGAAGGGAATCCGCTGGTGTACGGCGACTGGCTGTACGCCACGGGGAGACCTACGCTGCTGTTTTACGGGCATTACGACGTGCAGCCGCCGGATCCGCTGGCCGAGTGGCTGTCGCCGCCTTTCGAGCCGGAGGTGCGCGGGGATAATATTTACGCCCGCGGCGCGGCCGACGATAAGGGTTTGACGCTGATCCTGATTGAGGCGGTGGCGCAACTGCTGGCGCGGGATGGGGAACTGCCGGTGAATGTGCGGTTCCTGATTGAAGGCGAGGAGGAGTCCGGCGGCGAGCACATCGAACGTTATGTTGCCGCCCATCCGGAGGCGCTCAGCGCCGATGCGGCCGTCATCTGCGACACCGAGATGTTCGCCCCCGAGCTGCCCACGATCTGTACTGGGCTGCGCGGCATTATCTATGGCGAACTCATCGTACGTACGGCGCGGCAGGATCTGCACTCGGGCGTGTATGGCGGGGCCGTTCCCAACGCCCTGATGGCCGTGGCCGAGATTCTGACCGCGCTCAAGGATCGCGAAGGCCATATCCGGATTCCCGGTTTTACGGACCGTGTGCGGCGGCCCACGGCCGAGGAACTCGCGGCATGGCGAAGTCTCCCTTTCGATGAGGAGAAATACCGGGCCGAGGAGGCCGGCGTATCCGAATTGACCGGGGAAAAAGAAACGCCGCTGTTCGAGCGGATCTGGGCGCGGCCAACGTTGGAGGTGCATGGCATTCGCGGCGGCTTTACGGGGGAGGGGGCGAAGACCGTGATTCCCGCTGTCGCGGTGGCGAAACTGAGCGCGCGGCTGGTTCCCGACCAGCTGCCGGAGGAGGCTGTCGACCAGATTCGCGCCGCGGTCCAGGCGGCTTGCCCGCGCGGGGCTTCGGCCGAGTTCCGGCTGATCCATGGCGCGCCGCCGTCGGTGGTAGACACCAGCAGCCCCTACATTCGCGCCGCGGCGGAGGCGATGACAGAGGTGTTCCATAATCCTACCGTGTATGTACGCAGTGGCGGCTCGATTCCGATTGTGGGCGTGTTTCAAAAGCATCTCCATATTCCTAGCGTCATGATGGGTTTCGGGTTGCCCGACGACAACCTGCACGCACCGAACGAGAAGCTGTTCCTGCCGAATTTTTATCGCGGCATTGATGCGGTGCGGCGGTATCTGGAACGGCTGGGCGCCCCCACGCCGTGATTGCGTTACAATTCGCGGTCCCGTTCGCGGCGCTTGTTTTGGCTCCGGCGGGGCTTTGGGTGGCGGGCGCGACGGTTCGCACGATAGGCGCCGTGCTGGCGACGGCGGTGCTGTTGGCGGCCTCGCTCCGCCTGGAGGCGGGCAGTGCAGCCGCGCTGGCGATTGCGCCTTTCTGTGCAGCCTGCGTGTGGGCTTCGCGGCGAACGGCGCGAGTGCCGTGTCTATACCTGGCGGGCGGCGGCCTTGCTCTGGCGCTTTCGCGCACGGATTGGGAGATTCCCGCGTTCCCCCCATCGCTGCTCCTGCTGGCGGCGGTCCATTTCTTCTACGGCGGGTTCGCCGCCTCGCTGTTTACGGCCTGCGCGGGCAAGGCGTTGGGAGCGAAGGCATACACGCCCTGGTTCACGGTCCCGGCGATGGTGATCCTGGGGGCGCCGGTGGCTCTGGTAGCCGGCACCGCGGTTTCCCGGTACCTGGAGGCGGCCGTCAGCCTCATGCAGGCGCTGGCGCTGATCGCGGTAGCCGCTTGGGCTTTGGTGGCCAACATCGGTTCGCGGCGGCCGCTGCGAACGCTGGCACTGTCGATAGCCGCAGCCTGTACGGTGATCGGGATGGCGGCTTCGGCCATCTTCGCCGCGAGCAGGTTCGGGAACCTCTACTGGCTACCAGTGCCCGAACTCGGCGCGCTGCATGCGGTGGCCATGGGCGCCGGGTTCAGTCTCATCGGGTTACTGGCATGGCTGGAGCCGCGTCCCGATCCCGCTCAGCTTGACCATACCAGGTCCGGAAGCTCGTCCCGCGTGCCGTCCTGATCCCGCCTGGTCACCTTCTCCTGGCAGCGCACACAGTACTTGGCCCAGGGCAGCGCCTTTAGCCGCTTCGGGGCGATCGGCTCCTCACAACGCATACACGTGCCGTAGTCGCCGGTCTGTAGCCGGTCCAGCGCTTCGTCGATCAGCCGCAGGGTTTCCCATTCGATTTTGTTGAGGCGCATGTTCAGGAATTCATCATGCGACATCTGGGCCTGATCTTCTTCGCTGGCCCGGATGGCCTGCGCCAACTCGTTGACCTGCAGCCCGAGACCGGTCAGAACATCCCTGCGTTTGTCCAGCAACGCCTCGTGATAGAGAGAGCCGCCGTTATTGCCGTGCATGATGTGAGATCTCCTTTTCAAAGCACCGGTCGAAAGCACCGGAGCCGGGTGCTGGTGGAGAGAGGCCGAGCGGAAAACTCTCAACTCCTCCCATTGATCGGAAGGAGTAGGAGGGGGCTTTATGCCGGGGTGGGGAGGATTGTCCCGTAAAACAAAGCGGCCGCCGGACGCCCAGAATCCACCCGGAAACTCGGGATATGATGGGTGGGTCCTATGAACCGCCGCTACGCTTTCCGATGCCTGATGGGAATGGTTTCCTCGTCCCCGCTGCTGGCCATGCAGAATGGGGAAGAGGATGTGCTGGGTCCCGTCAATATCCATGAATTTGAAGAAGTTGCGAAGAAGAAGCTGCATAAGCTGGCCTACGACTTCATCGCCGGTGGGGTGGAAGACGAGATGACGCTGGAGGCCAATCGCGCGGCCTACAAGCGGTGGTACCTGGTGCCGCGGGTGATGACCGATGTGAGCAGTGTGGATCTGTCCACGGAGGTATTCGGTATCAAGCTGCCTGCGCCCATTCTGGTGGCGCCTACCGGCGGCAAGAACCTTGTGCTTCCGAACGCGGAAAGCATTGTGGCGCGCGCCTGCGCGAAGACGAAGACGCTGTTTTGCACGGGCGCCGGCGCCGAGCGCGCCGTGGAGGATTTCGACAACGTGAACTGGTGGAGCAATACGACCGGCCAGGCTAACAAGGCGGCGGCCGTCAGCTATGCCAAGCGCGTGGAGGATCGTGGCGGGAAAGCGATTACGGTCACGGTGGATAACCAGTACCAATCGAATCGCGACCGCAATAACCGCAACCGCTTCGACTACGGTTACATGGGTACAGGCGTTCCGAAGGCAGGCGCGAATCAGCCGCCGCGGAATCCGGCGCGGGCCGCCATGTGGCAGCCGCATACGCCGAACCTGACCTGGGATTACATTGATTGGGTGCGCGGCGCGGTGAACCTGCCGGTGATTCTCAAGGGCGTGCTGGCGCCGGAGGACGCTGAACTCGCGGTATCGCGGGGCGCCAGCGGTATCGTAGTTTCCAACCATGGCGGCCGGCAGTTGGACGGCGTGATTGCGACGATTGACGCGCTGCCCGATGTGATGCAGGCCAGTGGGGGCAAGATCCCCGTGTTGATGGATGGGGGGATTCGCCGCGGGACGGACATTTTGAAGGCGCTGGGTTTGGGTGCGAAGGCCGTACTGGTGGGGCGTGCGCCGCTGTGGGGGTTGGGCGCGTTCGGGCAGCCGGGCGTGGAGCGCGTGCTGGAACTGCTGGCGGCGGAATTGAAACTCGCGATGGCCCTGGCCGGGAAGGCGAACCTTGCCCAGGTGGATCGCAAGCTGGTGAGGCGTATCGGATGATCCTGGCGTTGCTGTTGGCCGGGTTGCTGCCAGCCGCGGCGCAGGAGGTGGGGAAACTCTGCGCCTCCTGCCATACGGAACATGTGGAAGATCTGAAGTCGCATAAACACGCGGCGAAGAATATCAGTTGTGAAGTTTGCCATGGGGAGAGCCAGCCGCATCGTAATGCCGTGGGTGCTACTTCGCCAGATCGGGTGGCGGCTCCAGGCGAGGTGCCCGCGCTGTGCGGCAGTTGTCATGCCACGCAACTGAAGGTTTATTCGGCGAGCAAGCATGGGAAGGTGGTGCTGGCGCAAGGGAGAACCCGCGCCGCTCAGTGTAGTACCTGCCATGGCGCCCATGCGCCGCGCACGGCGGTCTCGATGAAGCGGCAGTGCGATCGCTGCCATGCGGAGTTGCCGGCCGCTTGCAAGCAGCCAGTGACGGTGGCGGCGGGGAAGCTGGGGTGCGCGTCGTGCCATGATCCGCACACGCTGGCGAGACGGTGATGCCTTTGCGGTGCGATGTCCGTGGCGAGCGCGCCGCGCAGGCAATCGGTACGGGCAACCTCCAGCCGGTTCGAGGAGTGAGATACGACCAGGTGCTGTAAACTTCCGCACTACTCGACCCGCCTTAGCTGTGTAGGCCGATAACATCCGGCAGTCGATATTGCTCTTACCCGCAGAGCGCGTGTTCGGAGGGCGTTTGCAGCCCCCGCCCGCCTCCTTTTTGGGATGACTGGCGAGGGAAACATCTCCGGACCTCCAGACCTAAGTGCGTGCGAACGGGAGCCGATCCAGATTCCGGGCTCTATCCAGAGCCATGGAGCACTGCTGGCGTTGGCCGACCCCGGTGGCGGCATCCGCTACGCGAGCGAGAATACCGCCGGGTTGATTGGATATGGGTACGAACGGCTGACCGGCCGGCCGCCGGGGGATGTGTTCGGCGCTTCCGCCAGAGCCCTCATTGACCGACTGCGCCAGACCCGGCAATCCCAACCCGCCTACATGGACACGGTGGATACAGCGAATGGCCGTGCCTTCCACCTGCTCGCTCACTATCACGGCGGCCATCACATTCTCGAGTTGGAGCCTGCCGATAGCGATCCGCCGGTCTCGCTCCATTTTCTTTATGACCTGATGACGACCTTTATGGAACGGCTCAGGCCCATCACCGATCCCACCCAGGCGATGGCGCTGGCGGCACGCGAGATCCGGCGCGCGACTGCCTTCGACCGCGTTCTTATCTATCGCTTCGACGACAACTGGAATGGCCATGTGCTGGCCGAGGATCGGGATCCGGATATGCCGTCGTATGACGACCTTTGGTTTCCCGCTTCCGATATTCCCCGGCAGGCTCGCGAACTGTACCGGTTGAACCGGGTGCGCCTGGTGGCCGATGCGAGCGCCGCGCCGTCCTCGTTGCTGGCCGATCCGATAACGGGGGGGAATCCGCTCGATCTCACGTACGCCTCGCTGCGAAGTATCTCGCCCGCGCATTGCGAATACCTGCGAAACATGGGCGTACGCGCGTCCATGTCCGCTTCCATCCTGCGCCGCGACCGCCGCCTGTGGGGCCTGATCTCCTGCCATCACCGCACGCCACGGCGAGCCGGCTATCAGGTCCGCGCCGCCTGCGACTTCCTGGCCCAAGCGCTTTCGGTCCACCTGGAGGCGCTCGAACAACATGAAGAACTCACCGGACGCATCCGCCTGAAGTCCGCGACCACGGATCTGCTGGCGGAAATGGCGAAGGAGGAGAAGTTCATTGACGGCCTCCGCAAGAACGGCTCGCGGCTCCTGCAATTTGTCCCGGCTCCGGGTGCCGCCGTCATCTACGAAGGCACGTCCACGTTGATCGGGGAGACGCCCTCGGAAGAGGTGATCGCACGTCTTGTCGATGAACTGCTGGTGCGGGGGCGCGAGGGTGTCTTTCACACCGAGTGCCTGCGGGAAAAATTTCCCCACCTGGATGCATTCCGTAACTGCCCGCCCGGTGTGCTGGCCGTATCGCTGTCGGAACTGCACCGGTCGTATGTGATTTGGTTCCGGCCGGAAGTAATTACAACGGTTAGGTGGGGGGGCGATCCGCGAAAACCCGCGGAGCCCGAACCCGGCGGCCAGGGAATGCGGATTGATCCCCGTAAGTCCTTTGAAGCATGGAAGGAAACGGTGCGGGGGCGCTCGCGGCGGTGGTCGGCCGCCGAGGTGGAGGCGGCGCATGACTTACGCTCCGCCATTCTAACGATCGTGCTGCGCAGGGCCGAGGAACTGGCGGACCTGTCCGAGGAGTTACAGCGATCCAACCGCGAACTGGAGGCGTTTAGTTACTCCGTTTCCCACGACTTGCGCGCGCCGTTCCGGCATATCGTGGGGTACGCCCAGTTATTGCGCGACTCGAACGCGGGACGGCTGGACAGCCGCGACCAGCGCTATCTGGAAAAGATTGCCGATTCGGCCCAGTTCGCCGGCACGCTGGTGGACAATCTCCTCCACTTCTCACAGATCGGCCGTACCGCCTTGCGGATGCGCCGTGTGGAAACGAACTTGCTGGTAGAAGAGGTGCGCCGGGATGCGGTGATTCACCTTGATTCCCGGCGGATTATATGGCGGATTGAACCGATGCCGAACGTACTCGCGGACCCGATTCTTTTGCGGCTTGTGTGGCAGAACCTTATGGAGAACGCCCTCAAGTACACGCGCACCCGCGAGGAGACGCGGATTGAGATTGGAGCCGAGGTACGCGAGAAAGAGACGCACTTCTTCATCAGAGATAACGGCGTTGGTTTCGACAACGCCTACCGGGATAAGTTATTCGGAATCTTTCAGCGGCTGCACCGCATGGAAGATTACGAGGGCACAGGGATAGGGCTGGCGAATGTGCGGCGCATAGTCGCCAGGCATGGGGGGCGCACGTGGGCGGAAGGGGAGATCGACCGCGGCGCTACGTTCTGGTTCTCCCTGCCAAACCGTGGAGAGTTGGACCAATGACGCGTGGGCTTCTCAAGCCTATTGTTCTCGTAGAAGATAATCCCAATGATCTGGAGCTCACGCTGGTGGCTCTGGCACAGGCCCGTCTGGCGAACGATGTAGTTGTTCTGCGCGACGGCGCCGAGGCGATCGACTATTTGCGATGCACTGGCTCTTATGCGAGCCGCGAGCGGGGCAATCCCGCCGTGGTTCTGCTCGACATCAAGTTGCCGAAGCTGACTGGACTCGACGTATTGGAGTACATCAAGAGCGACGCCGAACTGAAGAGTGTCCCCGTGGTCATGCTGACCAGCTCCCGCCAGGAGCCAGACTTACAACGAAGTTACGAGCTGGGCGTGAATGCCTATGTTGTAAAACCCGTGAGCTTCAGTGATTTTGTCAGGGCCGTGCAGGATCTAGGCGGTTTTTGGGCCGTCCTGAACGAGCCCCCACCGGGCAGTGTCCGATTCAATCGTTGAGGAACCGCCGATGCCTGCACCTGTTTCCATACTTCTGCTCGAAGACAGCCTGCTCGATGCCGAACTCGTCAGCGAACACCTGGACAAGTCCGGCATTGCACATCACGTGCGCCGCGTGGATACCCGCGGCGATTACGTCCGGGCCCTGGGACATGCCTGTCCGGAACTGATCCTGTCCGACTACTCTCTGCCCACGTTCGATGGGCCGGCCGCCTTCGCCCTGGCTCAGGAGTTATGCCCGCATGTACCGTTTCTATTTGTCTCCGGGGTGATGGGCGAAGAGGTTGCGATCGACTCGTTGAAGCGCGGGGCGACGGACTACGTTCTGAAGAGCCGGCTGGAACGGCTGGGGCCGGCCGTCAAGCGCGCCCTGCGGGAGTACCGCGAGCGTGACCAGCGCGAGCGCGCCGAAGAAGCGCTGCAGCGCAATGAGGAGCGGCTGCGGATCGCGCTCGGCGCGGCCCGCCTCGGCGCCTGGGAACTCAATCTCGACACCGGCGACATGGAGTGTTCGCAAACGTGCCTGGAGACTCTCGGCGCCACCGCCGACGGGCTCATTACCTTGTCCGGGCTGCTGGCGCGCGTGCATCCGGAGGACCGGGAAACGGTCACGCAGCGCACCTCGCAGGCTTGCACCGACGGAGAGGCTTGCGAGGTTGAGTTTCGCGTTCAGTGGCACGATGGGACCTGGCGCTGGGTGTTGCTCAGCGGGCGGCTGGTGTCCGCCGGGCAGTCCGGCCACAGGCGCCTGGCCGGCGTTATCCGGGACATCACGCAGCGCAAGCAGGCCGAAGTCGACCTTGCCAGCCTCAATCGCGACCTGGAGCAGTTTATCTGGGCTGCCTCGCACGATTTGCGCGAACCTCTGCGCACGGTTCGCACGTTCACGCAGTTACTGGGACGGGAGTGCCGCACGCATATGCGGCCGCGCTGCAACGAGTATCTGGATTATGTGGAGTCCGGCGCGCATCGCATGGAGAAGTTGCTGCACGACTTACTCGATTACTCCCGGCTGCGGGAACCGCCCGCCCCGCCCAGCGCGGTGGATCTCAATCTGGTATTGCGGGAAGTGCTGATGCTTTCACGGGTGGTGATCGAGGAAACGCACGCCGAAGTTCAGGCCACGCCGCTTCCTATCGTGCAGGGCAATGCCACGCAGTTAACGCAGGTGCTGCAGAACCTGATCTCGAATGCCATCAAGTACCGCGGCAGCGCCCCGCCGCGCATCGACATCAGCGCCCGCCGCCAGCCGGATGGCTTCTGGCGCATCACCGTCGCGGATAACGGCGCGGGCTTCGACCCTCAATACGCCGATTACATCTTCGGCTTGTTTAAGCGCCTGCAGACCGACCAGGCCTCCGGTTCCGGGCTCGGACTGGCGATCTGCAAGCGAATCATTGAACAGGGCGGGGGCCGCGTGTGGGCCGAGTCCCGCCCTGGCCTTGGGTCGCAGTTTCACTTTACGGTGCCGGCGGTGGCGAACCGCGCCACCGTCTGACCGGCTGCTACAGCTTCACGCCGGTCTTCACCCAGGAACCCTTGCGGGCGGATTCCAGCACGGCATCGCATACCCGCTGCGTCTGCAGGGCATTGCGGAAGTCGGGCTGAGCCGGCGTGCCGGATTCGATGCCCATCACGAAATCGGCGAGCGCGTTGAGGAACGTATGCTCATAGCCGATGCACGTGCCCGGCACCCAGTAACGGTTCATGTACGGATGCTCGGAGTTCGTCGTGTGGATCTTGCGCCAGCCGGTCACATGCGAGTCGATCTTCTTGCCGGTGCCCGGATTCTTGTACTCGAAGTACTGCAGGTACTCCGGCTCTTCCAGGTCGAAGTAGACCGAACCATCGGCGCCGTTCAGTTCGAAGGTGTTGAAGTTTTTCCGGCCGCGGGCGTAGCGGGTGGATTCGAAGGTGCCCATGGAACCATTGGCGAACTCCGCCAGAAACATGCAGGCATCGTCGATCTTCACCGCTTCGGTCTTGCCGCTTACGACGTGCTTGCGTTCCTTGATGAAGGTGGCTGTCTTGGCCACCACGCGCGCGATGGCGCCATTGAGCCACATCGCGGTGTCGATGGAATGCGCGAGTAGATCGCCGGTGACGCCGGAACCCGCCACCTTCGCATCCAGCCGCCATAGCCCCGGCCCGCCCTGTGGGAGGTCTTCGGAAATAGTCCAATCCTGGAGGTAGGTGGCACGGTAGTGGAACGGCTTGCCGATGCGCCCTTCGTCCACCAATTGCTTGGCCAGGGCGATGGAAGGTACGCGGCGGTAGTTGAACCACACCATGTTCGGAACCTTCGCCTTCTCGATGGCCTTGACCATCTCCCCGGCTTCCTTCACGTTCATGGCCAGCGGCTTCTCGCAGACGATCATCTTGCCGTTGGCCGCCGCCGCCAGCGCGATGGCCTTGTGCGTATCGTTTGGCGAGCCGATGTCGATCAAGTCGATATCGTCGGCCTCCACCAGCTTCTTCCAGTTGGTTTCGATGCGCTCATAGCCCCAGTTTTCCGCGAACGCCTTCGCCTTCGCGGCATCGCGCGCGCACACGGCCTTCAACACCGGCTTGTGCTGGACGGGGAAAAAATCGGTGAGTCGTTTATAGGCATTGGAGTGGGTACGGCCCATGAAGCCGTATCCCACCATGCCGACGCGGAGTTCTTTCATTGTGCTGTTCCCGTAGCGGTCTGGCCGTACTTGGCCACCAAAGTATCAACGAAATTCTTGCAGGTTTCCGTGGCGGCCCAGGCGTCGGGCCAGAAACAGAGGTCGATTGTCCACCAGTCGTGGGAAATGCGCGAGGCTTTCAATAACTCCGGCATGATCTCGTCGAAGTTAAGAACGCCGAGCCCGAACGGCGGGTGCGACGAGGTTTCGTCTTCCCCCTTCGCATCCTTGTGGCATTTGTTGTCGGAATCGATCACGTGGATGTGATTGATGCGGCCCGAGAGCATCCGGATCAACTCGATTTGCGAGGGGAAGGTTTCCTTCTCCCCTTCCTGGCGCGCGCCCATTACGCCTACCATTTGCCCGTGGCAGGTATCGTACTGCAGGCCGAAGTTCGGCTTATTGACGGCATCATGGATGCGCACTACGTCCGACGGCTTGTTGAAGGCGAAGCCCGGCTCGAACTCCCACATCACATACTGGCCGGCATCGGCGGCGATATCGCAGCAGGTCTTCCAGGTTTTCACGACGCGGCTCATGGCCGTGCCGTAGTCGATTTCGCGCAGGATGGTGGGCGGCTGTACGCAGTCCACGCGAATGCCCTGGATTGCGAGGTCGGTGCAGAACTCCGAATTCTTTTTGAACTCGGCGATGTACTTCGATGTGTCCTCCGTGTTGATCAGCTTCTCGCCCCAGAGATTGGCGGCGATCCCGCTGAAGCCCAGGTCCTGCTCCGCCATCTTGGCTTTCAGTTCCTGGCGCTGCGATTTTTCCGGCATCGCCCCCGGCCACGCATCGTTCGGGCCATTCGGATTACCCGGGTTGGGATGCGGGGGGAAGGCGCCGAGTTCGACTCCATCGAAGCCGAGGGCTTTCAGCTTGCGACAGACGGTGTCGAAATCGATGGGGTTGGATGCATAGGGGCCGATCGTGTAGGCCCAGGTTCCGATGGAGATGCGCTTACTCATAGGGAAGGAGTCCCTATCTGGTGTACAGCAAAGGTTCGTGCATTTGCAAGCGGGCCGTTTTGGCGATGGCCGCGGGGTGTTGGTGCAACGCCGTTGTTACCGCATCGAAACATCAGGCTCGCGGTTTCATGGAGCCGTAACCGTATGGTGGTCCTTTGGTTCCGGTACGCGCGCCGGCGGGGATTTAATCTCGGGGCAAACGGTATTGTGTGTGGCCCATCCTGCCGAACACTTTCCTGTGGTCCAAGCAAATGTCCTCTCTCTACCGCTCTCTTCCGTTGCCGCTTCGCATCGCATTTCTGCTGTTGGTGCCCGTGTTGTCGGCCAACAGCTACTGCGAACCGCGCACCCCGAACCAGCGGGCTTCTCCGCTGCTTCCCGAGATTGCGCAAGCGATTCGTGTCATTGAGAATCACCCCGATACTTTCGGCAAGATCGGAAAGCTGTATCGGTTCCTGCGAAGCTTTCCCGCCGATGGCACCGCCTGTTGGGCGCGCGGCCTTCTCCATCGCACCTTAATCGAGGCCGGCGAATGGGAGAAAGCCGTGCTGGTAGGCAAGCAACTTCTCGACGCTGACCCGATGGATCTGGAGGCTGCCGAGAACACCGTCGAGGCCGTTCGTAAGTTCAAGCCCGCGGATGTTGCCGAATGGGAGGCGCGGGTGTTGAAGATGGCTCGTACGATCAGACAGAACGGGGGGCCCGCCGCCGCGCTGGCCCGCGCCGCGAAACTTGTCGAGGACGCTGAATCACGGGAGGAGAATGATCTCTACAGAGCCGTGGTGGATTCCTCCGGCAAGCCGCGATTGGAAGCCGCCGCTACTTTTCTGGAGCGCTTCCCGCAGTCGCCACACCGCGTTCCGGCGCTGCGGCTCGCCTTTGAGGCCGCGCAGGCGACCAAGGACCCGGCAGCGATTGCCGAAGCTGGAGAGAGGCTGTTGACGGCCGAGCCCACCGATGACGCCGCCCTGCTGGCGGTTGCGCAGGTCTATCTTAACCAGCGCCGTAACTATGATAAGGTAGCGGCGTACGCGCAGCGGATCCTTGGGCATCAGGCGCAGAATGCCGACGCTGCTCCGCAGTCGTTCTATCTGGGGAGCGCACACTTGCTGCTTGGCAGTCTGCAGTTGAACCGGCAGAACTTCGAAGAGTCGCAGCGGCATCTGCGGCTGGCCCGCCCGCATGTCAAGGACAAACGGGAAGCCGCCGTTCTGTTTTATCTCGGTTATACGAGTTACTATTTAGAGCGCTACACGGAGGCACGGGAGTTTTTCACGCAATGCGCGGCGATTGCCAGTGAGTACCGGGATCAGGCACTGGCCAACCTGGCCAGCCTCGATCGCCGGACGCGTGGCCAGTGAGGCCCGACTGAATAGGTCCCCGGTATCGTCCGGCGCGCAGTAGGCATAGACAACGCCCAGAACCGGCAGCCCATCTCGCAGCAACGCTATCGAAACGGCGGCGCCGCGGAAGCCGGCTTCATAAGCGGCGGTCTCGTCATTCGGGTTCACCAGCCAGAGATGGCGCTCCGGGTCTTCGGAACGCTTGCGCTGCCCTGCTTCTTCGCTGAAGTAGCCATAGGACGGATACGTCTGCTCCAGCACCTCCACGATGATCCGCTCCGCGCCGGTGCCGGATGTGTACCCGTTGCTACAAGGATCGTGGAAGCAGTCGCGTAGATAGCTGCCCGCAAGCTGCGCGGCTCGGATGGCGGTTCTGAGTTGTTGCTTGTAGCGGGCCGGCATGCCTCTCAGCATAGCGCCAGGCATCCCGGCCCCCCACTCGTTACGCGCGGTCGAAGGTGCGGCCCCAATCGTCGGCTTCGCGTTCGGCTTGTTCCTTCTCCCAGCCGTAGCGCTCCTGGAGGCGGCCGACCAACTCGTCGCGCTTGCCGGAAAGAGCCTGCCAATCGCTGTCGGTGAGCTTGGCCCACTTCTGCTTCGCCTGGCCCTTCAACTGCTTCCAATTGCCTTCAATCTGATCCCAATTCGTAACGTACCTCCGCTAGGTAAGAGCGAATACCCGCCCCGAATGTTGCGGTGTGGCGCCCGCACCGGCGATGATATGATCGCTGGGATCCTGCCATGTGCGCCATTCTTGTCAGCTTGAGCTTCGTCCTGCTCGCCCAGACGCCCGACATGCGTAAACTCGTGAGCCAGTCGCCGCGTCTGCCACTCGAACGCAGCGAGTTCACTCCTCAGCCTCCCGGTCCCGGTTGGGCCATCGGCTATCCCACGGCCGTCACCATGGACGCGAGGAATCAGATTTACGTCCTGCAGCGCGGCAGCGAGCCCAATCGCCCACCCGTCAATGGCACCGCCGATCCCATCCTGGTCTTCAGCCGCGAGGGCAAGCTGATCCGCTCCTGGGGCAAGGGCCTATTCCAAATCCCGCACAGCATCCGCATCGACCCGCAGGGCAATGTTTGGACCGTGGATGCCGCGAGCAGCATGGTCTATAAGTTCGACCCTTATGGTGAAAAGCTTATGCAGATTGCCGTTGGCGGGCAGCCGGAGGGGAAGCGGGGCTTCGCCGGCACTACCGATATCGCTTTCGCTCCCAACGGCCAACTGTACATCAGCGACGGCTACGGCAATGCGCGCATACTGGTCTACTCGCCGGATGGCAAGCGGCTGCGCGAGTGGGGTACGCCTGGCAATGGCCCCGGCCAGTTCAAACAGCCGCATGGGATCGCGATCGACGAACAAGGTATCGTCTACGTTGCCGATCGCCAGAACGGCCGAATTCAACGCTTTGACCTTCAGGGAAGGTTTCTGGGCGAGTGGCCGATCGGGATGGTGGCCGGTGTCACGTACGCGCAGGGCTCGCTGTGGATCGGCACGCAGCGCATGGAAGACAACACTAGCGCCAATGGCTGGCTGATGCGCCTGGATCGCAAATCGGGCCGCGTGTTGGGCGCTATTGAATCCTCACACGCCCATCACGTGATTAGCGTCACCCCCAAGGGGGAAATCCTTACGGGCGCCCGTCCGAGCACCATTTACTGGTTCCGCCCGCACCGGTAATGCCTCCGGCACCGGCACGAACCGTACATCGCGTAGCCCCCGGTGCGCGCTGATGGCGGCCGCCGTGGACCGGAAGGCGCTCAGGAACCCGGCTTGCGCCAGATCGCCCGAACGCAGCAGCAGCACCAGCGGATCGTGTCCGGGGCAGTACAGCGTCTCCTCCAGGTGACGTTGCATCACCTTGGGCCACAGGGCCAGGTTGCACGTCCGTTCGAAGCGGTGCAGCAGAGGGAAGCGGCGCATCAGCCCCCAGGCCGGCGCTGTTTTGGAAGAGGGAATCATCCACAGGTTCGGGCCCGGATCGCCGCTCGCGCGCGCCTTCCGGTAATCGTTAGGGCGGGGCTGGTAGGGATGGCGCGGCACGTCGCGCTGGTCGGGCAGCCGCTCGGTGGCATGCCGGTCGCACCAGTGCCGGTGCGGGGGCGATCCCGGTTCCAGCGTCAGATCGTAGCCGATGCCTTCCCGCACCAAGAGGTCCATCACTCCCTGATCCATCCAGCGATCCCCGCAGCGCGATGCCCGCGGCCGGCGGCCCAGCATCTCCTGGAAGCCGGCAATGCTGGTTTGGATGCAATGTTCCTTCCATTGCGTGTCCGTGAAGTCGTTGTACCAGCGCTGCCCGCGCATGTCCCAACGCCAGAAGTGCGGGTGCATTCCGGCGTAGTCCTGTCCGTCACGCAAGCGCGAAAGGAAGTCCGGGAATTGAGCGTGAATGTGATCGCGGCGTCCCCACACCTGCCGGATCTGCGGATCGCAGCGCAGGAACCAGTTGAACACCACCCGCTGCCCGGTGGCGTCTTCCCAGACGTGCCGCAATCGCTCCAATTCGCCAAACGCCACCTGTGTTCCGGTCCACGGGTTGTCCCGGCGGTCATAAGGAGTGTCCGGCTCCACGTCAATGAGAAAGAGAACGGGCCGCTGTTGCACCTTATCCTTAACAGTGCAACAATGGCCCGCTAATTCTCAACAAGGGCGGATTACTTCTTTACGGTGGCTTTGGTGGCTCCGGTCGAGATGCCACCGTCGACCAGCAGCGTCTGTCCGGTGATGTAGCGGCTTTCTTCGCTGGCCAGGAAGACCACCGCGCCATCTAAGTCGTTCGGCGCGCCGGGGCGTTTCACGGGAATGCGATCCTTCAGATATTCCACCCATTCCTGGTTTTCGTACAGCACTTTGTTTTGCTCCGTACGGAACCAGCCCGGGGCGAGGCAGTTCACGGTTACGCCATGCTGGCCCCAATCGTCGGCGAGGCTCATGGTCATCTGCCGGACGCCGCCGCGGCTGGCCGTATAGGGCGTCAACCCCGCATAGCCGAACACGCTGGTCACCGAACCGATGTTGACGATGCGCCCATAGCCGCGCGGGATCATGTGCCGGGCAATCGCCTGCGCCACGAAGAAGGTGCCGCGCAGATTGGTGTCCAGCACCAGGTTCCAGTCGTCCCAGGTAACGTCCAGCGCCGGCTTCCGCACGTTGCAGCCGGCGTTGTTCACCAGGATATCGATATAGCCGTAGGCCTTGATCGCTTCGGCGCCCATGGCCTGGATGCTGTCGTAATCGCGAACATCCAGCGCCACCGGCACGGCTTTCTTGCCGAGCGCTTCAATCTCCTTCTGGAAGTTGAGCAGCGGCTCGTCGACCTTGCGGCTGGTGATGATGAGGTCCGCCCCGGCCTTGGCCAGCGCCCGTCCGAAGTATTGGCCCAACCCGCGGCTGGCGCCCGTTACCAGGGCCACGCGGCCCGTCAAATCGAAAAAGGGAGAAGCAGACATTACGGCTCCAGCACCACCTTCATCAGATTGCCCTCGTGGTTATACAGCTTGCGGAACCACTCCGCGCCCTCGGCCAGGGGCGCCTTCGCGCTCATGATCGGCTGCACCTGGATCAGCCCGCGGCCCATCAGGTCCATGCAGGCCGGGTACTCGCCGTTCGACCCGCAGGAGCCTTGCAGCCGCACTTCGCGGGTCACCACCGATTGCAGATTCAACTCGATCTTTGGCGTGATGTTGCCCACCAGGGTCACGGTGCCGCCCTTGCGCGTGCAGAGGATCGCCGTGTTCACCGGGTCGCTGGCGCCTACGCATTCCAGCGCCAGGTCCACGCCGCGCCCGTTGGTGCGCTCCAGAATCTGCTTCACCACGTCGCCATGCTTGGGATTGAAAACATCCTCCGCGCCGACCGCCTTCGCCGTGGCCAGCTTATGGTCGTCCAGATCAATCGCGAACACGCGCGTGCAGCCCGCCGCCTTCGCCGCCTGGATGGTGAGCAGCCCGATCATGCCAGAGCCCACGACCACCGCCGTATCTCCCATGGACACGGGGCTGATCGCCACCGCATGCACGGCTACGGATACCGGCTCCACCATGGCGGCATGCTCGAGCGACACGCTATCGGGCACGCCATACAGGATGTGCTGCGGGACCGAGACATACTCGGCGAAGGCGCCATGGCGCCGGTACTCGCCGGTGCTGACGCCCATCACCTGGCGGTTGTCGCAGAGGTTCGTCTGGCCCTTGCGGCAGAAGTGGCACCTGCCGCAGGAGACCATGGAGTCGAAGGTGACGCGGTCGCCGGGTTTCCAGGCCGTGACTTTGGCGCCAACGCTTTCGATGATGCCCGAGGCCTCATGGCCCATGATCAGCGGCGGCACGCGGCGGCCGGTGCTCCCGTCGACGCCGTGGATGTCGCTGCCGCAGATGCCGCAGGCGCGCACGCGAACGAGAACTTCTTCGTCGGAGATGGTGGGCTCGGGCATGTCGGTGTACTCGAGTTCCAGGTACTTCTTCAGCAGTAAGGCTTTCATGATTGAATTATGCATTTTACCGCGTGTGGCGGGGGATCCCGGGGGCGGCCCGTCGTGGACATTCCACAATCCGGCTCGCCGGGAGGGTAGCGAGACCATCGCTCAACTTCATTACCGTGGTAATGTGAGGCATGGCCATTGGACGCTCCAAGGTGACTTCACAAGGGCAGATTTCTGTTCCGGCGGCGGTTCGACAGCGGCTGGGCGTCGGTCCCGGATCCACTCTGGTATGGGAAACCGATGGCGATCGGATTGTGGTTCGCCGGTCCGGGCTGGTGACCTCCGAGGACGTACATCGCGCCTTGTTCGCGGCGGATCAGCCTAAACCGAAGAGCCTGAAACAAATGAAGGACGGTGTCCGCGATTATATGCGGAAGCGTCATGCGCGCGGTTGACACGAATGTCCTCGTGCGCCTGATTGCGAGAGATGAGCCCAAGCAGACCGCCGCCGCGGAGGAGTTCGTGGCAGAGGGCGCCTGGGTCTCAATGATCGTGCTCACGGAGGCGATTTGGGTGCTTGCCAGCGTTTATGAGATAAATGCGGCGGGGCAGGCCAGGGCCGTCGATATGCTGCTGGATCATAGGGATCTGACAATTCAGGATCGGGAGATTGTTGCGGCTGCGCTGGCGCTTTTTCGCAACAGGCCGGCTGTCGGATTTTCAGACTGCCTCATCCTGGAGACCGCGAGGAAAGCCGGGCATCTGCCTCTCGGCACCTTCGATGGCAAACTGGGCAGAGTTATTGGTGCGCAACGGCTCTGAGCGTGAAGCGAAAAATCAGAACTCCCAGGGATGAGCCACCGGCATCCATAGGATGTGACTTTCGGCAACGGAACAATCGTGGTGTTGGGTGCTACCGGCGGTATCGGCTCCGCCCTTGCGCGACAACTTCAGGCAGCGGGCGCTCGTCTACACCTGGTAGCTCGCGGGGAAGAACGCCTGTCCGCGCTGGCGGGCGAGTTGGACGCCTCCTATAGCGTCGCCGATGCCACCCGCTGCGCCGAAGTAGATCACGCGGTCCAGAAAGCCGGACCCATCTACGGCATGGTCAACTGCGTGGGCTCCATTTTGCTCAAGCCGGCCCATGCCACCACGGAGGACGAATGGCAGTCTACGCTCCAAGTTAATCTGACCTCGGCCTTTGCCGCCGTGCGCTCCGCGGCAAAAGCCATCGGTAAGGACGGCGGGTCGGTGGTGCTGCTGTCTTCCGCCGCCGCCCGCCATGGACTTGCCAATCATGAGGCCGTCGCCGCCGCCAAGGCCGGCGTCATCGGCCTCACCCTCTCCGGCGCCGCCACCTATGCTTCGAAGAATCTACGAGTGAACTGTGTTGCCCCCGGTTTGGTGGACACGCCGCTCGCCGCCCGCATCACGGGTAACCCCGCTTCGCTTGAAGCCTCCCGCGCCATGCATGCCCTGGGCCGCATCGGCTCGCCCGATCACATTGCCGCCGCCATCGCCTACTTCCTCGATCCCGCCAACGACTGGGCTACAGGCCAGGTGCTCGGCGTCGATGGCGGACTTGGTTCGGTGCGTCCTCGATAGCCGCCGCCGTCGCACATCTGATAGCTTGGTGAGTGGAGGGTTGGCCGAGCGGTTTAAGGCGGCGGTCTTGAAAACCGTTGGCGGGGTGACTCGCCCGGGGGTTCGAATCCCTCACCCTCCGCCAAATCAACAACTTGCAGATGCTCTTGGGAAGGCGTGGGACGCACTTGGGGCGTTTTGCTAATCCCTTGCCAATCCATTTTCCGGCGGCCCCTCGCCTCGCGCCTCCATCACCTTTCGGAACACGTTGTTCATCTTCTCCGCGGCATCCGCCTGCATGCCCGGAAGCACATGGCTGTAGATGTCGAGCGTGATGCCCACGGTGGAATGACCCAGCCGCTCGGAGACGATCGTTGGATGAATCCCTTGCCGCAGCAGTTGCGTGGCGTGCGTATGCCGCATGTCGTGCAGCCGGATGCCCTTCAGACCCGCTCTCCGCGCGAACCGGCGATACGTCGACGAGAATGTGTCCGGTGCCCATAGCGCGCCGTCTTCCAGGCAGCAGATCAGATCGCTGTCCTGATAGGCCTCGCCCAGGACTTCTTTTCGCCACTCGTGTTCGAGCCGATGTGCCTGCAGAGCTTCGGCCGTCAAGGGAAGCAAGGCAACCTGGCGGCCTTTTCGGTTCTTCGGTGACTTGAAGTCCAGGCCGGCATTGGTCTGTTCGAGCGACCGTCTGACGTATACTACTCCAGCGTCGATATCGAGGTCGGACCAGCGTAGGGCGAGAAACTCACCACGCCGCCTTCCCGAAGTCACCGCGAGAAGAAGTGGGATATACATGCGGGTGCCGGCCGCCTCGTCGAGCATGGCCTCTTTTCGTGGGGCTTTGGCGGCTCGACGGATTCTACCGGGCTGCGAGGAATCATGCCCCATTTGACCGCCCGGCCCAGAGCCTCGCGCAGTACCCGGTGATGATGGAGTACCGTTTGCATCGACAGCCCACCCTCGCCGTTCACACGACCGTTCTTGAGTGCCCAACTGTAATAGTTCTGGATGTGCAACGGCCGCAACTCACTGAGCTTGCTCGAGCCAAGACTTGGAATGAGGCTGCGCTCGACGATGTCGCGGTAACGTTCATAGGTCTTCGCCGCCACCTTCATCCGGATGAAGACGAGCCATTGGGCGAGGAACTCCGCCAGCGTGGATTTGCTCGGCTCCACGAAAGTGCCGGTGTTCAGTTCGTAGAGCAGCCGGTTCAGCTCGGTATCCGCCTTCTTCCTGGTGCCTTGGACGGTCCTCCATTTGTACTTCTTCTTGCCGGTGGCCGGGCCCTTACCCAGGAAGATGGTCAGGCTCCAGGAGTTCTTGGATCGCTTTCGAATGCTTCCGGTCATCGCGAACCCACCCACGTTTGGACGGAACTGGCGGCGACGCCGAGCTGATCGGCGATGTCCGCGATCGGCATTCCTTCGGCGTGCATCTGCCGCGCGCTGGCGATCCTTCGCCGGTAAGCTTTGTTGCGGCAGGCAACGCTACAGAACCTCATGTCGTCCTGTTTGTCCGCCGAGACCTGGAAGTAAGTGGTGCATTGGAGGCATTTGTTGAACAGGGCCCCGGTGGCGATCGCGAGGCCTGCCGAGGCCGATCAGTTGCGGCGAGGGAAGCTCCGCAACCGGCGCGGTGATCGAGGGCTTCTCCAGGTACACCGGCTCCAACGCGACACCCGGCGGTGGCCGGTAGCAGAGGGCCGATCGGGCTTCGTCCGCCCACTCGAAGCGCTGCCCGAGGTCTTCCGTTCGCCCCGAACGCAGTTCTTCCAGAAGATCCACGACATGCCGCATCCTGCCGATCTCCGAACTCCACAGGAGGAGAGTCTCGACGTCAGCGTCTCCCTTTTCCGGGACGTACCACCGGTACCCTCCAAAACCTAGAAGGCCAAAGCGGTTCGCAAATTGTCGCCAGGCCTCTTCGGTGGGTTCCAGTTCGGCGAACGCGCGGAACAACCCGGGCGGCTTGGCGCTTCTCGCCGAATGGGTAGGGCGCCACGGGCCACTGCCCGGTTGCCCGGTTGTGATGACTCCAAGCGGCGGTTTCCACCTCTACTTTCACGAGCCGGAAGGTGCGGAACGATTGCTGAAGTCGTGGGTGCGAGTGGCGGACTGCATCGACATCAAAGCTCGCAACTCGATGGTTATTGTGCCGCCGACTCCCCACTACGAGTGGCTCTTACGGCCAAGCACCCAACGGACTCCCCGCGGCGCCTCGATGGCTGATCGAAGCTCTGCTCGCGTCGCGAAACTCTCAAGTTCGATCCAAGACCTGCGCCGCCGCGACAAAGCCGAAGCAAGGACGCCATCGCGATTGCGCCATCGATGCCGCCGCTGAGCCGGTGCCGCCGAGATTGCTGGCCCTGCTTTTCCGGAGCGCCGGCTTCCGGGAGGTCTGGAACCATACCCGTCAGATGCAACGACAATACGAACTCCTCGTTCGAATATTTGCTTGTACAGCATGCCTTGGCGCGGGGAGCCACGCCCGGTCAAGCGATCCAATTGGTCCAAGGCTGGGATCGGATGCATGGTGTCGCGTTCAAAGAGGAGCGCCTGCGACGCGACATTCTGCCATCCGCTCTGGCCGCAACCGAACCGTACCGGCGCAAATTCAAGAGGGATCGCCTCAAGAAGGCGCGCCCAGGAGTCCGCGCGGCATCCTGCGGAAGATCCGAGCGGTATGCGCCAAGAAGCCAGCCTGAATGAAGCGCTCGAAACCGCGCGATCAGAAACGAGACTACAGTTCCTGGCGGTTGCTCCGCTCATCGGTTTGTCCGACGTTGACGGTTACCTGGAGCCGGCTCGGGCCGATGTCGGATTCGACGTTGATACGGATCCTGGCGGAATGGCGAGCGATCTCCGCGTGCACCAAGTCATGCAGCGCCCGGAACGTGTGCTCCAGCCCTGGACGGCTGAACTGAGGAGCTTTGACCGGCTTTACTGCCCGCCCCACCTCCACCCGGTAGGAGGCGTACCGGAGCAAGTCATCCCTATGGTAGACCGCAATCGGGCGTGTGCCTGGATTCCCAATATAGAGGGAACGCACCTTCAAATCGGTCTTTTGCGATGCGCTGCACACGCGCTCTAGCTTTTTCGTGTTTCGGCCGATCAATTTGGCGGCCTCTTTCTTGGTAATGTAACCCTACGGAATCTTTGGCCGATTGTCGAGTTCGCTCATCTCCCGATGACCATATCGCGTTTCCGGCGTAATGTCAGCGGCACCAGCGACGCGCTGGCGGGTCCGGACGCGCGGGCGGCCTCACGAGGGGGTTAGCTCTTCGCCGCGGGTAGCAACGGCCGAAACATAGCCGTGAGACTCTGCAGGATTCCCATCCGCTGCGGCGTGGGCTCCACCGGTTTCGCCGGGCCAAGGGATCTTTCCACCATCTTCCGGATCGCGGCCTGGTACTTCGTGTTGGCGCGAACGAGTTTCCCGCGGCTGATCGCATCCTGCAAGTCGTCGTAGCAGTTCGGAAGGACGCCGAACGCCGGCTTTTCGAGAATCGACTCCATTGCGTCGGCGAGCGTTGACGGGCGATGGCGATTGACGATGACTTGGACGCGGTCGCTGAAACGCTCCCTGAGTATTCTAACCGCAGTGTTCGTAAGAAAGATCGGGCCCAGTTCCAGAGACGTGACGACAAACAACTCGTTGCACTCCGCCATTAAGGGAAACAGGTCGGGATCGACCCCGCTCGGGAGGTCCAGGCAGACCAGATCATAGTTGCGTTGGGCATACTCGACGTAGCTGACAAGCTGGGCTACCGGAATCGGCCGGCCTTTCGCGCCGCCCATGCTTACGCAATCCATCTGCCCCACCTTCGTTACCATGCGCCCCCAGATCGATTCGTCCAGCCGGTTATGGTAGTCGATAGTGTCCATGACTCCGCATGGATTCTGAAGCTTCAATAGGAAGGGCAGAAGGCTGGAGCGGCGATCCAGGTCAAGCAGCACAGTCCGCAATCCGCTCTGCTTCGCGAACTCCGCGGCTGCGTGGAGCGCTACCGTGGTGGCGCCAGAGCCCGGTTTGGCCGACACGAAACCGAGTACATTGCGCGAGTAATGGATCTCTGGCGGATGTTCCCGTGTCAGGTTGCCTAGGCGCCGGAACAACTCCGTGATCCTCCCGCTGTCGAGCGGTAAGGTGAGGAAGTCCCGTGCGCCAAACTGCATGGCCCGGTGCAGGAGATCCACCTGGTACTGGCTCGAAAGGGCGACGATCTGCGTTCCCCGGCTGATCTTACCGACCTGTTCGGAGATGGCAGCGGCCCGGTCGGCCTGCTCGAAGCTGATACAGACCAGGGCCGGCGCAAAGTGCCGCATGACATGGTCCAAGGCTTCCGCGTCAGGGTACTCGTCGAGGAAACGGCAAACGTTCGTGACCGGCGTCTGCGCCGCGCCTTCCTTGAAGGATTCCCGTGCGGCGCCGTCGGGGCAGATGACTAATACGCGGAGGATGGATCGCGCTGTCGTCGGGGAGATCAGGGGCGCGGCCGCCAGGAAGCCGCCAGGTGAGTGCGTCAACTGCATGAAGCGATTCTCCGGCAAAGGGGTTGCGCCGCAAATAGGCCAATCGGAGGAAAATTAGTGCCGCAAAGGGACCAGTACGGGGGTGGCGGTGCGTTCTAGGGGTGGCGTTACGAAGGTACGAGTGCAGAGGAGAATCCTGTCGGCGGCAGCGGGAACGGGACTGCCCGGACGGTGCCCAAGTGCTTAAAGTCCCGACAACGCATTCCTAATCTGCGCTTCCTCCTGCTTGGTGGGCTTGCAATTGAGCGCCCTTGCGAGTTCTGCCTTGGCGCGTGTCCTGTCCCCCTTCCGAAGCAAAGCAAGTCCCAGGTGGTGTCGAAAGCTGGCATTGCCGGGGTACCTGTTGGCCAGATTGGTAAATATCTGGAGTGCGCTATCGACAAGGCCATTTCTAAGATAGACCGTGCCGAGTGTATCGGCATAGGCAGGATTCGAGGGTGCCGTCCGGACTGCCTTTTGGGCTAGTTGCAACGCTTCCTCAAAGTCTTTGTCGGATGTGCCGTGTTCCGCCAGTAGACTGGCTAAATTGTTGATCGCGTTAGGGTCAGTGGGCCGCAGCCTCTGAATCTTGCGATACATCTGCAAAGACTTAGAATGATCACCGTTCAGGTAAAGTGTGTAAGCTAAGTTTTCCAACGTCGAAACGTCGGTGGGATCTTTGGATAATGCCTTTTCCAGGCTAGCCGTCGCACGTTCCAGATCGCCGCTGGCGCGCTGGGCTGCAGCAAGCATGCGAAGGTAAATAGGAGCCTCAGGCTTTTGTGTGTGCAACCGCTCCAATTCGCGGGTAGCTACCTCATGATGACCCGATCTGGACGCCAAGCTCGCATAAGCAATACCCAACTGTGTGTTGCGAGGATTCTCTCGAACCGCTCTTTCGAGTAGGTGCATTGCCTGATCGGACTGCTTCCCTAGCAAGAGGGCTTCCGACAATCCTACGACGGCACGAGAATCACCACTCGGTGCCGTCTGCTGAATCGCCCGAAATGTTCTCTCGGCTTCGGCAAGGCGACCTTGCCGAAGCGCTATAAGACCCATCTGAAGTTGCAGGTCCTCGTTCTTGGGATACTTCGAAATCAAGCTCGACAACTCATTGCGAGCAGTGCCGGCATCGCCGCCATCGGAAAGCGCCAAAATCCGCAGGAACTGAGCTTTTGCGTTAGCCGGTTGGATCGCCATAGCTTCTTGCGTTAATCGCAATGCCTCGTCAGGTTTCCCTTGAAGAAGTGCGATTTCACTTAGTAACATCCTCGGCTCGACGAAGTGCGGCCGAGCTTGGGCGGCTGCCTGAAGATGGCTGCGGGCTGCCTCCCAGTCCTTGCGCGCGATATAGAGCCTGCCGGCGTTGTGCCGGAGGACAGCATCCCGAGGCCGCTCTTGCACCAACTCCTGGAATGCCTTGTGGGCGGCATCCAACTGCCCCTGTTCAAACTGGAGCGTTGCCAACGTTGCTTTGGCGTCGAAATCTTCAGGGTAGTCCTTGACCACCCTCTCGGCTAGGCCGAGGGCTTCCCGCTCGCGCCGCTGCATGAGCAGCGTGTTCAACGCTTTCCGTTGGTGAGCAAGCCTGTCAGCGCCCTGAACCCGAAGCCCGTCTTCATAGAGCTTAAGCGCCCGATCATACTCGCCCAAACCAGCATAGAAATCTCCCGCGGCGAGATACCGATTGATGCGCGTCCTCAGATTCAGTAAACGCTGGATTACGGCATCGCGATCCGCCGGCCTCTCCGTACGGGAGTAGTGCGATGCGAGTTCGATGAGCGCACTCGGCTCGCGAACCTGCTCAGATTTCCGAATCAGAATAGCTTCGGCGTCGAGTGTTCGGTTGGCAGCCAGGTAGCGTGAATAAAGCAGGTTGTATGCGGGACTGAATCGTTTGTCCTTGTCGAGAAGCCGCTTGGCAACCGACTCGCCAGCCTGAAAGTCCCCCAAAGCGAAAAGCGCTTCGCTTAGGGCAAGCCCCGTAGATTGGTGATCCGGGCGTTGCGTGAGAGCCTTCCTCAACGAGGTCACTGCGGAGGCCGGTTGCTTATCCAGTAATGCCAGTCGCCCAGTGAGCCTATGGCCGTGGAAAGAATTCGGGTCTTTTCTCAGGAACCAATCCGCCGTATCTGAGACTGCCTGGTAGAGAGAAGGAACGGCTGTTGGGGCCGACGCCAGTGCAGCGATGGCCACGTCAGCGAACGCCTCACGCATTCGTGGGTCATCCGGTCGCACCCCGAGTGCGCTCCGAAGAGACTCAAAAGCTTCGGAGCCCTTCCCTTGGCGAAAGTAGGCGAGGCCCAACCAGTAGAGAGCCTCCGCGGAACGGGGCTGGTGCTGGAGTGCTTTGCGGCAATCGAGTACGGCATTGTCGAGATCAGCCTTTTTTACGTTTGCCGCACAGCGTGAAACCAACGTCTCGGCTGACGGCTTGCAGCCAACCGCGACAGTCAGGGAACCGACAACGGAGAACCGAAAGAACCGCTTGATGGCTCGCATGCATCCCGGAAAACGCCACAATCCCGACCTTCAGGTGTCAGCCTGAACGCCCTTACTAGGTGCAGGCCTCCGTCAAAAGCTCATGCCGACCGGTGCCGCCGGTTGTAGAGGTACAGACCGCTCAGGCCTGCAGCGACAAGTCCATAGAAGGATGGCTCGGGAACCACGGGATCCCGCTGCTCAGTGCCGGTTCCAAAAGCAGAGCCGTAGGGAGAGGGAAGACTTTGGTACCTAACGTAAAAGTCCGAGAAATTCACGGAGGTGGCTGAACCTGCAAACCAGAGCGTTACATGGCCGGTCACGGAGACAGGGTAGGTTGGATCCGCGACGGCTAGCCGAGGTCCACCGCCCCCCCCACCCGTGCAATTGTTGTCGGTGAAGCAGATATCAACCGAACCGAGAAAATTGCTACCACCGGGGCTGCATCCGGTTCCGCACACCTCCACCGAACCAAAGAGGGTATCAGGGCTGAAGTCGTTCGGGCTGAAGACGACCCCAGTATCAGTTTTCGTTCCCTTGGGGTACTTGCGCGAGCCTGTGACCGTAGCGATTACGTTCGGGTCTGTTGCAAACCCAAACGCTGAAACTCGACCACCGTCAAAAAAATCATCCCATGTCGCTGTGATCGTCACGTCGAAGGTTAGCTTGGCAAGCCCCGTTCCATCAAACTCGTAAGTTCCGTCATCGTTGGTGAATTGCTCAGTTGCCGTCGGCGTAGGGGCCGCGAAGTTGTGGAAAGCGATAGAGGTAGTGAGCCCCAATATCTCGCTCCCGTTAGTCTTGGCGTTATAGGCAACGGTAAAATCGGCTGGCGGAGTCAAAGCCGCCTGCGCCAGGGAGGCGCTCGCGAAGACGAGCATCCCAACGAACTGGACTAGCATCCTCATTTAAATCCCCTCGTACTTCGGCGAATATAGCACAGCAAAAGGTTAGCTCAGTTGTTCTATCCATCACAAGGTCTGCTGGCAAGCTCAATGAGCAAAAAGTACCAGTACCGGATGGATGTTCGATCAGCCTGCGAACGCACAACGCTTACGATTCCGCGCGGCGACGGCGGGTCAGCCAAACCAGCGCACCGAGACCGCCGGCCAGCACGCCATAGAAGCCGGGCTCGGGCACAACTTGGACGAGGAATGTCTGCCGGTCGTCGGTTAAGGTACCACCTTTGTTCTGAAGGACACCCTGGGGACTAGCAAGCCAACTTACAACAGCCCACTTTGTGGTATCGACAGAGCCGAAGTTCTGGCGGGCCTGGTCAACCCACCAAGCCACCGTATTGGTGGTCGTGGGTTGTCCCGTGATGTCTTTATAACCAGCGAGGTCGGCGGTGCCCGTTGGTTGTACGGGATTGACGTTGTGCATCACGGCCCAGATGGCGTGCTGGATAGTTCTGTTAGATTCAGTATTTGACGGGCCTGCGGGGAATGGGCTGTAATTGCTCACGAGCCACGCCGCCATTCGGAATCGAACTTGGGACAGCGGGGACAGCGAGTCGTTGGTTACTGGCATATTGTCGTTCGTCCAGTTGGTGGCATCGTTGCCGTAACGAACGTCTGGCGATGGCAACTCGCTGAGACTGACGATGTTCGCCCAGCCCTGGTTTCCTAAGCTGAATTGGAGTTGCGAATCAACGCACCAGAAAACGGTCTGCGCTGCCGAGGGAAAGGGATTCTTACCATCAACTACGGACCCATTTGGGTTAAAGATGTTGGCGTTAGAAGCGTCCTTGGCTAACGGGGAAAGTGGGCTGACTTTGCCCGTCCATCCACCGCCTCCGTTGCCCAACTGATAGTTTGTCCCGACTTGTCCAACCTTTATATACTTGGGAACCCCGAGGTCGCTGGTTTTAAGCGGCGCCGCCTGCAGCGCGAAGCTCGCAAGGGACACCAAAAGTAGAGATCTGCCTGCCACCAATATCATTGCCATCCTCCGGACCTTACCGATTGGCCTCGCTCCGCGTTTGGTCGAGGACCATCTAAGGCGATTCGCTTACGTGATAGGGACCATTTGAGTGTAGCGGTAAGGCCCGTTCTCATTCAACGATACGCGAGTACCAAGCGCGCCGGTTTTGTACCAGTACCACGTTGGTCCCCAAGCTTCATTTACAGTTGACGGCGCGGGCGATACCCTCATCTCTATGCGGGTCCTCCTCGTCGTCTCCCTCCTTCTCGGCCACACGGCATGTGGCAGCTTCACCTCGCGGGAAAAGTATCTGGAGCGCGGTAACGCCTTCTCCGCCAAGGGCCAGTGGGACGACGCTGCCCTGCAATACCGTAAAGCCCTCCAGAAAGATCCGAAGTATGGCGAGGCGTATTACCGTCTGGGGCTCGCCCACATCCGGCGGGGCAGCGATCGCGAGGCCTTTTCGGCGTTGCGCCAGGCCGTCGAACTCCCTTCTCCTTATCAGGATGACGCGAAAGCGCAACTCGGAGACCTGACGCTGTCCGCGTATGCCCGCGACCCGCAGCGGCCCGCGGTTCTCTATCAGACGGCCGAGCGGATGGCGGACGAGTTGCTCCGCAAGAACCCGCAATCGTACGCTGGTCTGCGTCTGCGCGGGAACCTTGCCATGGCGGCGTCCCGGCCGCGCGAGGCGGCTGGTTTCTTTCAGCAGGCGGATCGAGCCAAGCCGGACCAGCCGGACCTTGTCTTCAGCTTGGTGCAGGCGCTGCTGCTCGACCGGCAGGATCAGGCCGCCGAGGCCAGAGCCCTGCAACTGATGGAGAAGAAGCCGGACTACGGGCCGATTTACGACGCGCTTTACGGGCAGTACCGGCGCACGGGGCGCGACCGGGAGGCCGAAGCGGTGCTGCGCAAGAAAGCCGCCGCCAATCCGAATGTGCCGTTCTATGCGACGCAGCTCGCGGAGTTCTATTGGTCGACGGCTCGGAAGCCGGAGGCCGAGGCGCTCATTGCTGCCTTGCCGGCTACCGCGGAGAGCCAGCAGGAGGCGGGCAATCTTTATGGAAGGCTGCGGGAGTGGGAAGCTGCCGTTGCGGCGTATCGCCGCGCCTTGGCGAGTCAGCCGAAGGACGCCGCCGCGCTTCGCCGGCTGTTGGTGAGCGCATTGTTGGAGCAGGGAAAGAACGCAGAGGCGGCGGTGGAGTTGGACGAGCTTCTGCGCCTGAATCCGGAGGATTCCGAAGCGCTGGCGTCGCGGGCGTTCCTGCGGATGGCGAGCGGAAAGGCGGGAGATGCGGCGCTCGCCATTGAGGCGTTTCGCAAGCTAACCGGGAAACACCCGCAGAACGCTTCCTACCGCTATCAGTTGGCGCGCGCGCTCCGGGAAAGCGGGCAAGCCAGCGAGGGGCGCAAGGAGTTGCAGCAGGTGCTGAAGCTCAATCCGCAGCACCGCGAGGCGCTGGGTGATCTGGCTTCGCTCTCGATTACTTCGGAGGACGCCGGCGCCGCGCTGGAGTATGCCCAGAAGGCGCTCGCCGTGGACCCCAAGGATCCGCGGACGCGGCTGGTGCGCACCGCCGCCTGGGCGCTGCAGGGGCAGTTTAGCGATGTTCGGCAGGAGTTGGGAAAGCTGATCACGGAGTTTCCCACACTTCCGGAGCCGCGCATCCAGATGGGGTTGCTCGAACTGGCCGAGCGCAACTATGAGGCGGCCGCGCGGATCTTCCAGCAGCAGTACAAGCCCGGACTGGCGGACATCCGGCCACTAAAAGGCTTAGCGGAGGTGGCGTTCGCCCGGAATCGGGGGGATGAGGCTTTCGCGCTCGTCGACCAGGAGTATCGCCGGGCGGCTTCGCAATCGGGCGCGCCGCCGCGAGCGTTGGTCGAGTTGGCGGCTGTCACGGCGGATCGAGCCGGACGGCGCGCCGCCACCCTGGAAGCCTATGACAAGCTGGTCACGGCCTATCCGCCGCGGGCCGCCGATCTGGTGCGGCTCGGACAGCTTGCCCAAGCGGAGGGGGATGCGGGGAAGGCCGAAGCGGCTCTCAAGAAAGCGCGGCAAGTAGCGCCTGCGGATCCATTGCCGCCGGCGGTGCTGGGGGCGCTCTATGCGGAGTCGGGTCGATGGGAGGAGGCTGTGCGCAGCTATCGGGAGAGCTTGGCGCTACGTCCGGACGATCCGGGCGTGATGAATAACCTTAGTTTCGCTTTAGCCGATCGCGGTGCCGCTCTGGATGAGGCCCTGGTGCTGGCCCGGAAGGCGGTCGAGAAGGCTCCCGAGCAGCCGGAGTTTGCCGATACGCTGGGGTATGTCTACCTCAAGCGGAACGAGGTGGATAGCGCCATCCAGACCTTCCGCAGCGTGGTGCGGCGCACGGGGACGGCACAAGCCCGTCTGCGGCTGGCGGTGGCGCTGCAAAAGAAGGGTGACAAGCAGCAGGCTCGGATGGAACTGGAACAGGCCCTGAAGATGAACCCGCCTCGGGAGGAGGCGGAGATGCTGCGAAAGACGCTGGAGAATCTGAGGTAGTTTACGGTAGCTTGCTAGCGAGCGCCTCGATGTCAGCGGCTTCGCGTCCTGCCGGTTTGCCCGCCCGCGCCAACTCCAACTGGCGCTTGGCTTGGGCTTTGTCGCCCTTTTCCAGGAGCGCAAGGGCGAAGTGATAGCGGAACCGGGGCGAGTTTGGGTAATCTTCGACCAGCTTCCGGTAGATCGGGATCGCGCTATCGGTCTGCTTCTTCTTCATGTAGATCCAGGCGAGCGTATCGGAGAACTCAGGGTTCCGCGCATCCCGGCGGCGGGCGCGCTCGATCATCCCTTGGGCCTCTTCCAGATTCCCGTTCGTCTCCGCGAGCAGATAGGCCTGATTGTTCAAAGCCGTTGGGTTATCGGGGTCGAATTGGAGCACCTTCTGATAGGTGGCACGTGCCTGCTCATTCTGTCCCAAGGACTGCTGGAGGTACGCCATCGAACCCCAAAGCGGCGCCTGCAGCTTGGGGTCTGGCGGCGCGCTCTCGGCGGCCTTCTGGAAACTGGCCAGCGCTTCCGGCAGCTTCCCTTGCACCTGATTGAGCTGCGCAATCTGAATATGCAGCATGTGCGACTTCGGATCGTTCTGCGCGGCGGTCTGCAGTTGCCCGAGCGCCTCGGATGGCCGGTTCGCCGCCACGTAGGTCGCGGCGAGCAGCGGGCGGATACGTTCTTTGATCGGCGAGTCTGTGAGTTCGGTGTTCAAAAGCTGAACCGCATCGTCCACGCGCTTCTGTCCGAGGTACGACTCCGCTAAGCCCCGCAGGACCCGCAGGTCGGTGGTCCGGCGCTGGTAGAGGGCTTGGAAGGCTTTCTGCGCCTCGGCATAGCGGCCCTGGTCGAGTTGGATGCGACCGGTCTGGATCTGGATCTCCGTCTGGTTCGGATACTCGCGGGCCAGTTGCGCGATCTCTTTGTTCGCGGCGTCGAACTGGCGGTTGCGGCTGAGCCCGATGGCCCGGAGCATGCGCGCCGTCGCCAGACCGGGCCGGACCGCCAAGGCCCGGTCGGCGTACTCGATAGCCTGCGTCGCGTTGCCCTGATCGTAGGCGATCTCTCCGAGGAGGATCAGAGGCTCGGGGTTGTTCGGCGCGATTTTGACGGCGTCGCGGAGTTCGGCGGAGGCGGCGGTGATGTTGCCGAATCGCTGGTAGGCGCGGGCGGCCTGGACGCGGAGGTCGGCGTCGTTGGGGGAGCCTTTTGCTACGTCTTTGTAGGAGTCAAGGGCCAGCCGGATCAGCGCGGGGTCGTCACTAGAAAATCGGATTCGCGCTCTGACGTTTTTGGCGTCGGCGGAATCGGGATCACGCCGGAGGACATCCTCGACGATGGTGAGCGCCTCTCCATAACGCTTCTGCCGCATCTTCACGCCGACGAGCTTCTGCTGGTAGGGGAGAGGATTCGATGGGTTTTGCTGGATGCCACGCGTGAGTAGGCGCGTCGCCTTGTCCAGTTCAGCCATGCCTGTATAGTAGTCGGCTGCGGAAATTAAACCTCCTGGGTACCGCTTGCGGTCCTCTATCAAGAGTTGTATCGCTGCCTCGGCATCCGAAGGACGGCTAACCTGTTGGTAATGCTGCGCTAGGATCAGAACCGCCTGATTATCGTCCGGATTGGCGGCAATTCTCCTCTTGAGGAGGTCCTCGGCTTCCGCGATCCGCTTCGTCCGGAACAGGTGGGAATATAGCAGCTGGTAGACTGGGCCGTACGACTTGTTTACATCAATGAAGTTGAGCGCCAGCTTCTCCCCCTCTGCAGCCGCTCCATGCAAGAACAAAAATGGAAGCAATGGAACAATGACCTCCGGCTGCATCGGCTTCCTCGCGTTTGCTTCGAGAAAGAACGCGATAACTTCTGCAGGCGGCTTATTGTCGAGTTGCGCAAGATGCCCCTTGAACCTGAGTCCTTGGTGGCTCTTCGGGTCCAATGCCAGCAACTGATCGGAGACCTGTACTAGCTTGTCGTAGAAGACCTTCGGTCGGGACGGGTCGGCCATGAGACCGGCAAGCGCAATCTCCCCAAGCTTCACACGAGACTCGATATGGTTCGGCAGCAGTTCGGCCGTGCGGTTAAAGATGGGGAAGGACTCCACCACTTCTCCCTTCGCCAACATCGAGACGGCCAACTTGTAGTGAGCCAAGCCGGAAGACTTGTCCTTCTGCAAAGCGTTGCGGAAGCTGATGATTGCATCCTGGTACCTTGCGGCGTCGTAGTGAGCATCTCCCGCATGCATATAGTGGTCGAATCCACGACTGCAGGAACAGGGCAGAAGAGACAAGGAGAGAGCAAATTTTAACCTACGGTGATGCATACCTAGTGACTATCGGACGGAAGTTCAAAAAGTTCAGAGTTGGTAGCTACAGTCGTTAGGAGTGTAGCTGCCCCATTCAAAGCGAACATACTTCCATGCACCCAAACATTTAGCGCCCGCCGAGAGACTCGGCGGGCGCCTAGACCTGACAACCAAGCGGACCTACCGGACAACTCAGACAGTCGCGCGTCGACGGAAAGTCCAGACAATAAAACCGAGACCTGCCGCAAGCACGCCATAGAATCCAGGCTCGGGGACGTGACTTACATCTCCAGTGAACGGGCGTGTGCCGACTAGACCGGCGCCGTTGCTAGCCAGCCGGGTTGCTAGAGTTACACCATTCGAGTTGAACGAAATGGTCGCAATCCCGGTCGGCAGACCGATAAACGCATTGTACAGGAGCGTCTCAGCCGTTCCCAATTCCGCCCAAGGACCAATGTTGAACGAGACGGAACTAAACAACGTGGACGAAGCTGTCGTATACGTAATCCGGTCAAGTGTCACATTCGCCTTAACTCCCTGAGTCGTGGATCCTGTGTTGAAGATCGTCAGGGTCGCACTGCCGACAAGATCAGCCGTTTCAGTCCCCGAACTGAGGAGATAGTTATTAACAGCCCAGGGACCACCCGCGAGCAATCCAAAGTAGCCATCAATGCCCGGAGGTACGCTGCCGCCCTGAATCCGCACGTCCGCAGTTCCAGCCACGCCGTTGTTCCGCAGGCCTATAGAGCCGTTGTTTGGGTCGCCCAGCCCGCCGGAGAACGTCAAGAAATCGTTAATGCCGCTGCTGAAGCTAAACGCAACTTCAGCGGAAAATGCGGGAGCAGCGCCTAGCAGGATTAGAATTGAGAGAAACCAGAACTTCACAGTAGATACCCCCTCCGAAAAGGTTGTGGAATTGAACAGTCCAAGGTTAGCAGGGGTCCCAATCTCGGTCAATATACCTAGAGGTTCTACGGCGATTGAAAAGTACCGGTACTAGGGTCCCCCACCTCAGCATCCCCCTCCCCCAACACCTCATTCTCAAACGCCCCAATCCTCTCTCGCAGCGTCTTATCAATGATTTGCGCGAGTCCGACCAGCGCCGCCGGCGGTGTCGTCGCATTCGACACCCCATAGATATTCACGTACTGAGCATGCGGCAGCGGGATCCGCAACTGCCAGAATCCCTCCTCAGGAGCCTTACGAAACTCCCGCTCGAAGATCCGTCCTTGCACATTCAACCGCACCGCCGCAAACCCGAATCCCTCACACGCCTGCACCAACAGATCCCAAAACCTATCCAGCGACTCCGCACTCCCAAACGACCGCTCCATCTCCTGCAGTCGCAGTTGCAGACCGATGATATTCCGTAGCGTGCCCTTAAACAGTACCCGATGCGCGATCCCCAACTCGGCATATCCAAGATGCTGGATACCCATCCAGGCCACCACGCAAAATAAAATAATCACCAATCCGCCGAATCGATTCGCCACGGCATCCTGCACCAGCGAAAACACCGCAGCCAACCCACAGATTCCATACAGCACCAGCGCCGCCCGCCGCGTCGTCAACCCTCGCGCCAGCAGCCGGTGATGGATATGCCCACGATCCCCCGCGAAAATCGGCTGCCCTCGCAGAAATCTCCGCACAATCGACAGCCCCACATCCATCAGCGGAATCACCATCGCCATCAGCGGAGCCGTCATCCCCAACACTGTCGCGGACTTCTGGCTCCACAATGCGCCAAAGCACCCCAACAAGAACCCAATCAGCAGCGACCCGCAATCTCCCAGAAAGATCGACGCCGGGTTGAAGTTGTATCGCAGAAACCCCAATAGCGCCCCCGCCAGCGGAGCCGTCGCCATAGCCAGTTCGATATTCTCATGCACCAGCGCGGAGGTCAGCGTCGTCAGAGTCGCAAACAGCCCGACCCCCGCCGCCAGACCATCCATGCCGTCAATTAAATTGAATGCATTCGAACACCCCACCAGCCACACTACCGAGACCAGCAGGCTCACGAGGTAGGGCAGCCGCGTGTCATGGAAAACGTAAATGCCAAATCCAGCCTCGAATGCAAGGAACGCCCCCGCCGCCTGTCCAAGCAGCTTCTGCCATGGCCGCAGATGCACCACATCGTCCAACAGGCCGGTCGCGAAGATCAGCAGTCCCGCTGGGACCAGCCGCAGCCCCCCGGCCAGTGCCGTGCCGATATCGAACGGCACGTTGCTGTACGGCGCCACAAATAGGAACCCGCAGGACAACAGGCAGGCTCCCAGAATCGCAATGCCGCCCACACGTGGGATCGGAGAGCCATGCAGCTTTCGCTCCTGATCCGGGCGGTCGACCAACCCCAAGCGTTGCGCGCCCCGCCGCACAAGCGGAGTCAGCACCAACGCAAAAAAGAATGCCAGAAATCCAAGATCGAAGAGAACCAGCAATGCCTTTCCCTCCCTCGCGGACGCAGACCTAGGCTTCTTTCGCCGGTGGCTGCGCCGCGCCCATCATCTTGTCTTGCACCACCGGCTCGCGCCGCTTGACCCGGAACTCCCGGTGCAGGATGGTCACCGCCACACAGCCTTCGGTGCTGCGGACCACTCGCCCCTTCACCCGCAGCGCCATCGGACGGTCGCCGCCCATGCGCACGGGCCAGTCCAGGTCGAGCCGCAGAATCGACCCCACGGGCAGCGGCACCGGAGCCGTAAACCGCAGTCCCGACGAACTCATGTCAATGGCTTGACCCTGCACGGCGGCAGACGCCCGCGACGGCCCGCCCCGCGTTATCTTCACCGGTACATCCAGAGGGTACCGCGCCGCTTGGCGGCGATCCGAGAACATCCAAGAAAAGAGTGGCGACATCAACTTCTTACCCTTGCCTTCCTTGTATAAAGCGAGAATCTGGATATGTACCCGTCACGATGGTCTAAATATGTTGGCGCGTCCGTACTAGGCCTTGCGGCCGCCGCCGTTTGGGTGACCGGCGTGGCCCACCGCACTGCGGTAATCGATTGGCCCGACCGCCGTCCGCTTGGCATGCTCCACATGGCGAGCGTCGCCCACCGCTCGAAGTTGAACCCCCGTGGTTGGTTTAACAATCCGTCCCTCGACGTGAGGACGGCGGCCTTCCGCGCCCGAGCCCTCGCCTACGCCGACCAGAGCATCCGCGTCATTAAGGAGAACGGCGGACAGGGGATGGTCGTCTGGGACCTGGAAGGCCAGGAGTATGATCACAAGATCTCTTTCATTGGAGATCCCCGAATTGCCGAAACGCTCGCTCCCGAGTGGCGAGGCGTCATTGATGAGTTCTTCGCCCGCTTCCGCGCCGCCGGACTGCGCCTTGGACTCACGATTCGTCCCCAGCAGTTCGAAAACGGACGCCAGCGCGATGTCTGGAATCCGTCAACCCTGCTGAACGAGAAGATTGCCTACGCCAAGCGCCGCTGGGGAGTGACCGTATTCTACGTCGATACGAACCGCTGGGGATACCTGATTCTCCCCGCACCCATTTTGCGTCGCGTCGAGCGCGCCCACCCGGATGTGCTGCTGCTACCAGAACACGAATGGCCCGGCTACTACGCCTTCAGCGCGCCGCTGCGCAACCTCCGCAAAGAACCCGCCCGTCCACCTTGGCTTGCTTCGCTTTACCATCGAGGCTTCAATGTCATCTTCATCAGTGACGGCGACCCGGCCAACCGCCTGGCCGAACTCAAGGCTGCCACCCGCGCCGGCGATATCCTCATGTTCCGCGGCTGGTTCCCCGATCGCGGCAACGCCGTCGTTCGAGCGGCTGCGCCCTAACGGCCCGCCTTCTTCCGCTCCCGCTGTCGCTGCCGGTAGCCTTCCGCCACCGCCGCCGACTCGGGAGCCGTCAGCAGCATCGGATCGCACGTCCCACTTCCCGCCAAGCACTTCTCATAGTTCCGCCGTTTCGCCGCCGCCGAGGCCGTTGCCGCCTCCGCCCCCGTCAACAACAGCGGCTGGCAACTCGCCGCCCCCGCCAGGCAAAGGTCGTAATTCCGCCGTCTCCCATCCGCCCGGATGCGCTCCAACTCCGGCTTGGCCAACTCCAGCGGATTGCACGTCTGCAAACCCTGCTGGCAGACCTCCAGATTGAGGCGCTTCCGAGCCGCCGTCACCCGCTGCAAATCCGCCGCCGTCAGCCGCAGCGGATCGCACCGCGGCGACCCATTCATGCAATTCGTCAGATTCCGCTCCAACGCCGCCTTCTGCACCGCTTCTGCATCCAGCTTGCTCAGCGCCAGCGGGTCGCAGCGCGACGCCCCCTCCAGGCAGTACTCTCGATTCCGCTGGCTCTGCCGCTCCCGCACCAGCGCCGCCTGGTCTTTACTAAGTTGCAGCGGATCGCAACTCGCCGACCCCGTCATGCAGCGCTCGAAGTTCCGCTGCTTGGCCGCCCCCGACACCTTCGCCACTTCCGCCGGCGAAAGCTTCGAAAGATCGCATCGCGGATTCCCGCTCAGGCAAAAGTTCAGGTTCTCCCCGCTATCGGCGGCTTGCTGCTGCGCAAACGCCGCCGCTGTCATCAGAACGAGAACCGCGATCATGCTCCCAATACATCGGCAATCCGCGCCACCGACTGCACCTTCTCATGCCGACTATGGAATAACGCCAACCCCTTCGCCCCGGCCTCCGCGACTTCCCCCCGCCTGCGCCGCAACCGGTGCAGCAGATCCACCGCGCCATGCGCATCGCCCGGCTCCACATGCCATCCGCATCCATGCTCGCGAATCATCCGCGCCGGCGTCGATTCCCCCGGCCCCACAAACAGCACCGGCCGCCCAGCCGCCAGCAGCGCGTACATCTTGCTCGGCACGACCACCCCGCAGCACGACGGCCGCAGCGTCACCAGCCCGATATCTGCGGAGGCCAGCCGCTCGGCGAACGGCCCGCCATCCAGAAACGGCTCGAACCGCGCGTTCCCAATTCGATGCTGCCGTACAAAGCTCTCCAACTCCGGACGCCGCGTGCCCCCGCCGGCGAACACAAATGCGATATCCTCCTGCTCTTTTAGCTTCAACAGGACTTCCGCGATCGTCCCAGTCTCATGCGCCGCCCCCAGATTCCCCGAATATAGAATCTGCAAGGGACCCTCACCTACGCCAACCGGGGTGATCGCCAGCCGCGACTCGTCCGCCGCCCAATTCTCGGTGACAAACAACCGCTCGGCCGCAACCCGCCCGCTCAGCCGGTTTCTCATACATTCGCCGAGCGTCAGAATCCCCGCCGCCTGCCGCCGCGGCCAGTCTAGGACGGCCTGAGCCATCCGCGCCACCCACGAGCCTTCCTTCAGTTCCCCCACCGCGATCGCCACATCCGGGTACAGATCCATCTCCCAAATCCACAATCGCGCCCCACGCCATTTCTGCGGCAGCGCCGCCAAAGCCAGCCCCGGCGGCGTCGTCATCACCAATACCAGGTCAAACCGCGCCGAAGTCGCGCACCGCCAGGCCGCCATGGCCAGAAACCACCCCCATGACAGCAGCCGGCTCCCACGCGACCGCGAGAACGCCGGCGTCCGCACCTGCCGGATGTTCACCGCTGGCGGTTCGCCCGCCGCAGGCCCGCCGCGCGACTCATACCCGGAAGCTGAGCACAGCACTTCAACAACATGGCCCCGGCGCACCAGTTCCTCGGTCAAATCGGCCAGCAGTAGCCCCGTCGGAGCCCGATCCGGCCAGAAGAAATGATTGAGACAAAGGATACGCAGGAATTACCTCTAAGGGGAGGGGGGCCGCTAAGCTAGGGAAAACGCCTGGAGGGGGGTAGGTGTCATCCGGTTGGCGCCTGCTGAGAAACCAGCCTAACGGGCTGGAACTAGAGTACCGATCAGACAAGAGAGAGCAAAATCATGAAGGCTAGATTTATTCACTCGTTCCTCGTGTGCTCACTGCTTTTTTCTCTGGCGAACGCTGCCTTCGGGCAGACCGTCACGGTTTCACCTACAACCGCCAGCCTCAAGCCTGGACAGGTCTTGCAGGTCGGCGCTACCGTTTCCCCAACCGCCCAGGCGGTCACGTGGCGGCTGTCTTCCCCGATCGGCACCTTGTCGACCAGCGGACTCCGCGCCGTCTACGCCGCCCCGAGCGTCGTGACCGCGACACAGACTGTTGAGATAATTGCAACAAGCATGTCGAACGCTGCCGTTTTCGCGAAGGTGCTCGTGACGCTGATGCCGGCGGTCACACTTACGTTGACGCCGTCGTCTGTCGATCTGGGGTCAGGCGAAAGCAAGGTGTTCACGGTCCATTACCAAGGAGCAACAAACCAGACAGTTGCCTGGAGCGTTGAACCGGCGGTTGGAACGATCACCCCCCTCCAACAGGGGTTGACGTCGGCCACGGGCCGCTATACCGCCCCGCACTCGATCACAGGCGACCAGACCGTCCGGGTCTACGCAACCATTGGCACCACTCAGTCGAACGTGGGCCGCATCAATCTCAAGAAGCAAACCGCGATCAGCTTTACAACCTCGGACAGAGGACTTGCAACCCTGGTCTATGACGGCACCGACCGGAACTACCGTTACGACGAAGGATTGGCAACGCTGGCCTGGTTTATCGACGCCCAGGGGAGTACTGTTCAAGCGACCCCGTCTTGCGCCCGCAGTTTCAATGCCACTACAGTCACGCATGACTGCTCGGCGAACGGGAATCGATTTCAAATCGTCGCGCGATACGCCACGCCACGAGGGGACACCATTTCGGCGAACATCCAACTCACCAACCAGAGTGCCGTCAAGTTCACCAAGATTCTGATCAGCGCCATAGGACTGCAGTTCCCGCAAATTGATGCGACGCAATCTAAGTTTGGCACGGTAGGAGCGGGCAATCCTTTGGGTTGGGCCAGTTATGTCTCGGGCCGCTTTGCAATTTGGCAGGAGTATACGAAAGCTGACACAACGGTCAATGTCTGGTGTAATGCGTCAAGGATCTGCAAAAACCAGATGCAAATCTTGGAGTTAGCACCCGGTGAAAGCAAAACCCGCCAATACAATCTGCGGTTCAGCAATGACCCCACTATGTACGCACCGCATTGGGTCCCAGAGGCTTATCAAAGCTACCGGGAAGCCAATCCGCCGGTCATCAAATGGGCCGACCGCCGTCCCATCATGCAGTGGTACATTGCGGAGGGCACCAAGCGCAGTGCACTCAACCCGCGTGGCTACTTCCAGGATGCCCTCCTGGATGTCTCCAGGGTCGATGGGTTCCGGCAACGCGCCATCGCCTCTGCGCAACGCGTGCGCGAGCTCATGAACGCCCGCCCGGTTCGTCCTCAGGGCATTATCATTTGGGATCTCGAAGGGCAGGAATTCAACCATGCAACTACCTACATCGGCGACCCGCGGGTCTTTGCGTCCGGTTACGCCCCGGAGATGAATGCAGTTGTAGACGAGATCTTCAAAACCTTTCGCGATGCCGGCTACCGCGTCGGCGTCACCATCCGCCCGCAGTATCTCGACTGGGGTACCAAGGTCCCCTCCGCCTGCCGCTTCGACGCCACTAACGACTACAAACAGTACTTCATCAAAGTGGACGGCGCATTCCGGCAGAAGTTCTTCGCCTGCTACGACACGGCGGGAAGAAACTGGTCCCTCATTCCCAACAGCAACGGGAGCCAAACCTCCTTTAACCGCGACGCGACTGCCGTGCTGGCATTGCTGCGCAGCAAGATCCAGTACGCCCGTCAGCGCTGGGAGGCAACGCTCTTTTACGTTGACTCAGCAGTCTGGGTCGGTGGCGCCCCACTCCAAGCCGACATCTTCAAGGCCCTTCAGCGGGAATTCCCTGGTATCCTATTGATTCCCGAACAGGAGACTATGGATCACCTCTCCACCTCCATACCGTTCACGGATCCGCGTAATTCAGGCGACCCCAGATTCTCGCCTGTCCCCTGGCGCTGGACCTACCCCGAGGGTGCCATGGGGATTCAGTTGAGTGATTGCCGGAACACTTGCTGGCTGAGTAACGCGGCGGACTTTAAAGCGGGTATCAAGGGTGGCGACATCCCACTTTATGCCCAGCCACAGCAGATGTACCCGCCGCAACTGACCGCCATTGAGACCCTAATTCAGGAAGCCCAGAGGGAAAATTCGACCATTGTCGTTACCGACAAGACCAGCGGTCGCCAGCACTCGTTCACCGGGACGCCGGCCACCGTTCATTCCTACCCAGTAAAGATGCGCGTCTACTTCGGAATGAACCTGACTGATCTTGCAAGCAGTACCTTGTTCTGCGAAGCCAGCCAGTGGCCGGGAGCGAACACCTGCACGCTCGACCTGCGCACATCGAGATTCTCACAAATCCGCTACTTCGACTTCACGAACACCTTCGTAAAGTCCGAGGCAGCCGTCGGCCTTAGGTAGCGTCCGCCTATAAGCGCCGGGTCCCTACGCACTGCGCGGGGTTCCCGGCGTGGATTTCCCAATCCGGAATACTTCGCACCACCACACTGCCCGCTGCCGCTACCGCACCCATCCCAACCGTTACCCCAGGACCCACAAACGCCTTCGCCGCCACCCACGCCCCGTCCCGCACCTCAATCGGCTTCACCACCAACCCAAACGCTGGATCGTTCCAGTTGTGATTCCCCGTACAGAAATAGGCCCCCTGCGAAACACAGGAGTTCGCTCCTAAGCTTACATCGCCCAGATTATCGATCCAGGAATCCTCGCCAATCCAGGCATGGTCGCCCACCCTAAGTCGCCAGGGATACTTCACCCGCACCCCCGGCTTGATTACCACGCCCTTCCCCACCTTGGCTCCAAATACTCGCAGCAGGCGCACCCGCAACTCGGATCCCGGCAGCACCGGACACCGCAGCATCGGCAGACCTATAAAGAACCAGACTACCTGCACCAGACGTGATCGCCCCGGGGTATACCAATCGTTTGTGAAGGCGGCGAGGTTGAGCGTGGCCATACTCAGCGAAGCAGGCCCACCGAACGTAGCGCGCATCGCAACCCGTCCACCGGATCCATCTGGCGGCGCCATTCATCCAACACGACCGGCGACGACGCCTTGAACCCATCGATCTTTACAGGATCCGTAACCTCCTGCAGGGCAGCGGCCAATCCTCCCGCGTCTCCCGCCGCGAAAATTCGACCGTTGATGCCATCCCGAACCACATCGGCGGCCGCCCCTACTGCCGTGCTGGCGACAATCGCCATGCGCACCGCAGCTTCGGTAACCACCACACCCCAGGGCTCCCGATCGCTCGGTAACACCAAAGCATCGCAGGTGGCATACAGGGCCGCCAGGGTCGCGGAATCCTCCACAAACCCTGTCCAGGTCACCCGGTTACGAAGCGGAGCCGGAATTGATCCCTCCAACCCGGCCCGCAGCGGCCCGTCACCGGCGATTACCAAGTTCCAGTCCGGGCGGTCCTCCGCAATCTGCGAAAACGCATCCAACAATAGGTCCACACGCTTCACTGAGACCAGTCGCCCGCTGTAGAGTAGCAGCCTGCCTTGCGGTGGCAATTCGAACCGCGCTCGCACCGCCATTTGCTCGCCGGCGGAAATCATTTCAATCTGGCTATAGTTCGGCTCATACGGAAACGGGAAAAGCCGATCCGCCGGAACAAGGTACCGCTCGAAGTAAGCTTTGCCGAGCTTGCCGCAGTAGAGCGCCCCGGCACACAAGCCGAGCAGCCGCGGAAGCACGGCGCTCTTCACTATCTTTCGAATGCCCGTGGGTTGGTCATTCAGGATGTTACTGTCGCCGAACAGGAAGCACCGAATCCCATTGCCATCGCACCAGCGCAGGATGCGAATCCGTCCAGGATCGTTATAGCCCCCAAGCACGACAGCGCGGATTCCTTGCCGGGCAAGCCACGCCGTAATCCGTCCGCCCTTCGCCCACTCGTGCCAAAACAAGTCCACGCGCCCTTGTTGGGTGCTGGGTTCGCCCTCTCCGAACCGTACGGGACGAATCTCCGCAACCTCCTGGTACGGCCACGGTGAACTGGCCGCTTCGTGCGTGAACAGGCTCCACAGCATCACCTCCGGCATCTCACGCGCGATCCGCCGGTGGAGATGGATGCGATACGGCGTCTGCTCATTGCTGATGATGGCAAGCGGCACTGTCATGGTGGTCAGTTGGCGCCGATCAGCCGCTCGACCGACGACACCCAACTCCGCGCCACCTTGCGCATTTCGAACCTCTCCAGCAAGTGTCTCCGATCCGCGGCCGCCGTCGTTTCTCGCCACTCGAGATTGGTCATACGCTCTCGCAGAAACTCCACCCAGTCGCTTTCCACCAGCGGGAGGACCTCGGATTCCTTACGAAAAGACTCCGCCACATAGACTCGATCCGAAATCGCCACGGCACACCCCTGGCTCACCGCTTCCACTACCGCGATTCCGAAGTTCTCTTGCAGCGATGGCAACAGAAACCAGTCCGCACGTTGGAAGAGATACACGCGGTCTTCGTTTGAGACGAACCCGGTGAACTGGATTTGGTCCTCCAGCCGTAATTCGGAAACCAGTTGAGTCAGTTTCGCTTGATACGCCGAATCCACTGGCCCGGCCAGAACTAATCGCCATTCCTTACCCAGGCAAGCGCGCCCCCATGCCCGGAGCAGAAACTCGACATTCTTCTTCGGATGCACGCGTCCCAGAAATAGGGCCACTCGCGTTCCCTCCAGAACGCGCAGTTCCTCCCTCCGTGGAGATACGGGTGCGGGGCGGGCCGCATCGAACCCCGTTGGCGGCAGAACAGTAATCGGCGTCCGGACTCCTCCAAACATCCGCCTCACAAGGTCAGCCTCGCGTTGCGTCGTACATAGCAGCGACCGTGCCTGCGTGCACACGCCCCTTTCCCGAAAGCCCCAATAAACAAGCTTCTTGACGGCCTTCCCGACACCTTGCCCATAAACCGACCAGGGCTCCAGCATCCCATGCGTGAAGTGCAGATACGGAATTCTCCGCCGCCGGCACTCCTCTGCTGCCGCCCACGTGGGATAGGTCCATAGGCCGTGAAGCATCACCACGTCGAACCGCCCCAGTTGTCCCCGCAGCCAGGGGCGAACTTCATCGGAGTAGCAGTACGAACTTCCCTTGGCGGGAGGCAGCGCATGGATTAGCTCTGATGGAAACGGATTGTCGGGCGTCTCGAAAGGCCCTGGACCCGCGATCTCACTTTCCATACCCATCGCCAGGCACTGTGCGGGAACGTCCAGCGCCACCCGCAACGGCCCGCCATAGCGCTGACTAAGCGAGGGGAGTATATGCAGCAGGCGCATAGGTCGGAACGGTCGCGGGTTGCATGGCATTCTTCCACGCGTAATAGGAGGGTAGTGTGAGGGCGATAAATCGGAAAATGACGGCTTCTCCGCTCTGCGTCACCATATAGAGCGACAGCAGCGTCAGTATCATATAAAACGTGGTCCAAAACCGCTGCTCCGTAATCGCGCGACGCCAAACGTAGCCATACCCCCATCCAATAAACCCGCAAAGCGGAATCGCAAGCCAGGAAAGCTCCACCCAGAAATCTCCAACCATCCCTGCCGCTGCGCCCGGAATCTCTTGCCAGCCCATCACCGTCTCCAAACCCGGGCCAGCCACGCCCGCGTTCTGCAGCAGTTCCGGCACGCCGAAATCCTCATACTTGGTCGGCCAGATCTGCTTCGGGATGGGCCGAACTAGGATCTGCGCCAGGTACCGCCGGCCCCAGAAGAAATAGCCAGTCTGGTGCGAAGTCGTGATGCACCCGATGGCAAAAATATACTCGTTGGCCGGATCCGCCTCGAAGAACTTCCCCACGTTCTCCGTGCTGACCTCAAAGTCGCTCCCGATGTAGATCTCACTGCGGTTTGTAACTAGAAACAGGACGAAGAAGCCTAGCGCACCGGCTCCACCCACAAGCAGCGGCAAGGCCGGTCTTTTCCCCCGAGCGAGGTACCACGACATTACCAGAGTCGTCACAATCACGATCGTCGGGCCGCGCCTCGCCCCCAGAAGCCCTTGGATCACCCACGGAAAGGCCAGCAGGCAAACCGCGAGTTGCCAGAATTTGTTCTTCGGAGCGAAGGTCTCCGGCGCCAGCAACAGCAGGAGCGCCGCAATCAACAGGTAGATCCCTTCGCGAATAAATCCAAACTCACTCCAACCCATCCCGTACACATGGCTGAAGGCGTTGACCAAACCTCCCGCACCCTGAATCGTGATAGACCAACAAAGCAATCCCGTCCCACCAATCGCGTAGGCGCCTTGCCGGAGTAGCGTCGGGTTCACGAAACGCCCGCATTCCCCCGCAGTTGCGTTGACTCGCGTGCCGCTTCCTGCGAGGCAGCCCAGCGCCATCACCAGGAGGCACCCGGCGATGATCTGCTGCCCAAAAACGGCCTGCTCCTCAGTTACAAAGGAATAGAGATCTCCGTCGCGGAGAAGTTCCAGCGGCATGTACACGTACATGAACGCGCACATTCCCATCAGATACAACATCGGATGCAGCGTATCTTTGTACGCGACATATGCGAGCAGTCCTGCCCCACCACAAATCGCCGCCGTGATGGAAATCCAAGTCTCAAGCATGGCGCAAGGCACCTTCAAAGAGACGGCACATCGCGTCCGCATTGTGATGCCAACCCAACCGGGTGCGGAACAGATCCTTCGCATTCCGCCCCAGTGTCTCTCGTAGCCCCCTCTCCTCTAAGAGCCGTCCGAGCCCGGCAGCCGCATCGCCCACATCCTTCGGGCGCACCGTCAGGCCATGAACCCCATGCTGCAAAACATCGGTGATGCCCCCATCGCTCGCACAAACGATTGGTGTTCCGGCCGACATCGCCTCTGAGAAGACCGTCGCGAAGGGTTCATCCCAGCCAACCAAGGCAAACACATCCGCCCATACCATCTCCTGCAGCACGGCGCGGTGCGTTTGAAACCCCAACAGCTGGACCTGTCCGTCTAGACGGTGCCGTCCAATCGCCGCTTCCACCGCAGGGCGTTGCACCCCGTCCCCGGCAATGCGCAGAATCGCTCCCGGATGTCGCTGCGCCACCTTCGCGAAAGCTTCCACTAACAGAGGAAAGCCCTTACGCTCATAGAAAGCGCCGCAACTGAAGATGACGGTACGCCCGCGAATTTCTTCCGGCCGCGGATTCTCGAACATCCCAGCCGGAATCTCGTCGGTTCCATTAGGAACGGCGCAGACACGTGCGGCGGGAAACAGCCGCTGCATTGAAGTCGCCATGCGCGAGGCCACCGCGACCATTGCCGCCGACTGTTCCACAATCGGCGCAAAGAACCGCCGCCGGTCAGGCCAGTGGGCACAACTGTCAATCTCGTCAAAATCATGGTCCGTGATCACGTACGGAACGTGGAAGAGTTGTTTCAATCGCAGGGCCAGGTAGCCGTTGACAGCAGTGTGGTGCGCATAGATCACGTCTGGCCGCAGCCGTTGCACCGCCTGGCCTAGAACCCGTTGCGCCGATCGCCACCCGAGCCTCATCGGGACCCCCGGATGCTGGTCGCTCCAGGGACGGAATGGCTTCACCGGATACACCAGCCAACGTGGGTAAGTGACACGCAGCCCATCCCAGTCATGGACGCCGGGACAAGTCGCATACGCCTTTGCCCCATTTGTGACCGCCAATGCCTTCGGCACCCACGACGTCAGCGAAACAACTTCTAGTTCCAGACCATGGCGTCGGAGGGCCTGCGCTTGCGACAGGGCCCACGTTCCCATCAGCGGATTTGTGGGCTTCGGAAAATACGACGCCAGCATCAGGACGCGGAGCGGCTTACGCATCAGGCGGCGTCTTTTTGAAACTGAAACTGATAGAGAGCCACTGCCGACCGGGCATATCGCTCCCACGTCATACGGCACGCGGCTTGCCGCGCGTCCCGTCCCATGGCCAGGCAGCGTTCCCGGTCGGAGTACAATTCCGTTAGCCGCTCCGTTAACGCCGTAGCGTCCCGGATGGGCACGACATATCCGTTTCGTCCGTTGCTAACTAGATCGGCGGCACCGGTGTTCTCACTTACGATCACTGGGATGCCACACGCCATAGCCTCCAGCGTCGCCAGAGAGAACGAATCCGCGAGCGACGGCAGAACGAAGACGGAGCTTTCGGCATATAACCGGGCCAGGTCGGACTTGGGTAGCGGCGGCAACACCCTACAAATCCCCTCATACCGCGCTAGAATCGGCTGGAATGCGGGATCGAGCGGCCCCACAAGTGTCAACGAGGCCTCGCGCAGTCGAGCCTGCCGGAAAGCTTCTAAAAGATACTGCGGGCCCTTGCGAAGCGTGATGGCGCCGGCGTAGAGGATCTGGAACTTCTGCGATGGCCCCCCGGCCGCCGGTTGAAACTGCTCCAGATCGACTCCGAACGGCAGCGGCAGGACCTGGTCACGCGCAAACCCCTCCGCCACGTAGGTGCGCTTCGCGTGTTCGGACGGAGCAATGATATAGTCGGCTACCGCAAGCTCATCGAGCACTTTGCTTTGGTAACTTGCCCCTGAGACGTTCAACGGCAATCCGTAGCGAGCCGACTCTTCTTCCAGCAGCCGCTTCTGAAAGAAGGGATGCTCCTGGCGCACATCGCAAACGGTCGTCGCCCCGCGGCGTTTCGCCTGAAGCGCACAGGCCAGCCCGACGCTGCTCACAAAATGGAGCACGTCACACTCGGGGATGTGGCGCTTGGCCAGCCAATCAAAGAGATAATTGTTCGCCCAGTCACCGCGGTCGCGTGAGACCAAACGCGTCGCAGGTAATAACCGCTGCACTCCTTCGGCCGCCCACACCTGCCGCACTCGTTCCCGTGGAATGTGCGTGAGCCGCCTCCCTTCGAGTTTCCGCTGCCAGTACCCGGAGAGCCACCCCGGAATCGCATCCTCCTGGTAAGGGCACAGTGTTGTGATGTAGCGCGCCAGGTATCCCGCCCCCGCCAGCCCCGCAGCTAGATGGTGGTAGTGCGTGATGTTGGAAACCAGGACCGCGCGCATCTACTTGGACTGGCGATCGCGCTGGTATTCGTGCACGAACTTCACGGTCTCGCATTCCCCCCGATCGCCGGGGCGGCGGTCCCAAACGCTGCGCTGGCGCGGGCGGTTTCGCCACCGCTTAAGCCACCCACGGATGTCGGCCCAGCCTATCGCAGGCGGGTCGGCGAACTCTTCCGCCGTGTAAACCCCACGAAACCGCAACGCGTCATACCGTCTCAGCGCAAGGTCTGACATCGGTTCCCGTAGCCGCAACGCACGAGGCAGCCCAACCGCGAACAGCCCCAGTGCCTGCAGAAAACGATGCACTCGGAATAGGCGGATGGCATCCAGACAGCCCACTGCCAGCGTCCATCCCATTTCGAGTGGCAACCGCCTCGTTGGGAAATGCATCACATGCGCCCACAGTTTGTTCCGCAAGCCCCGCATCCAGGTTCGATCAGTCCTACGGTTCGTCGGCGTGACCTTGTGGTGGATCACGACAGAAGCGAAAAAATAGAGTGCCCAGCCGGCCTTCAGCAGGCGCAGGCTGAGCTCCTCTTCCTCCCACTCATTGCCATAAGACTCAACATAGCCGCCCGTCTCGGCTACTGCGCTCTTGCGGATGAGAGCGGCGCAGCCCACAAAAGAGGTCGCATACTTGGCATCTGCGGGGTGCAGAGGCTCTTCAGGCAACTCAGGTCCGTTGAAGATATAGAAGCTTAACAGGCCGATCCGCGGGTTCTTCTCCAGAAAATCTACTGCTCGCTGCAGACCACCGGACTGCACGGGAGCGGCATCGTCGTCCAACTGCAAGATGTACTTGCCACTAGCCAAGTCGAACGCTTCGCTGCGGCGCTTACATTGTCCGGCGTTGGACTCTTTGCGAACGTAGCGGGCAGCCGGGAAGTACCGGCGGATCAGCGCCTCGATGGGTATGTCCGAAGCATCATCGACGACCAACAGTTCGACCGGCTCGTAAGAGATCTTGCAAAGCTGTTGAAGCGAGTCCTCTAGTTCGACTGGCCGGTTGCGCGTGGCAATCATAACGGTAACGAGCGGAGTCATCGCGGCGCGCCGGTCTCCGATGGCAACAACAACACTTTCGCAAGACCGCGAAACCGACCCCACTGGAGCTCGAGACCGCTTCGGTTCCGCGTCCGGAGGAATTCTCGAAGGGCAAGCAAGCCCTGGTATAGACCCTCATAACAGAAGAGGCGCAAATGCATGCCCACGGATCTCCGATTGAGAATGCCGATCATGATCTCATGGCGGTGGATCACGATGCTTTCTCCTAGAGCCACCCAGTCCCGATGCGTGGACTTCCCCGCGTCTTCATGGAAGAGCCGGGCTTCGGTAGTGTTAAGAAGTTTGTGTCGCTGACCCACTCTTGTCGAAAGATGTAGATCCTCGGCGTACGAATAGCCCGTGTAGTGTTCGGGAAACTGCTCCGTCATAAACACATCCCGGCGATAGGTGACGCAGCCCGAGGGAAGCCACTCCACTGTCTGCAATCCGCGACCGTCGTCTCGGGGGAGAAAGTTGACGGCAGGTCCCACCACACGACCAGCATAACCCCCTTCGGCATGCCCGATGCAGAAACGCAGCAAAAACCGGTTGATAGAGCTTGGTTCGCTGAACGTCTGATTGACGATGGTCCCGCTGACCCCGCCCACAACACCCTCCCGGTCGCATTCAAACACGGCGACCACTTTCTCGATGAAAGCCGGTTCCAGTACTACGTCATCGTCAAGGAAGAGTAGCAGCGAACCCGTCGTTTGGGACGCGCCCTCGTTACGCTGTCGTGCGGCACTGCGTATAGAGGAGATCAGGTACTCGAGAGGTAGCTTTCCTTCCCACGATCGCACCAGTTGTGCGGTTTCGCTGCCGTCGGACGAATCGACCACGAACACTTGCTGGGGCGGCCTCGACTGGTTCTCGAGGCTGTCCAATGTTTGCCGCAACAATTCCGGGCGATTACGCGTGGCAATGATAACCGATAGCGACTCGGTACGCATTAGTCGAGAGTGCGAATCAACTCAGCGGGCACGCCGCCGATCAGGGATTTAGCTGGAAAGCTCTTCGTGACCACCGCTCCAGCCGCGACGACGCAGTGATCGCCCAACTCCACATCCTTCAAGATTACGGCACGAGCCCCAATCCAACACCCGTTGCCGATCTTTGCTTTGCCCCGGTTCATGGGATTGTTTGCGACCCACGTGTCCGGTCGAACCGTGTGGTTGGAGTCGGTGATATAAACACCAGGGCCGAACATATTATGATCGCCGATTTCGATAGATTGACAGGCGTCGAGCATACAGTCTCGGTTGAAGAAGTTGCAGTCTCCGATCTGGATCCGCAGACCTGTGTGCTGCTCGTCGATTGGCCACAGCCAGCAGCCTTCGGTCAGCGCGTTTCTATCGCCCAGAGAGATCTGGCTCAACCTGCGAACACGAATCCGCTCTAGGCGACACGAATGCCCGACGCGCATGCCCCCGAGACGGAAAACCTGAATACGGAGTCGACTTAAGAGGCCCTGCCACCTGCGACTTGTCATTCTACCCACCCAGGCTTAAGTGAAGCCTTCAGAGTTCCTTCAATGCCAAGACGTTGTGCATTTGGATCGCTCACTCGACAAATACCTTTCGCTAATCATTCGGCTGCCGAGTGCCGAAAGATGAAGGCTGTTTGCGTGAACTGCTTAATCCTTGGTGTTGGTCCGCCGAGTACCAGCACCCACCAGGAATCATCAAGCGTGCGTATGGCGTCCCGATAACGCTTTCTCTCCACATTGTCGAATACGATTACTCCGCCCGGCCTTACCTTAGGCAAGGCGTGAAACAAACATGCCGGACGACTTCGGCCATCTATCAAAATTATATCGAACGAGCGATCCGGATATTCTTCGATTACCGTCACGTATTCCGAGAAATCGTGTGACGTCCAGTCAGGGTGATCGGAAATGCACTCTGTGGCCTTCGTCTTTGTCTGTATGGGCTTACGCAGAAAGCCCTTCCAGCGATTAAGCTGCTGATCGGCAACCGCTTCCCGGACGATGCTAAACCATGTCCCATCGTGTTCCACCGAATGAACCGTTGCACCCCGCCGCAAGAAGAACATCGTTGATGAGCCGCTTCCATACTCGAAAACAGTCGCTCCCTGCGGCATCAACTTGGCGAGTTTCTCAACTGCGCTCGAGGACAACCATGGCCTGTCGCGAAGCTTTGGATGTGCCTTTGAATCCTGCGACAGAATCCAGGCCGGAAACTCACGGCATGCGACCCACAACGGCAGTTCATATGTGGACTCTCTCGATGCTCGGCGGTACTCCCTGAAATAGACACCAGTCAAGTTGACAACCGACCAAGCACGTCGGCAGAACACCGTCATAAAAGAGCGCGCTCCCAGAATTGATCAGAGCTTGGTTGGAAGAGGGCACCGTAGCCGTAGCGCAAGACAGCGTAGGCATACTTTGCGACCGAGCGACGTAGAGTCTGACCAAGTTGGTGATCCGCTACCAAAGGGTCGGGAACCAGCGCACCACCGGGTTGATAGAGTCTCAGTGATGGATCATTGTCATCATGAAACGCCTGCTGCGCTCGCACCCTGTCCCAATGAGGGTTGTCTGTGATCACTGCTCGGTCGCCGACCCACTCTCGCCGAGTGTCGATCCGCTGCTGAATCTGGACCGGATCGCGATACTGATAGTGTCGGTAGACTAATCTTCGGGTGCACGGCTTGGCGAGGAATTTCGGATGGTGGACATCAGAGTTCCACCAGTGCCACGGTAGGTTACGAAACATTCGGATCTGAGTCGTATGCATTCGATATAGACGCCGCCGCTCAGCGATGCTTCGCGACCTATCAGCCAGTCCTTCACTTCCGCCATGCCACGCGGCCGCTTCAGCCTTGGTCAAGTAGAAGTTGGCAAAGATCGCAAAGATATGATCCGCGAGTTCGCCTTCGGCTTGGGAGATCACCGGCGCGGGATCCTCATGAAGAAACTCGTCGGCGTCGACCACGGACCACCAACTTCCCCAACCGATTTCTCTGCGAAAACGGACCCAGATGTGGCGCTTCACCTGTCTTGAGTGATGTGGTCCAACTGTTCCAAGATACCGAATGTTCGGGCAATCTGTAGCGCAGCGCTTTACCACCTCGATGCTATCATCAGTACTCCCGCAGTCCACAACATAGATTCGTTCGTGAAATGCAGCAGCGCGTTTCAGCGCTTCCCCCACTACATCTCCTTCGTTTCGGACGGTCATCATTCCAAAAAGCCGTGGCATCATTTCTTTCCTTGGCAAAGGTAAATGTCATCTCACAATACTGGAGGAGTGCGCTCATCGAGCCGCCTTGGCGCAAGCATTCGCCTGACGAACGATCGGAGCTTCAGAGCCGCCTGAAACAATCGTCCATCCCATCCAAGACCCTTGACCAGTCGCCAGCGTCTGAACTCGCGCAATTGACGCCGCGCTAAGCGATCTTTCCGGGCAATCGGAACGATGTCACGGCGGTAGTGGCGGTAAGCTTCCTGGAAGCGACGTCGTGTTTCGGGACGTATATCGACTTTGCCGCCACGCTGTAGATCGGATGGCGCGGATCGCGCATAGTCTTGCAATTGAAGTTCAAGGCACAATTGTGCGTGAGCCTTGGCGGTTTGCTCACCCACAGACAAACAAGGGTGGGCGCGCCGCAGGGCAGACATGTAGATCGAGAATGGTACCCGCAACAGCCGGATATGGTGGTTTGAACGGTTCGGTGCGTAGCCAACACTACCCGAATAAGTCCAGCCTCGAAGAATAGCGCCGATGTCCAGTGCTACTATGTTGAACTCGGTTGCCAATTCATAGCACAGTATCTTCGAAGCCCCGCCTAGTGCCAGCATAACCGTTTCTATCTGGTAACGTTCAATTGCACGGGCAATGTCTTGTTTGATGCCATCCATGTCCTGCGACAGGGTAGCGCCGTCATTCCGAGGTTGGAGAATCACCGGGAGACTTTCGAAGTCAAAGTATTCAGACGCAATGGAACGATACCCGGGATCGGCGAACAACTCCCGAAGGAGGGCGGCCTCAGCTCCGCAGATAAGCACCTTTCGGGAGGCGAAGTACTGCTTGGCACACTGCACGACCCAAGTATTCAAGAGTCGACCTGCCTGCCATTCGAAAGGCACATCTTCCGCGAGGGGGACACGTCGACGCCATCGAAGTGACGGAAGATGCTCCGCGACGTAGGCGATGGGTACACATCGGTCCAAATACGAACAATTCTCGTAGGCAGCCAGAAGGCGTTCGTAGTGTGCTGATGCCAGCCCAGGCCCACCCACTGGCCTCTCGCACGACAAGAACACCTGCCTTGGAGCCGGTTCCAATCCCGCTTGCGTGCGGAGCATAAAGCTGAGTTCCCCATCCCCCAGGCGAAGGAACGAGAAGCCGGTCCTTGCGCGTAACCGCTTCTCGAAGGCTACGAGGATGGAGGTATCTTCTTGTGCTTTGCAAGAGGACATAGTGGTGAGTCTGTCCTGCGCGGCAAGAGCAAGTTGTCGCTTATCTGGCGGATACATTGGATCCATTTATTGAGCATTCAGGAAGCAGTGCGCGATAGAGTTCCTCCGTCTTCCCGGCCATGCGCGCCCAAGTGCGTTCCGCCTCAACCCAGGCGCGACCCTGTTCGGCAACACGCATGCGGAGATCGCAATTCTGGTGAAGAAGTTGTAACACCCGCGCCAGGTCTTCGTGATCTTCGGCAACGAACGAGAAACCCGTCTTACCGTCTTGTACGAGTTCCCTGAGGGCCGGGACATCGCTAACGACAACTGGCAACTGCAGCGCCAGCGCTTCCAACGGCTTCATCGGGGTGACGAGTTGACATACGGGCAGGTTTAGACGCGGCACCACGAAGACATCGAATACACTGTAGTAGTCAAGCACTTCATTGTGGGGCACGCGCCCGGTGAAGCGCACTTGGTCGGTGATACCCATGTCATCAGCCAGTTGCCGGAGGACCGGCAGATGTTGGCCGTCCCCTACCAAAACAAAGCTGACCGGTACGCCCTTGCGCAGCAGCACCTGTATCGCGCGCAAGAGCACATCGACACCTTCCATGCGGCGGACGTTGGTCACGTAGCCAACGACGAAGCGGTCCTGCAACCTGAGCCGATCCTTGACGGCCGCATCTTTGGCCTTGGGTGGCCGAAATTTCTCAATGTCAACTGCGTTTTCGACGAGATAGATTCGAGAGGGATCGATGCCGCGGCGAATCAACTCACCGCGCATGGCCAACCCGAGTGTAATTACAGCATCGGCCCGCTTCGCCCACCCATTCGACTGTGCCCGCCAATCAGCGAGTGTAAGGGTTCCCATAGCACTCATATTCTCCGCCTCGCCGGTGTAGTCCCAGAATCCCCTCAGTTCGTAAACAAAGGGCACCCCGCGGCACCGCGCGGCCTCATGGGCGAGGCGGGCGGACTCCAGCGACGTGTGCGCATGCATGATGTTGCGCTGTTGCAGCGTGGATTGCAACGCGTGAGCGAACGCGATGCCTGCATCGGTGGTTAGTTCATAGCGCGGAAGGAAGCGCGAACTGCCGCGCACCCGACGTTTGCGCATCGCATCCCCAAACCGCATAGCCTCGCGTCGCCACCGATTGGGTTCAGTGAGGCGGAGGTACGAAATTCCCTCCACCCGGTGCACAGCCAGCCCACCAGGCAGAACCCGGTCTGCCGGTAGCAACTTAGAGGCAGGCTCGACAATGGCCACTGGATCCATGCCGAGGAGCATTTGACTTCGCAGGAGGGACTGGGTGCGAAGGCTGTACCCGGATTGATCAGGTAAGGCGGCGCTCACAAAATGAGCGGGCCGGAAATGGGATTCCGCAGTGGTACTCAACATATAGAGGAGTGGGTAGAATCGGAATATGGTGGCACGCTCATGCTTAGTGACGTTGTTCGTGCAGCACCTGGCTGCGGCAATCGAACTCTCGAAGGACTTTGGCAATGCGTTTCGCGGCCTTCCCGTCCCATAAAGGGATGGGGGGCCGATTGGAAATACTTGATTTCTTGCGAGCTGTCTCGACAGCGTCGAGCAGGCAGGTGCGGTCCCGCTTCACCAGTTGGTTTGTTCCGTGGGTGATCGTAACTGGGCGTTCGGTATTGGGACGAATTGTCAAGCACGGAACACCCAAAAACGAGGTTTCCTCCTGGATTCCGCCTGAATCGGTAATGACAAACTCAGCGTGACGCTGAAGGCTCAGGAATTCGAGGTAACCCAACGGGTCCACTAGACGCAAATCACCACCGGTAAGGTCACCCATTAACCCCTGTGCCCGCAAGCGGGTCCGAGGGTGCATGGGGAAGACAACCGTCCGGCTGGCACTAATCTCCTTAAGAATATCGAGCAGACTGCGGAGACCCACGCGGTCGTCCACGTTCGATGGGCGATGCAGCGTGACGAGAACATAGTTATCCAGATTCAGGGCTTCACGGAGCACTGGCCAGCGATTCTCAGCTTCAGGGAGTAAGCGCACCAGCGTGTCGATCATGATGTTGCCGACAAACTTGATCCGCGACGCTGGTATTCCCTCGGCGAGCAGATTCTCATCAGCATCGGCCGATGGCGTGAACAATAGATCCGCGAGTTGATCGGTCGCCACCCGGTTGATCTCCTCCGGCATCGAACGGTCGCGGGAGCGCAGGCCAGCCTCAACATGAGCGACGCGGATGCCGAGTTTGGCGCATACCAGTGTACAGGCCAGCGTCGAGTTCACGTCGCCGTATACCACCACCCAGTCCGGCGGTTGGGAGCGGACTACCTCTTCGAAACGCACCATGATGGCAGCAGTTTGATTGGCGTGCGAACCGGAGCCCACCTCCAGATCCACGTGCGGACTTGGAAGGCCCAATTCTTCGAAAAAAATGCGCGACATATTTGCATCGTAGTGCTGGCCGGTGTGAATCAAAGTCTGCGCGAACTCGTCGGGATACCGGTCCAACTCGCGAATCAGCGGCGCCGCCTTCATGAAATTGGGCCGGGCGCCGACCACATGAACGACTGCTTTGGGCATAGGATGATAAGGTTACGGACAAGCTATGGTTATCGTGAATCAGTGTCGAGACGTGCGTTGCGATTAGGAACTCTTATCGCCCTCATCACGCTGGCCGTTGCCAGACCGTCGTCTCCCAAAATGGAAACGATGAATACGGCCCAGGGGCGTACCAGGAGGTCCGCCTCCAGTTTGCCATTACCTCAGGCAATCGGCGTAGCGACTGCCTATATCGCGGATAATCGGAATTGTCGAGGATTAGCGCTCCGCCACGGCTGATCTTACCGGCTGCATGCCGCAAACAATCCATGCGCGCTCGCCCGTCAATCAGGACTACATCGAGCGATTGATCCGCGAATGCATCAACCGCTCTCACGTAGCTCTCAAAGCTCTGTCCTTTGTACTTGTCCAGTCCTGACTGGTAGCACGGCCGCTCCCCGGTATGATTGACGTCAACAGCGTCAGCGGAGATTGCAAAAGGGATCGGCGGGACAAAGCGACATTCAGCATTCGTGACGTGGGACGAAGTGATCGTCCGCCTGACGTGCTCGAACCACTGCGGATCGTGTTCGGTAGAGATGACTTTCGCCACGCGACTACTGAAGAAGAGGGTCGAACCACCAGCGCCCCACTCGAACACCATCATGGTGGGGTTGAGAAAGCGCTCCAGCCAATTCAGTGCTGGAAAATTGATCCAAGGGCGTTGGTCGCGGAGGGGGGATCGACCGGGCTTTTGGCTGATGTACCACGGGACAAAATAGCGAAATGCACCTGTCGGCGCGGCACCGAACCAAGGCCTTAACTGGGATAACCTCATTCGGTTGACCTATGCGTTGGGCTTGGCCGAGTGTCCGGCGTCAGCGATTTCTGTATGAGTAGACAGGTCAATTGATGTAGTTCTGTCGGCCCCACTTGACGCGGCGGCCGCAGCGGCTCACCAAATGTCCAGAGTTCGCCTGAGAAGAATTGCCAATACTCCTGCTCGACGATTCTGGCACGTCCATCCCGTAGCCACCGGTTCAGTTCGGCTCGAGAATAAACTTGGCAAGGGTAGGAGAACTTCTGACCGTACCCAGCTTCAGGAAGCTTATAAACATTCTCTACGTAACGGTTCTCATTGTAGGGGAATGTCAGCATTAAGTGCCCTCCTGGCTTTAGTAACGCGAGCATGGAGTCGATTGCTTGGTGATGAGCGGGAATGTGTTCCAGCACGCTGATGCAAGTGACCATGTCGAACTCTCCGGTCAGCTTAGGCCGCAAGATATTGTCGTCGATCACATGAAAGTGACGATTGCTGAAGGCTCCTGGCTTCCAATAGTCCGAGACGTTGTCGATCGCCGTGACAACGAACCCGCAGTTGTGAAGTAGATGCGGAAACGCCGTTCGCCCGGTGCCAACATCCAGAATCGTCTGGGGGCTGACCAACATCGCCTGTTGGAGCGCGAACCTCCACTCAATCGGTCTTTCATTCATCCGCGAATACACCTGTTGCCTGTACTCGAGCACAAGATGGCGGCGGAGATGCCAAGCGGCCAGCGGCCTGACCCATCGCTCGACGTGTCCCCATAGTTTCCTGTTCAGTTGGTCAAGAACTGTAGTCATGCGAAATATGTTCGAAAGTGTTAATGTTCGCAGAGAGTCTTGTTAGTGTGGGCTAGGTTTTGCGCGGCGCAGAAGCCACCAGGCAGTATCTGTCAAGAAGCAGATGAAACTTCTGTATGGCATCTGAGAATTCTTCCGCCAGTGTTTGGCGGTCTTCTGCGCGCGCACACTGCTGTCCAAAACGGTAGCGGGTCGTAAGTAGGCGTGTTGAAAACATAGGGA
>CAYLPH010000002.1:0-240755 GCA_964385495.1 uncultured Candidatus Solibacter sp.
TGCGTATGATCGCCGTCCAACTCGACAAACTAGCCGCCGAGTTCAACTGCGAAGAAGTCCCGGAGCTGCTAAACCTCCCCGATCTTCCGGAAGACGCCGAGCGCCGCTACAACCGGCTCCTCCGCTACCAAAATCGCAACGAGCGAGCCTTCCAGGCCAACATGCGCCTCCTGGCCTCGCTCCAGACCAACAGAGTCGCCGCCGACTACACCGGAACCCCCGGCGAAAAGTCGCTCAATTCCATCTCGGCCCTAATAGACGTCGCCAAGATCGTGCGCCTGACCGATCGAAGCCAGCCGGAGCCCCCCGGCATCGCCCCCAAGGCCCGCCAGCAGCCCACCCGGGCCGCCTGACGAACCCCAAACGCAACCCTTACCCCCGCAGCCGGGCGAAATGCCACCCGTTCTTTGCCAACCGAATACTCCCCTCCCACACCCAAGCCCGAGGTGTCAGGCCTAATTACTACGCTCCGCCGGCTCCCCCCACAACGTCCGCGTCTCCTCCAGCGCCGCCTGAAACTCCGCCGCTTCTGTCCGGCTGATTTCCAGAAACTGCAGCGCGTCCACCAACCAACCTGCCAGTTTCGGCTGCGACAGATGATAAAACACGTGCCGGCCCTCTCGCCGCTCCGCTACCAGCCGATGAGAACGGAGAATCGCAAGGTGTTGCGACACCCCGGAATGCGCCACGCCCAGCAACCCCTGCAGCGAATTTACGTCCCGCTCGCGGTCCCGCAACTCTTCTATGATGCGGATCCGGTGCGGGTGCGAGAGCACGCCCAGAAGCTTGGCAAGTTCTTTGGAAACGGCGGAACGGGCAGGCATAAAAGGAACTCAGGGTCAGGATACATTTACTTTTTCTAAAAGTCAAACATCTAAATATTGACAGATTCAAATATCTTGACATGTGTACGGCTCGCCCCTATACTTCTCCTAGATGTCGATGTCTGCTCACCAGCCCCATCTCTCTCCCACCCAGCGCCTTCGCGGCTGGCTCCGGACCGAGTCCACCGAACTCTGGGTCGCCGTCATCTACTCCATCGCCATCGGCCTCCTATCCCTAGTCGTCCCCGTTGCCGTCCAATCCGTCGTCAATACCATTGCCTTCGGCACCGTCCTCCAGCCCCTCGTCTTCCTAACCCTCGCCGTGCTCGCTGGCCTCGGCTTCTCGGCCGTCCTCCAGGCCATGCGCACCTACGTCGTCGAAATGATGCAGCGGCGCATCTTCGTCCGCGTCGCCACCAATTCGCTGTCCCGTCTGTTGCGGGCCCGCATCGAAGCCTTTGACGCCCACCACGGCCCGGAACTGGTGAATCGCTTCCTGGATGTAGTCACCGTCCAGAAAGCGGGCGCTATCCTACTCATCGACGGCTTGACCATCTTTATGCAGACCGTTATGGGCATGTTGCTGCTGGCCGTGTACCATCCTTGGCTGCTCGCCTTCGACCTCGTCCTCTTGGTTTGCATCGTCATCATCCTGTTCCCCATGGGCCGCGGCGCCATCACGACCTCCGTCAAGGAGTCGAAGGCGAAGTACTCGCTGGTCGCCTGGCTCGAAGAAGTGGCTCGCTGGCAGGCCACCTTCAAGTCGACCCGCGGCGCCGCCTTCGCGGTCGAGCGGACCGACGCTCTGGTCAGTGAGTACCTCGGCTACCGCGCCAAGCACTTCCGCATCCTGCTCCGCCAGATCTCGGCCTCGCTCCTGCTCCACGCCCTCGCCAGTTCCGCCCTCCTCGGCGTCGGCGGCCTGCTCGTCATCAACCGCCAACTCACGCTCGGCCAGTTGATCGCCGCCGAACTCGTCGTCACCCTGGTGGTGAGCGGCTTCTCGAAGTTCGGCAAGCAGTTGGAGACCTTCTACGATCTCAACGCCGCCGTCGACAAGCTCGGCTATCTGACGGACCTGCCCTTGGAATCGAAAGGCGGCGAGTCCCTACCGGCGGTCGAGCGCGGCGCCGCCATTCGTCTCACCGACGTCTCCTTCACCTACCCCAACGGCCGCCAGACCCTCTCCGGCGTCAATCTCGACCTGCGCGCCGGCGCCCGCATTGGCATCACCGGCTTCGGCAAGAGCACCCTGCTTGACGTTATCTACGGCCTGCGCCAACCTTCCGGTGGCACCGTTGAAGTGGATGGCTACGACATCCGTGAGGTCCGGCTGGATCACCTGCGCTCCCAGATCGCCATGGTGCGCGCGCCGGAGATCTTCCAGGGAACCATCGCCGACAACCTGCGGCTGGGAAGCGCCAAGGTGACCACCGCCGACATGCGCGGCGCCCTCGAAGTGGCCGGTCTCCTTGAAGACGTCCAGTGCTTCCCCGAGACCACCCAAACCGAACTCCAAACGGGCGGCTTGCCCCTCTCGCCCAGCCAGGGCATCCGGTTGATGGTCGCCCGCGCCATCCTCCAGGCCCCCCGCGTGCTCCTGCTGGACGAATCGCTTGACCAATTGGAGACCGCCGCCGCGCGCGTCTCCATCGCCCGCGCGCTCTTCCGCGAGTTGCCGGGTGCCACCACCCTGATCGTGAGCAGCAAGCGCGAAATCCTCGAGCTCTGCGACGCCGTCTATGACCTCCGTAACGGCCGCCTCGAAAGACTCAATGAAGTGGTGACACAATGAAGGGCACTGACTTGAAAGCGATTGTTCCTTATTGGGAAGAGGGCGAACTCCCCTCCATGGATCAGGTACGCACGCCGCACTCGGTTCGTACCCTCGCCACCTTACTCGTCATCGTATTCGTGATTCTGCCGATCGCCCTGCTACTCGCGCCCTGGCAGCAGAACGTGACCGGCACTGGCAAAGTCAGCGCCGTCAACCCCACCCAGCGCCAGCAGACCATCGACGCCCCCGTCGAAGGGCGCGTCGTGCGCTGGCACGTCATGGAAGGGACCAAGGTGAAGGCCGGCGACAACGTCGTCGAGATCAGCGACATCGACCCGCAGATCCTCAGCCGCCTCAGCCAGGAGCGCGATGCCATCCTCCGCCGCGTCGAGGCGGCCCGCTCCCGCGAACTGTTCCTCACCGAGCGCATCGGCGGACTCGATGGTTCGCGCCGCAATGCCCTTGACGCCAACCAAAGCCGTATCCAGGTCGCCATCGACCGCATCCGCGCCGCTGAGCAGTCGCTCTCCGCAGCCGAAGCCACGCTACTCGCTGACCGCCTGAACCTCGACCGTCAGAAGAAGCTGCTCGAGAAAGGCCTAACCTCCGTCCGCAACGTCGAACTCAGCCAGATGGCCTTCGACAAGTCCAAGGCCGATGTCGACCGCGCCAAAGCCGCGCTGAACGCCGAGCGCAACAGCAAAGGCGTCCTCGACGCCGATCAGGCTAAGATCGAAACCGACTTCAAGGCGTCCATCGACGATGCCCGCGCCTCCCGCGCCACTGCACTCGCGGAGATCGCCAACGCGAACGTTGAACTGCAGCGCATGGACGTGCGCCTGGCCCGCCAGACCAACCAGATCATCAAGGCCCCGCGCGAAGGCACCATCTTCCGCCTCCTCGCCCAACCCGGCAGCGAGCTGTTGAAGGCCGGCGATCCGCTGGCGGTCTTGATCCCCGAGAACAGTGAGCCTGTCGTGGAACTGCTGGTCAGCGGCAACGACGCCCCGCTCATCACACCCGGACGCAAGGTGCGTCTCCAATTCGAAGGCTGGCCCGCAATTCAGTTCGTTGGCTGGCCCGCGGTGGCCGTCGGCACCTTCGGCGGTACGGTGCTGCTGGTGGACTCCACCGATAACGGCATGGGCAAGTTCCGTATTCTCGTCAAGCCCGACCCTGACGACGAACCCTGGCCCAGCAACCGCTGGCTTCGGCAGGGCGTCCGCGCCAACGGCTGGGTGCTGCTCAATGAAGTGCCGCTCGGCTTCGAACTCTGGCGCCAGTTCAACGGCTTCCCGCCCGCGGTCGACATCGCGGAGCCCGGCAGCGACAAGGGGGCGAAGAAGAAGTGATTCGTTCGCTGCTCGTTTTGGCACTGGCAGCTTCCACGGCCAATGCCCAGGGTGTGTTGCGCTTGGAAGATGTGCTGGAATCGGTGAACCGCAGCTATCCGCCCCTCCTCGCGGTGCTGCAGGATGCCCAGATCGCCGAAGCGGACATGATCTCCGCGCTCGGCCGCTTCGATACGTCCTTCCGCGTCCGCGTCGATGGCGACGAGTTCGGCTTCTATGACAACGAACGCGTCGACGTTGGTATCGATCAGCCCCTGCAGTTCCAGGGCATGAACCTCTACAGTGGCTGGCGCCGCGGCATCGGCAACTTCGCAAGCTACGACGGCAAGCTGGAGACGCGCAGCCTCGGCGAGTTCCGCGCCGGCATGCGCCTGCCGCTGTTTCGCGACCGCCAGATCGACAGCCGCCGCGCCGACCTGCGCAAGGCCGATCTCAATCGCGATGTGGCGCGCTTGTCTATCGACCAGCAAAAGATCGTCATCATCCAGGCCGCGACGCGCCGCTATTGGGATTGGGTCGCCGCCGGCCAGCGTTTTCGCGTTGCCCAGGCACTGCTGGAACTCGCCACCCGCCGCAACGACATCCTTAAGGAGGGCGTCCGCCTCGGCCAGTTGCCCGCGATCGAAGTCACCGAGAACGAGCGCGCCATCCTCCAGCGCCGCTCGCAGGTAGTGGAAGGCGAACGCGGCCTGCAGCAGGCCGCCATCGACCTCTCCCTCTTCTATCGCGACGCCAGCGGCCAGCCACAACTCGCGCAGGAGAACCAACTGCCTCCCGCCTTCCCGGAGATCACCGCGATGGTCGAGGATCGCGTTCGGGAGGATATCGAAACCGCGCTCCGGCGCAGGCCCGAGATCCAGCGGTTTATCGTCCAGCGCCGGCAGACCGAAGTGGATGCGAAGCTCGCGCAGAACCAACTTCTTCCCAATGTCGATGTGCTGATGGGCTTCACCGCCGAGGGCGGTACGGGCGCCGTTAAACGCGGTCCGCAGGAACTGAAGGCCACTCTGCTGTTCGACCTTCCCTTACAACGCCGCGTCGCCGAGGGGCGCGAACGCTCCGCCGAAGCCAGGATGACGCAGATCGATCACCGCACCCGCTTCACCAGGGATCAGGTGACCGCCGAAGTGCAGGACGCCATCTCCGCCGTGCAGGCCGCCTATCGCCGCGCCAAGCTGTTGAACGAAGAGGTCCGCGTGGCCAGGCAACTGGAAGACATGGAGCGCTCGCGCTTCGATCTCGGCGACAGCAACCAGTTCTTCGTCAACCTCCGCGAGCAGGTCACCTTCGACGCCTCCGTGCGCGAAGTCAGCGCCATCGCCGACTACTTCCGCGCCTATGCGCTCTACGAACTGGCGCTCGCCGAAGCGCTAGCGCCCACCCGGCGCCAGCCCTAGTGCCTAAGAGTCCCATTCCGCCGGCAGATGCACCATGCGCCGCCCGCCGCCCTGGCTGTGCGTGCCCGAGCCGGCGGTGATCCACCGGCACCACCAATCCCTCACGAAGTTCCTCACGCTCGAAAGCATACTGCCAAGCTAAGCTTTGCAAGCGCGTACGGGAATCCAGCGGTTGGCCTAGTCCACGTAGTCCTGGTCCTAAAACTATCGGCGTGGGGTTACGGTGATGGCATGTGCCGCTTGCTGCTCTGTCTCGCCGCCGCCCCTCTCTTCGCCCAAACCCTAACCCTCTCCCAGGACAAAGACTCGCGCATCTCCGCCGAAAAGGGTGCCACCGCCGTGTTCACGTTCGAAGGGACAGGCGTGGCGCTGGCCGGCGACTTCCTGCCCACCTGCGGCAAGGTGGAGATCACGTTGGATAACCGCCCGCCGGAGCGGGTGGACTGCTATCCCGACGAACAGGCGAGCAAGAACGGCGAGTCGCTCTTCCATGTTTTCGGCCTCGCCGCCGGCCCGCATAGCGTGCGTTTGCGGGTTCTGGGCGAGTCCATTTTCGATTCCAAGGGAACCGATGTTTCCCTCACCGAGGCGATTCTCTACCGGTAGGTCCGGCACCCAGGGGTTGACACCCACAACAATTTCGCTACAATTTGTGAGGTCCTAGACCCGAAACGGGAGAGCTGTCTCATGTTCAAAACAAAGAAAACCAAGATTGATCCGGAAGTAGCAGCCCGTACTTTCACCAGCACCGAAGTTGCCAAGGCCGGAGGCGTGAGCTTGCGGCAGCTCCAATGGTGGGACGAACGCAAGGTGGTATCCCCTCGCCATGAGGGTCATAAGCGCGTCTACTCGAGCGAAGAGGTGGTGGAGATCTCCGTCATCGCCGAACTGCGCCGCAAAGGCTTTTCGCTGCAGAAGATCCGCCGCGTCCTGCGGTTCCTCCAGCGCGAGATGGGCCGCCGTCTGAGCGACGTGCTTGCCCAGGAGTCCGATCTCCACCTTGTCACCGACGGCAAGTCGATTTACCTGGAAGACTCCAACGAGAAGATCATCGACATTCTCAAAAACGCCCGCCAGCCGATGTTCCTGGTCTGCGTTACCGACCAGATCCGCCGCATCAGCGCCATCCGCAACACCGCCGCCCCGAAGAAGCCGGTGAAGGCCGAAAGCTCGGCTGTCCCGGCTCGCAAGTCGCGCGCGGTTTAAGTCCTCAAGTTCCCACGGGAGAACTGGCGTGTTCTCCCGTACCTTCAAAATTCCCTGCTACCCAGCCGCCGTTTCGCGCGTCCGAACAATTGAGGGCTCTACGATATACTCTGGGTAGGGCTGGGAGGTCCTGGCAGTGGCCGATAACCGTCGCTTGTCCGTTCTGTTCTTGTGTCTGATTCTGACCGGTGCCGTCCTTGGTGGCGTCTTCGGGCCGGGTGTGATCGGCGTGGAAGCCGCCACCGGCGACGACGAAAGCGATATCAACGCGAATCTGAAGGCGTTCACGAAGCTCTACCAGGTGGTGGAAGAGAACTTCGCCGACCCCATTACCCCCGACAAAGCCGTCTTCAAAGGCGCCATTCCCGGCATGCTGCGGACGCTCGACCCGCACTCCTCCTTCTTCGATCCCCGTGATTTTAAGGTGCTGCGCGAAGAGCAGCGCGGCGCTTACTTCGGCGTTGGCATGACCGTGAGCGAGCGCAACCGCCGCACCATCGTCATCGCGCCGTTCCCCGCTTCGCCCGCCTACAAGGCCGGCATCCGCCCGGGCGACGCCATTCTCGAAGTGAACGGCAAGGTCACCGATAACCTCTCCAGTACCGAAGTGGCCGACCTGCTGCGTGGAGACCGTGGCACGGAAGTGAAGATCCTGGTGGCTCGCGAAGGCGTCGAGAAGCCGATCACGTTCACGATCATTCGCGATGAGATCCCGCGCAAGAGCGTGGAGAGCGCCTTCTGGGTGAAGCCCGGCATTGCCCATCTGAACATCCAGTCGTTTAATGAGAACACCAGCCGCGAGGTGGAAGAGAACCTCCAGAAGCTGGGCGAAGAGAACATCACCGGCCTGGTTCTGGACTTGCGCAATAACCCCGGCGGCCTGCTGAACGAGGGCGTCGCGGTTTCGGGCCGCTTCCTGAAGCGCGGCCAGTTGGTGGTTTCGCATCGCGGCCGTTCGGTGGCCGAGAAGCCCTATTACGCGGGCCGCAACGCCAGCGGTAAGGACTACCCCATCGTCATCCTCGTCAATCGCTTCTCGGCATCCGCCGCCGAGATTGTATCGGGTGCGCTGCAGGATCACGACCGCGCCTGGGTGGTTGGCGAGAACACATTTGGCAAGGGTCTGGTTCAGACGGTGTATCCGCTGGTGGACAATACCGGGCTCGCGCTCACCACCGCCAAGTACTACACGCCCAGCGGACGGCTCATCCAGCGCGACTACTCTTCGGGCTCCTTTCTGGACTACTACTACAAGAAGGATGTCGCCACGCAGAATAAGGCCGACATGAAGCAGACCGACAGCGGCCGCACCGTGTACGGCGGCGGTGGCATCGCTCCGGACGAGAAGTTCGAGACGCCGAAATTTAACAAGTTCCAGACCGAAGTTATACGCCGCGACATGTTCTTCCGCTTCTCGTCGCGCTTCTTCAGCACTCGCTCCGACGCGAAGCTGGCCAAGGACTGGCAGGCCGATGAAGATACGCTGAACCAGTTCCACCAGTTCCTGGTGAAAGAGAACATCCAGTTTGCCGAGGGCGACTTTGCCGCCAATCGCGACTGGCTGAAGCAGCAGATCAAGCGGGAGCTGTTCATTACGGCGTTCAGCCAGGAAGAGTCGCGCCGGCTGACGGTCGAAACCGATCCTATGGTCCTCAAAGCGATTGATTCGCTCCCCAAAGCGAAGGCGCTGCTTGAGTCCTCCAAGAAGTTGGTGGTCCGCAAGTAGTGTCTCAAATCATTGTTCTCGATGCCGGCGGGCAATACTGTCATCTGATTGCCCGCAAGGTTCGGGAGTTCCACGTCTACGCGGAAGTTAAGGCTAGTGAGACGCCCGCCGCTGAGTTGAAGGATGCCAAAGGCATCATCATCTCGGGCGGGCCGTCGAGCGTTTACGACCCCGCCAGCCCCACGGTGGATCCCGCGCTGTTCAACCTGCCATCGGCGAAGTTGGGCATCTGTTATGGCCAGCAACTCATGGCGCACCTGCTGGGCGGGCACGTCCAGCATGGAGAAAAGGGCGAGTACGGCCTTGCCATTCTGGAAGTGAAGACGCAGTCGCGTCTGTTGAACGGCATCCATGGGCCGCAGCAGGTGTGGATGAGCCATCGCGATACGGTGTTCGCCGTGCCGCCGGGCGCCAAGCCGCTGGCACAGACGGCCACCTGCGCGATCGCCTCCTTTGAGAACGCCGAACGCGGCTACTACGCCGTGCAGTTCCATCCCGAGGTAGTGCATACCGTTCCGGGCAAGCAGATCCTGCGCAACTTCCTGTTTGATATCTGCGGCTGCACGCCGGATTGGGATCCGACCAGCCGTGTGCCGATCGTCGAAGAGCAGATCCGCCAAACTGCGGCGGGACGTAAGGTGTTCTTCTTTGTGAGCGGCGGCGTGGATTCAACCGTGGCTTATACGCTATGCCTGCGCGCCCTGGGGCCGGACCAGGTGCATGGCGCCTATGTCGATACGGGGCTGATGCGCGAGGGTGAGACGGAGTTCGTGCGCGACGGCTTCGCGAAGCTGGGCGCCACGCACTTCCAGGTCGTCGACGCGCGGCAGGAGTTCCTGCAGGCGCTCAGCGGGCTGACCGAGCCGGAGGCCAAGCGGCTAGCGATTGGCGAGCACTTCGTGACCATCCAGGAGCGCATTCTGCAATCGGGGCACTATACCGATTCCGATTGGATCCTCGGCCAAGGCACGATTTATCCGGACACCATCGAATCGGGCGGGACGAAGAAGGCCGATAAGATCAAGACGCATCACAACCGCGTCGCGGGCATCCAGAAGCTGATGGACGCTGGCCGCATCGTGGAGCCGCTGAGCTGGTTCTATAAGGACGAGGTGCGCGAGATCGGGCGCGAGTTGGGGATTGCGAATGAGATGCTGGAACGGCATCCGTTTCCCGGACCGGGTTTGGCGATTCGCTGTCTGTGCTCGGCGGATGCGGGCGTGACGGTGGCGCAGGATCAGGGCTATCTGCTGCCGGTGCATAGCGTCGGCGTGCAGGGCGACAGCAGGACGTACCGGCCGGCGCTGGCGCTGGACCATATCCCGGCCGAGGATCACGTCGCGACGGACTTGATTAACCGCCTGCACAACATCAATCGCGTGGTGGCGATGGCCGGGTCGCATGCGCCGCTGGCGGAGCTACGGAGCGCTCCGGCGTCTCTCACCGAAGAGCGTCTGGTGCGGCTGCGGCGCGCCGATGCGATTGTGCGGCGGATGTCGCTGGAGAGCGGCTTCGAGAAGGCTGTCTGGCAGTTTCCGGTGGTGATTCTGCCCCTGGGGATCGACGGCCGGCCGGATGCGGTGATTCTGCGGCCGGTGGATTCGGTGGATGGGATGACCGCCAGCGCGGTGATCCCGCCGAGGGAATTGTTAGAGCCGATGACGCGTGAGTTGCTGGCGATTGAGGGTGTGAGCGCGGTGTTTGTGGATTTGACTCACAAGCCGCCGGCTACGATCGAGTGGGAGTGATCCTTGCGGTTGACGGTGACTTTGCTGCCGCCGGGGGACTTCTCGACTTTGATGCAGGCGGGCAGCTTGTCGGCGAGTTCGGCTACGTGCGAGATGACGCCCACCATGCGGGAGCCGGTGCTGAGGGCGGTGAGGGCGTCGATGGCGGTGTCGAGGCTTTCCGGGTCGAGCGAGGAGATGCCTTCGTCGATGAAGAGGGAATCGAGGCGGCCGCGGACCTGATCGCCGGCGAAGTCGGCCAAGCCTTGCGATAGCGCCAGTGCCAGCGATAGCGAGGCGAGGAAGGATTCGCCTCCGCTGAGTGTCTTTACGCTGCGGCGCTCGCCGCCGTTCCAGTTGTCGATGACTTCGAAATCGCGCTCGCGGTCACCTTTGGCCAGGGCGAGGGTGTAGCGCTGGTCGCTGAGCATTTGCAGTTGCTCGCTGGCGGCTATGGCGAGGCGTCCGAGAGCTTCGCGCTGGACGAAGGCGATGAACTCGTCGGATGCGAGGAACTGGCCGAGTTGGCGCTGTGTCTCCTCTTCGAGCTTGCCGCAGTCGATGCGCTCGCGCAGTTCGCGAGTGAGTTGGATTTCGCGTTCGATGCCGGCGATGCGGGCCTCCATCTGCGTGGCTTTGGTCTCCATACCTTTGATGCCGGCGTTGAGCTGGTTGAGGGTGGGTTGCAGGGTGTCTTCGTTGACGTCGCCGAGTTGCGGCTTGAGATCCGCGATCTGCTTCTTCAACTCCGCCACCCGCAACTCCAGGGCCCCTACTTTTCCCTGGCTCTCCAGTGCCCGTTCGCGCTCCTTGCGCGCGGCCTCGCGCTGCTGTTCGAGCAGGCGGGCCTGCTGTTTGGCCTCATTCTGCGCTTTGAGGCGGGTATCGATCTCGCGGCCGGTCAGCACCGCGCAACTGGGAAAGCCGAGCAGCGCGAGTTTGGCCGATTGGAGGCGTGCGTCCAGTTCGTCGAGCTGGCGGGCAAGATCGGCGGCCTCTTCGAGGCGCTGCCATTCGGCGATGCGCTGCTGCAGTTCGGGGACGGTGCCTTTGGCTTTCTTACGGGCTTCGTTGCGACGGGCGTCGGCGGTGAGCCAAGCCTGTTGCTGCCTGCGAACCTCTTCGAGCATGCGCTTGGCTTCGGGGATGGGCGCGCCCTCGGCGGGAGCGGGAAGGGCGGTAATCACCTGCTCGCAGACCGGGCAAACATCGCCAGCTTGCAGGCGCTTGCGAATCTCACCGGCGGCGTGCAGGGACTGCAGATGCTCGACGGCCTCTTCGGCCTGCCGCACGGCGCGCTCTACGTCTTCCTTGGCGGGCAGCTTCGCCATGGCCGCCTCTGCCTCTTTGAGGTCGCGGAGGCGGGCTTCGAGGAAGTCGCCACTGCCGTAGGCGGCTTTGAACTGATCGCGGCGGTCGCGGGCATCGGTGATGTCGAGGCCTTCGGGGATCTCGATGGCTTCGCGCTGGCGCAGGAGGTCATCGCGCTGGAGGGCGGGCGTACGGGCCTGCGTGAGTTCGGTCCAGAGGGCTTCGTCGTAGCCGGTCTGCTTCTGGCGCTGTTCCAGGTCCGCGATGCGGCTTTCGAGGCCGGCCAGGTCGGCACCGGCGGCGGTTTTGCGTTCGGTCTCAAGCGCGGCGGTCTGGCGTTGGAGGTCGACACGCGCCTGCGCCAGTTGCAGGGCGATGGGCACAAGCTTCTCGATGCGGTCGCGCTCGCCGGCGTAGTGCTCCTGCTGGAAGCGCAGTTCGGCGAGGGCGATCTTGGCGTCGTTGAGCTTCTCCGGGGAGGCGTCGGGATAGCTGGCCAGTTGCTTTTCGAGCAGCACGCGTTCGGAGGCAATGGACTTGGCGCGCGCGTTGGCGTCCGTCATCATGCGGCCATAGATATCGAGGTTGAGGAGGCTGGTGAGGATCTCGGTGCGTTCCCGGATATCGCCGCGAAGGAAGCGGTCGAACTCGCCTTGGGGCAGCATGACGGAGCGGGTGAAGCCGTCGAAATCGAGGCCGAGGATGCCCTGGATGCGGTCGCTGACGTCGGCGACTTTGTCGGTGAGGGAGGCCCAGCCATCGGCGGTGTGGGTGTCCAACTGCACCGCGCCCTGGAGCTTGTCCTGTTTGCCGAGCTTGCCGGTGCGCACGATCTTGTAGCGGCGGCCATGGGCGTCGAACTCGAGGGACACCTTGACGGCAAGGGCACTTTGGCTAACCAGCCGCTTGGCTTCCTTCTCGCCGAGGCGGGGAGTACGGCCGTAGAGAGCATAGAGCATCGCATCGAGGAGGGAAGTCTTACCGGCGCCGGTGGGCCCGCTGATGGCGAACAGATCGAGGCCGCCGAAGTGCACCTCGGTGCGGGCGGGGAAGCTGGTGAAGCCTTCGAGACTAAGCGCTATGGGACGCATAACTCTCCTCGAAGGCTTTGATGAGGGCGTCGGGCGGGGTGCCGCCGAGCTTCTGTTCGCAGAACTTGCGGAACAGATCCTGGGGGCTCAAGTTGATCTGGGAGATGGGGTCGCCGGCGGCGAGTTGGGGGACTTCGAGGCGAACGTCGAGGGCTTCGGGGAGGAACTCGCGGACCTGGCCGGCGATGCCGGCGGCGTACTTATCGAGGTGCACGGTGACGCGGAGGAAGTCGCCGGTGGCGTGTTTGTGGCGGTCCGCCTTTAACTCATCCAATGTGCCGGAGACGCTGCGGAGCCGGCGGCCGGCGGTGATGGGGATGCTATCAATGCGGGCTTTGCGGCCGGGCTGGGCGTCGACGATGGTGACGCGCTTCCGCTGGCCTTCTTCGCCGAAGTCGAGTTGGAGAAGGGAGCCGGAGTAGACGGTAGGACTGGCGGCGGCGATCTCCTGCGGCTTATGGAGGTGGCCGAGGGCGATGTAAGAGGCGGTGGCGGGGATGCGCTGGGGGGCGATGGCGTAGGGTTTGGTGAGATGGATGGCGCGTTCGCTGCCGGTGGCCTCGGCGCCGAAGACGAACAGGTGGCCGATGAGGAGGTTGGCGCGATCGGCCGTGAAGCTTGCGCAGAGGCGGTCGACGATAAGGGACATGCGGTCACTGTATTCGGCGGCGCGGTCGGCGGTGGCGCCCATGAGGGATTCGGCGTCGACCAGCTTATGTTCGGGCACCCAGGGGAGGACGGCGATGCGGGCGTCGTCCATCTCGAAGACGCTGTCTTCGCCGACGAAGTGGCAGAAGCGGATGCCGAGCTTTTCGACCAGGGGGCCGACGGCCTGGATGCGGCGCGGGTGGTCGTGATTGCCGGCGATGACGACGGCTTTGATGCGGCGGGCGAGGAGTTCGGCGAAGAACTGGTAGGCGAGGCGTTCGGCGTCGGCGGTGGGGGAGTGGGTGTCGAAGAGGTCGCCGGCCATGAGGAGGGTGTCGATCTTCTCGCGGGCGGCGATGTCGAGGAGTTCGTCGAGGCAGTGCTGTTGCTCGTCGAGGCGGGAGCGGCCGCGGAGGGATTTGCCGAGGTGCCAGTCGGCGGTATGCAGGAAGCGCATGTATCCAGGGTACAGGTCTAGAGACACGTGGGGCTCTCGCTTGTGCGCGCAAAGACGCAAAGGACGCAAAGTCCAAATGTGTGGATCAGTCCACCAGGAAGCCAAGCTTACGGGCGTGACTCTGAAGCTTGTCAAAGATGGACTCGGGGTCCTGGCAATACCAATCCTCCAGGGTATTGATATCATCCCTGAGTTTGTCGTAGTCCGTTTCCACGCGGAGCGCGAGTTCCCTCCGCGAGCCTAGGTCCGCCGGGATGCCGTCCGGGAATGCGAGGCGGAACAACCGTTCGATGTGTGCTGCGGTTTCGTGGGCTCCGATGGCGGTAAGCGACGGGACAACCTCGTCCGCGTGTATACCCTCGGTATTACCGAAGTAGGCCAGGAATCCGCCTCTGTACGCTTCCAGATCCAACTCGTAGACACACCAGAAGATACGTTCCCCGGCGGACAGACTGCCATAGCCGCCGCGTTCCGTCTTATCTAGGAGCTTGATCCAGGTCTTGTAGACCGGATCGGCTTCCGGATTATCCGTCACGACGCCTCCTCAGCCAGAAGTATAGCGGTTAGTTTAGGCGGCCTATGAGCTGGCCCATGGCGATGGGGGGTGAGTTGGGGTCGCCAAGGGCGAAGTAGAAGGCTTGGAACCTGGCGTAGAGGCCGGCGTAGCGGGTTGCTTCCTGGGGGTCCGGTTCTACGACGCGGTATTGGGGGCAGAGGGCGTCCTGGGCGGCTTCGACGGTGGGGAAGGCGCCGGCGGCGAGGAAGGCGAAGATGGCGGAGCCTACGCTGGTGGGGTCGGTGGTGGGGACGAGGACGGGCTTGTTGAGGACGTTGGCGTAGACTTGGTTTAGCTTGTTGTTGCGCTGGGGGATGCCTCCGGCGTGGATGACTCTGGTGATTGGGGTTCCGTATTCGGCCATGCGGTCTAAGATTGCCCTGGTGTGGTAGGCTGTGCCTTCGATGGCGGCGAAGAGTTCGTCGGCGGCGGTGTGCATGAGGTTCCAGCCTAGGGTGATGCCGCCGAGGAGGGGGTTGCCGAGGATGGTGCGGTCGCCGTTGTCCCAGCAGAGGCGGAGGAGGCCGGTTTGGCCGGCTGTATGGTTTTGGATGGCTTCGGAGAGGGTGGAGAGCGGCTGACCAGAACGTCTGGCGATGGCGTCGAAGAGGTCGCCGCAGGCGGAGAGACCGGCTTCGATGCCCGCGTAATCGGGGTGGATGCTGCCCATGACAACGCCAGAGACGCCGGGGATTAGGACCGGCGTCCTCGAGATGGCCATGACGCAGGTGGAGGTGCCGGCCACGTTGACGACGTCGCCTTCGCGAAGGCCGGCGCCGATGGCATCCCAGTGGGCGTCGAGGGCTCCTATTGGGATGGGGATGCCGGGTTTCAGGCCGAGCTTGGAGGCCCATACGGGACTTAGGTGGCCGGCGATGGCTTTGGAAGTCCCGTAGCGGCCGGTGATTTTGGCCCTGGTGCCGTCGAGAAGCGGGTCAACTTGCTTGAGGAAGTCCTGGGAGGGCAGGCCACCAAGGGATTCGTTCCACATCCATTTGTGGCCCATGGCGCAGATGCTGCGGGGAACGTCGTCGGGATCGGTGATGCCGCAGAGGACGGCGGCGATGAGGTCGCAATGCTCCATGGCGGTGACCATCCGGCTGCGCTTTTCCGGGTTTTGGCGGAGCCAGTGAAGGAGTTTCGCCCAACCCCATTCGCTGGAATAAAAGCCGCCGCACCAATCCAAGGCCGCGAGCCCGGCTTTCTTGGCAGTGGCGGTGATGGCGAGCGCTTCCTGTTTGGCGCGATGGTCGCACCAGACGTAGTAGTCGTCGAGGGGTTGGAGGCCTTCGCCAACAGGAATGACGGTGGAGCCGGTGGTATCCATGGCGAGCGCGGCGACTTCTTGGCCGTCGATGCCGGAGTTGGCGAGGGCGCCGTGGACGGCGGCTTGGAGCGCGGTGAGGTGATCCTGGTGGCGCTGGGTGGCGTGGTCCGGGTCGGCGGCCCGGCGGTCCAGCGGGTACTCGGCGGTGGCCGAGCCGAGCCGCCCTTTTTGATCGTGGAAGATAGAGGCACGGACGCTGAGGGTCCCGAAGTCGATACCGGCTACGTAGGGCATGGAGTTGATTTCCATGCTAACCGCTGGCGCGTGCTGTAGTCTAACCCCACAGATGCACGAAACCGAGGCGGCAGCGGTCGCCAGGGCGAAGGAAGGAGATCAGGAGGCATTCCGCACACTTGTGGAGCGCCATAGCCGGTCTCTCTTTTCGCTGGCGTACCGGCTGATGGGCAACGAGCAGGATGCCGAGGATGTCGTGCAGGAGACATTTCTGCGCGCCTACAAGCAGATCCAACGCTATGACGGGCGCGCGAGCTTTTACACATGGATTTACCGGATCGCGGCGAACTATGCGCTGGATCTGTTGCGGGCCAGGAAGACGATGGGGCGAAAGAACGACGAAGAGGCGGATCCCGTGCTAGCCAACGTGGCTGCCCCGGATTTGGGCGCGGATCGCGCCGTGTACGCCAGCCAGGTGCAGACGAAGATTGAGTCGGCGATGGCGGAGTTAACGCCGCAGGAGCGGACGGCCTTTGTGATGCGTCATTTTGAAGGGCAGTCGATTGACGATATCGGGAATGTTTTGGGGATAGGGGAGAGCGCCACGAAGAACAGCATTTTCCGCGCGGTACAGAAATTGAGGCGGGCGTTGGAGCCGGTGGTGGTGGGAGCGGCACGATGACGATGCACCCTTTGGAAGACGATCTGGTATTGCACTATTACGGGGAGGCGGTGGATGCGCGGGTGCAGCAGCATCTGGATGGGTGCGAGGAGTGCCGGACGCACTACCGGAGCCTGCAGCGGGTGTTAAACGTGGTGGATGGGTACGCGGCTCCGGAGCGTGCGGCCGATTATGGATCGCAGGTTTGGGGGAAACTGGCTCTGCCAGCGGGGCGTAAACCGGCGGGTGGATGGCTGTTTGGTTGGGTAAGGGAGAAGCAGTGGGCGTGGGCGGCTCTGTTGGTGTTGTCGTTAGGGGGCGCTTTCTATGCGGGGCGGCTATCGACGGGCGGGCCGGCGGCGGTGGAGATGGCGGAAGCGGAAAGCGCCCCGGACGGGCGCATTCTGCTGAGCGCGGTGGGCAATCATCTGGACCGGACGCAGATGGTGTTGTTGGAGTTGAGCAACGTTGCCGAGGACGGCAGTATCCAAGCGTCGCAGGAGGATGTGGTGGAGCTGTTGAATGCCAACCGGCTGTACCGGACGACGGCAACGCAGGCGGGAGAGGCGGCGGTGGCCGATACGCTGGACGAGTTGGAGCGGCTGCTGATGGAGGTGGCGCACCTGGCGCCGAAGTTGACGGCGCGCCAGGCGGAGGAATTGCGGTTGCGGATCTTGGATAAGGGCATTATCTGGAAGCTGCGGGTGGTGGGGACGGAAGTAAAAGAGCGCGCCGGAGATGGCACTAGTTTATAAAGGGAGACAGGGAATCATGAAACGATACGCATGGGTGCTGGCGGCGCGGAGCCTGATGTGGGGGCAATCGCCGGACGACGCCATTCGGCTGGCGCAGCAGGATGCGTTGCAGGCGCAGCAGATGGCGGATCTGGCGCGGCGGCAGGCGGAGGCGCTGAAGGAAGTCACTTCGGATTTCGGGGCGGCGAACGCGCTGCAGCGCGCCAATCAGCAGTTATTGCAATTGCAGAGCCTGCCCGCGCTGAGTATGCAGCAGGCCGATGCGCTGCGGCGGTTGGAAGAGGACCTGCGGGTGAGGAAGACGGATCTGGAGTTGCGGGCGCGGGAGATGGCGTTCATGCAGGGGCCGTCGCCGGCGCCCATGCCGCCCGTTCCGCCGATGCCGCCGAAGGTGTGGAGTTGGGTGGGTGGGGAAGGCAAGGTGACGGACGAGGAGCGGCAGTACCGGAGCGGCAAGTCGGCGTTGGAGGATCGGGAATGGGACCGGGCGGCGGCGGCGTTCCGGCGGGTGGCGGAGCGGAAGGGGTCGCGGGCCGATGCGGCGTTGTACTGGCTGGCCTATGCGCAGAACAAGATGGGGCGGCGGGGAGAGGCGCAGGCGACGCTGGCGGCGTTGGCACGGGACTTTCCGAATAGCCGGTGGCTGGATGATGCGAAGGCTTTGGATCTGGAAGTGAAGCAATCGGCGGGGCAGCCGGTGTCGCCGGAGGCCGAGGCGGATGAGGATCTGAAGATTTTGGCGTTGAACGGGATGATCCATACGGATCCGGAGCGGGCGACGCCGGTGTTGCAGAATCTGCTGCAGAAGAGCACGGCGCCGCGATTGAAGGAGCGGGCGTTGTTTGTGCTGGCGCAGAGCAAGTCGCCGCAGGCTCGCGAGGTGATTGTGAAGCTGGCACGGGGGGGCGGGAATCCGGACCTGCAGTATAAGGCGATTGAGTATCTGGGATACCACAACACGGCGGAGTCGAAGCAGATGCTGGGGGAATTGTACAGCGGGGCGCCGGATGCGCTGGTGAAGCGGGCCGTGATTCGCAGCTATGCGGTGGGGCGGGATAAGGAGCGGTTGGCGGCGGTGGCCCGTAGTGAGCAGAATGCGGATTTGCGGAAGGAGGCGATCCGGGGGTTAGGGCAGAGTGGGGCGGAAGCGGAGTTGTGGGCGCTGTATGGGAGTGAGCAGAGTCCCGATACCAAGGTGGAGATCCTGCGGGCGATGCCGGGGAATAAGGACAGCGTGGACCGGTTGATCGAGTATGCGAAGACGGAGAAGGATCCGAAGGTGCGGCGGGAGCTGGTGCAGCAGATCGGTTATGTACGGCATCCGAAAGCGGCGGACGCATTGGCGGCGATGTATGGGAGCGAGAGTGAGGTAGCGGTGCGGCGGTCGATTCTGGATGCGCTGTATTCGCAGAAGAACGCGAAGGCGTTGGTGGAGATTGCGAAGGCGGAGAAGGACGCCGGGTTGCGGCGGAGCGTGGTGGAGCGGCTTTCGCATATGAAGTCGAAAGAGGCGCAGGATTATCTGGTGGAGTTGTTGAATAAGTAGTTACATGATGGCGGTGGGTGGGGCGGGCTCGTCGGGGGAGCCGGCGTTGGATAGGGGGAGGCGGATCATCAGGATCGCCAAGCCGAGGATGACAAGCATTCCGATGGCGTAGGAGTGATTGCCGAAGTCGGGGATGGAGCCGGGGGGCAGGAACTGCAGGCCGGACCAGATAAGGCCGACGAGGGCTTCGCCGGCGATGAGGCCGGAGGCGGTGAGGATGCCGGCGTTCTCGACGCGGGCGCGCTGGGCTTCGTTGAAGCCGCGGCGCTTGGCCATGAGGTCGGCAATCCAGCGGATGATGCCGCCGCAGAAGATGGCAAACGTGGTTCCGAAGGGCAGGTACATCCCGACGGAAAAGAGCATCGGGCTCTTTACCTGGAGCATGATCATGACGATGCCCATGAACATGCCAGTCAAGACGAGGGGCCAGGCCATCTCGCCGCCGACGATGCCTTGGGCGAGCATCGCCATGAGGCCGGCTTGCGGGGCGGGGAGCGCTTTGCCGCCGAAGCCCTGGCCGCCCTGGCGGATGTCGCCTTCATTGAGCAGCCAGAGGGGGAAGTACATGATGAGGCAGGCGATGGTTACCGATAGCAGTTCCACGATCTGGATGGTGCGGGGTGTGCCGCCGAGGATGTAGCCGACCTTGAAGTCCTGGAGGAGTTCGCCGGCGACGGCGGAGGAGACGCAAACTACCGCGGCGACGCCGAGGACGACGGCGACGCCCTCGGGGCCGGTGAAGCCGAGGGATACCATTAACAGCGCCGCGATAATTAACGTGGACAGGGTAAGGCCGGAGATGGGGTTGTTGGAGGAGCCAATGACGCCGACGAGGCTGCCGGATACGGTGGCGAAGAAGAAGCCGACGACGATCATGACGGTGGCGGCGACGAGCGCGGCGCCGATGTTGTTGGCGAAATAGTAGTAGAGGCCGATCATGAGGACGAACATCACGGCGATAAGACCGAGGATGATCTTGGAGCTCATGTAGCGTTCGGTGCGGCTGAGGGTCTCGAGGTTCTGTTCCGGTTCGCGAAGTTCGGCGAAGGCGCGGCCGAGGCCGGCGGTGAGGCTCTTGCGCATCTTGAACAGGGTGTAGGCGGCGCCGACGAGCATGCCTCCCACGGCGATGGGCCGGACGATGAAACGCCAGAGCGAGGCGGCCATGCCATCCCAATCGGTGACGCCATTGGCGGTGAACTGGGGAGCGAGGCCTGGGCCGAGGAAGTAGACGAGGAGGGGGACGAGAACGGCCCAGGCGAGGACGCCGCCGGAGAATTGGAGGGCGGCGAGGCGCGGTCCGATGATGAAACCGACGCCGAGATAGGCGGGACTGACTTCGGGGGCAGAGAAGGATGTGAAGCCTCCGGTGGCGGTGGCGGGCGGGGTGGCTCCGGCGCCGAGGCGGACGCGGCTTTGGCCGAGGGCGCCCATGGCGATGCCGCTGACCTGGTGATCGAGCGCGAAGAGGTTGAACTTGCCGAGCAGGTAGGTGATGCCGCCGATGCCGATGTTATAGAGGAGGAACTTGACGGCCTGGGCGCCGCGCTGGCCGGCTTTGTGGATCTCGCTGGCGGCGACGGATTCGGGGAAGGGAAGGTCGGGGTCTTCGACCATGACGCGGCGGACAAGGCTGACGAAGAGGACGCCGACGATACTGCCGACGAGCATGAGGGCGGTGCTTTTCCAATAGGCCTCGGCGGAGCCGAAGGTGGGCCAGGCTCCGGCGATAACGAAGGCGGGTAAGGTGAAGATGGCGCCGGCGGCGACGGATTCGCCGATGGAGCCGGCGGTGCGGCAGATGTTCTCTTCGAGCACCGAGCCTTTGAAGAGGCGTAAGGCGGCCATGCCGATGACGGCGGCGGGATAGGTGGCGGCGATGGTGATGCCGGCACGGAGGCCGAGGTAGGCGTTGGCGGCGCCGAGGATGAGAGTGAGCACGATGCCGATGAGCACGGCACGGAGCGTGAACTCGGTCATCTTCATGTTTTCGGGAACGAACGGCTGGTGTTTCTTCACGTTCATGAACAGGACACCCCTTGAGAGATTGGAAGATCATCATAGCAGGGTAGTTACAATGTAGTTATGAAGCCCCCCGCGGCCGCGCTGGAACTGAAGACATGGAGCGGCATTCCGGTGAAGCCGTTATATACGCCGAAGGATTTACGCAAGACGGCTCCGCTGCCGGCTCCCGGAGAGTACCCATACACGCGCGGGATCCATGAAACGATGTATCGCGGCAAGCTGTGGACGATGCGGCAGTTTTCGGGCTTTGCGACGCCGGAGCAGACGAACGAACGGTATCGCTATTTGTTGTCGCAGGGGCAGACGGGGCTGTCGGTGGCGTTCGATCTGCCAACGTTGATGGGGGTGGATGCGGACGATCCTTCGGCATTGGGCGAGGTGGGCAAGTGCGGGGTGGCGATCAGTTCGCTCGAAGATATGGAGACGCTGTTCGCCGGGATTCCTCTGGAACAGGTGACGGTGTCGATGACGATCAACTCGCCGGCGCCCACGCTGTTTGCGATGTACCTGGCGGTGGCGGAGAAGCAGGGCGCCGATTGGGGAAAGATATCGGGCACGCTGCAGAACGATATTTTGAAGGAGTACATCGCGCAGAAGGAGTTTCTCTATCCGCCGCGGCCTTCGATGCAGTTGGCGGTGGATGCGATTGCGTTCGCGGCGCGCGAGGTACCGCGGTTCAATCCTATTTCGATCAGTGGGTATCACATCCGGGAGGCCGGATCGACGGCGGTGCAGGAGTTGGCGTTCACGCTGCGGGATGGGATTGAATATGTCGAATGGACGCTGGGGCGCGGTTTGGCGGTGGACGAGTTCGCGCCGCGGCTGAGCTTCTTCTTCAATGCGCACAACGACTTTTTTGAAGAGATCGCGAAGTACCGGGCGGCGCGGCGGATGTGGGCGAAGATCATGCGGGAGCGGTTTGGGGCGAAGGACGAGCGCAGTTGGAAGCTGCGATTTCATACGCAGACGGCGGGCTGTTCGCTGACGTGGCAGCAGCCCTATAACAACGTGGTCCGGACGGCGATACAGGCGTTGGCGGGGGTGTTGGGCGGGACGCAGTCGCTGCATACGAATTCCTTGGATGAAGCGTATGCGCTGCCGGGCGAGCATGCGGTGACGCTGGCGCTGCGGACGCAGCAGGTGATCGCGTATGAGTCGAATGTGACGGCGGCGGCGGATCCGCTGGGAGGCAGTTATTTTCTGGAGTGGTTGACGGACCGGGTGGAGGAGCAGGCCTGGGAGTACATCCGGCGGATCGATGCGATGGGGGGGATGATTGCGGCGATTGAGCAGGGGTTCCCGCAGCAGGAGATCGCGAATGCGAGCTTTGCGTACCAATCGGCGGTGGAGCGCGGCGAGGAGGTGATTGTGGGCGTGAACCGGTTCCAGGCGGAGAAGGAAGCGGCGATCGAGCTGCTGCAGATCGATGAGGCGGCGGCGGAGCGGCAGCGGGAGAAGTTGGCGGCGTTACGGGGACGGCGGGATGGGGCGCGGGTGGCGGGGTGTTTGGAGGGGCTGCGGGTGGCGGCGCGGGAGGGAAGGAATACGATGCCGCTACTGGTGGAGGCGGTGAAGGCTTACGCGACGGTGGGGGAGATTGCGGGGGCGTTCCGGGATGTGTTTGGGGGGTGGACGGAGACGAGCGTATTGTGAGGTTGGAAGGGCGCGACGTGGGCGTCGGTTGCGGGTCTGGGGACCCGCCCTCCATCGACGGGATGGAACTGAGGGTATAATCTTGGTATCAACGAAATGGCCCATCCGATTCGAGTGCTGGTAGCAAAACCCGGGCTCGACGGTCATGACCGAGGTGCGAAGGTCATCGCGCGCGCCCTACGCGATGCCGGTATGGAAGTGATCTACACCGGCTTGCGGCAGACGCCCGAGATGATTGTGAATGCCGCATTGCAAGAGGATGTGCAGGTAATCGGCCTGAGTATTCTCTCCGGAGCCCATAACGCGATCGTCCCGCGGGTGATGGAACTGCTCCGGGAAAAAGACATGACCGATGTGTTGGTGGTGGTTGGCGGCATTATACCGGACGAGGATGCCGAGACGTTGAAGAAGCAGCATGGGGTCGCGGCGGTTTTCCAGCCCGGCGCATCACTGGACGGGATTGTGGACTTTATCCGGTCCGCGGTCATATTACCGGTCTGAAGAACATCGATGAACCCACGCTGGCATAATTTCCTGCGCCGCCCGCTTGAGGGCTTGCGCGGCCAGAGGAATGGGATGACACGGATAAGCCGATGCAGGAAAAACTGAATATCGCAGTATTCGTCGACTACGACAATATCGAAATTGGCGTGAAGTCGACATTACGGCGCGACTTCGACGTGTCGCTACCGCTCGATGCATTAAAAGAGCGGGGCGACATCGTCGCGAAATTCGCCTATGCCAATTGGGCGCGCCAGGACGCGGCCACACGGCAGATGGCGGAAAATGCGGTGCAGATGGTGCAGCGCATCCCCTCGCCACGAGGCGACAAGAATGGGGCGGATATCAACCTGGCACTCGACGCATTGGAGATGGCGTTTACGCATCCCCATGTGAATGCGTTTGCCATAGTCAGCGGGGATAGCGATTTCATCCCGCTGGTAAACAAGCTGAAGGAATTTGGCAAGCGGATCTTCATTGTCGGCGGGAAGGCGTTCACGAGCACCATTCTGCAGCAGAACTGCCACGAATTCATCAGCTATGAAGCGCTGATGGACGCGCGCGGGGACCGGCCTCCGGCGCCGACGCCGGTGATTCTGCCGGACCGGCGCGAGGAGCGCCGCGTGGAGGAACGGCGGGACGACCGGAGAGACGAGCCGCGGCGGGACGACCGGCGGGATCGGGACCGGGACCGGGATCGAGACAGGGACAGGGACCGCGATCGCGGTGGCGACAAGTTCCAGCGCAACCGTCCGGCTCCGCTGGAATTGCCACAAGTGATGCCGCTGGTAGAACGGGCGCTACAGGTGTTGGAGCGGCGGGAAGTAAAGCCGCAGTTGGGGCTTCTGAAGTCGACGATGCTGCAGCTCGATCCGGCCTTCAGCGAGAAGGCTTATGGGGCGAACAGCTTTTCGGATTTCGTCGATAGGTTGAAGAAGGCGAACCTCATCGAGACGAAGGGCCATGGCGGGACGTACACGATCGAGCGGAAGGGGCTTGGGGCGGGCCCGGCCTTGAAGCCGGACGAGGCGCTACCGACGCTGCGGGAGGTGTTGGAGAATCACCGCCTGGAGTTGGAGGATGGCGGCAAGGCGGAAGATCTGGCCGGCTGGCTGGCCGACGAGTTCCCGCACTTCGATGTGAAGGCCTACGGGTTCCAGGAGCTCTCCGAGCTGCTGAACTTCGCGCAGGATTCCTTTGTGGTGCGGCTGGAGCGCGATCACGAAAGGGGAACGACGGTTTACCTGGGGGCGGAGTTCTATCCGCCGGCACTGCCGCCGGCACCGGATCCGGAGCCTACCGATGAGGAGGAGGACGACGGGCCGCAGCCCTACGTGGCGGGGCAGCCGACGATGATGGAGCCGAATCCGCCACCTGTAAAGCCTGCTCCGGTGCGCAAGCGAGCTCCGCGGAAGGTAAGCGGGGACAAGCCTACGCGCAAGGCGGCGCCGCGGCGGAAGAAGCCAGACTAAGGAACGGCTATGATTGATCGCATCTATCCGGAAGGGACCCCGAAGCCTCGGGGTCCTTACTCACCCGCGGTGCGCGCGGGTGACTTTATTTTCGTGTCGGGGCAGGGGCCGATTGACCCGGTTAGCAACGAGTTCTCTTTCGGCGATATCCAGCATGAGACGCGGGTGACGTTGACGAACGTGCAGCGGATCCTGGAGGCCGCCGGGGCCGGGATGGCGGATGTTGTGAAGTGCTCGGTGTTTTTAAGGGATGGCGGGGACTTCGCGGCGATGAATGTGGTGTATGCGGAGTTTTTCGGGGAGTCGAAGCCGGCGCGGACGACGGTGGAGGCGAAGTTCGCCAACACCACGATGAAGGTGGAGATTGACTGTATCGCGTATAAGCCACGGTAAGTTTGTTGCTCGCCGGGTGACGATCGAGGGCGAACCAGAAGAAAATCGCGCGTAAAGGCGGGAAGGCGCAACGAAAACCCTCGTTCTTCTGTGGCGGGGGAGCTTGGGACGTTATCGGGCGGTGGCGGAACGCGTTTGGGCGGTGAAGGCCGTTTGGTAGGCGGTCTGGGCGTCCTTCACTTTGGCTGTCTGCCGGCCGCGGGCCTGGAGCCAGTTGCGTGTGGCGGTACGGGCGGCATCCAGCAGGGCTTGGATGCGGGGCGCGCTCATCTCGAACTCCGTAACACCGTAGCCTTGGACGGGGAGGCGGCAGACCAGGTCAGGGTAGCTGGAGGCTTCCGTAAGGTCGTTGCCGGAGCCGGCGGCATCGAGCAGGCGTTCGAGGCGGGCGAACACCTTGCTTTGGGAGGCGGCGGCCTTCAAGGCGGAGCCGAGTTGGACGCGGGTAGGGGCGTTGGGGACGGGGGCATCGCTGTCGAGGGAGAGGCCCAGCAGGTTGGCCTCGGGGTCGGGTGGCCCGCCCATTAACTCGACAATCCAGGGCTCGTTGGAAACCATGAGGCGGAGCGCGAAGTTGGAGACCACGCCGCCGTCGACCATGGTATGTCCAGTCATGGAGATGGCCTTCTGGCCGACGCCATAGGCGCCCCAACTCTGCTGCCAGACGACTTCCGGCCAGAGCAGCGGGATCCCCATGGACATGCGAACGGCCCAGACGGCGGGGCACTGGGGCGCGGTGATGTGATTGAGGACGCAGAAGGTGCCGCGGGTGGTGTCGGTGACGACGAGCGACAGATGGCGATTCGTCTTGCGGAAGAGTTGTTCGAGGGTGAGCCGGCTCATGCCCTGGCCCTTGGCTTCCAGCTTCTGGGTCAGCCAGGCGATAAAGCCAGCGGCCGACGATACGCCGCCCTGCTCGACGAACGAGAAGACGTTGGGGAAGACGGGTACTTTCAGGAGCTCGTGAAGGATCTTCAGATCGAGCTTGTCGTCGAGCCACCTGGGGCCGATTTGGATGGATTGGAGGAACGTGCCGAGCGTGCTGGCTAACAGTTCCTGGTCGGTGAATCCGGATGGCTCCTGGAGCAGGACGGTCATCATGGAGCGGCCGTCCGGCAGGCGTTCCAGGCTGAGTTGTTGGAGTTCGGCGCCCGAATAGCCGGCAGCCAGGAGGACGGCGCAGATGGCTCCGGCGGATGTGCCGATGAGGCGTCCGGGCTGGAAGCCCTGGGCTTCGAGTTCGGCCATGGCTCCATTGAGAGCCAGGCCACGCGCGCCACCGCCCTGAAAGGTTATGTCGAGATTCGTGCTCATGCGCTTACCTTTTCCTTCGTTTCGATTTGGACCAATGGGCTGCTAAGCCACCAAGCGGTGGAGTGGTCGGAGAACGCGGTGTTGCGGACGTTGACGCCGCGAATCATGCAGGACCCTTTCTGGGGATTAGGCTCAAAGACGCAGGGCAGTCCTTTTCCGGCCATCTCTTCTTCCGTGAAGATTTTGCAGACGCGGGTGCAGATGCGGTTGCCGAGGTCTTCGCCGTACTCTTTGCGGGCTACCGCGAGCATGTCGCAGTGGGGCACATAGCATCCGCCGCCCTGGGGATCCTCGACGCGGACGCTGAACCCGGTGAGGTTATTGAAGGCGAGGCAGGCGAACCAGGAGAAGAGGTAGTTGTAGAGCACCGGGAACTTGGCGGTGAACCGGGTGAGGAAGGCTTTCAGGCGCGGTCCGATGAAGGTGAGGAAGCGTGGCCCAACGAGCGTCTGCCAGACGCGCACACCGGCGCGGTAATCGGAGAAGCTCCACTCGAGGGCGCGGGTGACTTTGGGGATGTCCGGGTAATCGCGAGCCAAGACCGGTCTGCCGAGGGTGACGACGGGGTCTTCGGTGTGGTCGATATAGCAGCGGACGCTGGGGGAAACCTTGATGAAGTGGCTCATGCTGAAGCGCCACCAGGGACCGGGGTCCTTGGTGTGGAAGGCGGTCTGGAGGTACTTGCGGGAGATGCGGACGAAGGGCTCGAAGAAGGGGCGCAGGAGCAGGTAGGCGATGGCCCAGGGGACGCCGATGATAATGTCGAGGACGATCAGCAGCAGGCGGACCAGGCCGTTGTAGAACAGACGCCAGTGCGACATCCGGTAGTAGAGGGGCTTCTTATCGCTCTTTGGCTGTTCCAGTGTGTCGAGGTTCCCGCTGAGTCCATCGATCAGCATGTTGTTCATGTTCACGATATCGAGGACGGACTCAAAGAAGGTCGAGGCGTGGACGAAGAGGGTGCGGTTCTTCCCCTGCATTTCGAGGACGCGCCAGGGCATGGCGGACAGGAGACCTTCGCGGTCGAAGCGCTGGAAGTAGGTCCAGGCCGGGGAGCGCATGACGATTTCGTAGTTGGGCGGCGGCGCGTTATCGGGCGGGGGAGCCGGGGCGGGTGTGGCGGGAACCGGGCCTTCGTTGCCTAAGGCGGCGCGGGCCCATTCCGAGAAGCGCTGGTCGAGATCGGCCTCCGGCATGTTGCGGCCGGTTTCGACGTACTGATAAGCCATCTGCTCGCGGCGCTGGTTGCGGGCTGGGTCGGATTGGTGGCCCTGGGGCGTGCAGAGTTCGGGATGGAGGGCGAGGTAGGAGTCGCGGGAGGCGAACACGTCGCCCTGCCCGACTTGGGGTCCGAGGATCTTGTCGGAGTCCAAGGTGAGGTGATCGGAGAGGTAAGGGAGCGGATCGGCAAGGCGGAAGAGCACGGTGCGGAACTGGCCGCTGGCGATGTGGCTGCTTCGGAGGAGAGAAGCTTCCTCACGGGTAAGGGCCATGAAGCAATCCTGGGGACGGTTGGGGTCGAGGAGCGGCGCGGCAACGACGAGGTAGTCGAACTCGCGGGTCTGCTGCGGCGCGCCGTTGGGAGCGGTGTGGCTGGTTTTGACAGTGATGGGGCCATCCTCGGGCCGGTGGATGGAGTCGACGCTGGTCTGGAACTCGATGTTGAATTTGTTAACGGCGACGATGGTGTCCCAGAGGGAGCCCCATCCGGTGCGGAGCATGGATTTCTTGGGGAACCGCGGATGGAGGGCGAAGTAGCCATCCAGCAGTTCTGGGGTGATCCAGCACATGGCCCAGAAGGCGGGCGTGTTCTCGATGGAGCCGTAGCCCTGGCAGGTCTGGCCGTAGGCGAGGATGGGGATGAGCGCGGCGAGGCCCCTGGATTCCAGCAATTGTCCGAAGGACATGTCGATGGCATCGAGGGCCTCTTTGGTGGGGCGTGGGGGAAGGGAGTAGTTATAGGCGCCTAAGGTGGAGGCGTGGAGGGCATTGTAAGCCCACTTGGCGCTGAGCAGGGCGAGGGGCGTGCTGAGTTTGGGAGGGAGGCTGCGCAAGAGCCACCAGAGGCCGCCCACCGATAGCTGCTGCAGTTTGGAGGTGACCCACTGGTCGAGGGTCAGGTCGTCGTCGCCGAGTTTGCGGATACAGTAGTTCTGGGGAGCGACCTCCTCGCCGACGGTGCAGTTGGGCCGCTGCTGGAGTTCGGCGATGAGGGCACGTACGGCGAAGTAGGCGGGGTGCAGGTAGCAGGTTCCGAGTTCGTGGATGATGCCGGGGTGGGTCTGGTCCGGCACGGAAAGGGTTTTTCCGCCGTAGCGATCGGTGCGTTCGACGATGGTGATGTTCTGGACGCCGAGCTGGTTGCGAAGCAGGTGGGCCATGTGGAGGCCGGAAGGCCCGGCTCCGACAACCAGAACCTTGTCTTCCTTTCGCGGGAGGGTGCGCGGGCCGCTGGGGAAGGTTCGCCGGTAGTAGGGGCGGAAGACATCGTTCATGATGGGCAGCGCGGATTGGTTGAAGCTGCGCTTCATGAATCCAGCAAGCGAGAGGATACCGAAGAGGAGGGGTTCGTCGAAGTGGCGGGTCCAGGTGAGGCGGCAGCGGGGCTGGTCCGGAGTGCCGGGTTCGGGTGTCAGGGCCCAGGTGCAGCCGTAGTTGCGGAGGGGGAGTTGGGGTTGGGAACTGAGTTGCTCCCAGGCGAGGGTGAGGGCGCCGGTTTGGGGATCGGCGCCGAGGCGCACGACTTTTTCGACAATTACGTTTTCGCTGCCGTCACGGACCAGGGTGTAACGTAGCGCCGCGCCTGTCTCGCCGGGCCCGCCGTTGAGCCATACCGGCTTGGGGTCGACGCCGCTGGGCGAGAGCATCAGGCGAATGAATCCGGCGTAGTTTTGGCAGATCCGGAAGGCGTCCCCGGCGGAGGCGTCGAAGCCGATGGTGTGAACTACGGTGACGCGTTTGCCGAATGTAATCAGCAGGTTCAAGATGGCATTCAGGAAACTTCCCACAACAGCACCCTCCTGGCAATAACGATCCTGGCCGGCGCGGGCCGGAGGATCTAACGGGCGACGAGGATGGAAATTTCCAGAAGATCGGAATCAATCCGATGGATTTAGGGTTGGGGCGAGTATATCAGAGCTAAAATTTGAATAAAAGGACGAATTTTGCGATTGCTAAGCCTTACCGCTTAGGATTTCCTTGAGGCGTTTGGCTACGATTTCGGCTTCGCCCGGCTGCGTGGGCCAAGGATTGAGGATGAGCTCTTCCTTGGAATTGGGAGTGACTTCGATGGCCGGGTCGCCTTCGCGCAGCTTTTGGATGACTTCGGGCACGGTGATTTTGGAGTAATCCCACTTCAGGTGCAGGTGCGGGACGTGGTTGGCGATGGGGGGCACCACAATGCGGGATTCCAGGGTGGGGATAGAGCGCAAAGTGTCGGCGATGTACTTCACGCGGCGTTCCGCCTCTTTCATTTCCCCTGCATGGTCCTTCTTCATGTAGGTCTCGACGGCGACCATCATGCCGAGGATCTCTTCCTTGTTCACCTTCTGGCCGCGGGCGATGGTGCCGTAGGGAGAGGTGTTGAGCTTGGCCGCTTCAATCAGGTCCTTGCGGCCGAACATGATGCCGGCGCTTTGCGGGCCGCGGATGTTTTTACCGCCGGAGAAAATGACCAGGTCGTAGCCCATTTTGAGGTACTTGGTGAGGTTCTCGAGCGGCGGCACGTCGGCGGCGGCGTCATTCATGGTGGGGACGTTGAGCTTCTTGCCGAGCTGGGCGAACTCTTCCACTTTGACCTGGCCGCGCGGGTCGGCATCGTTGAAGAAGAGCATCATGGCGGTGCGTTCGTTGACGGCGCGTTCGAGCTCTTCGCGCGTTTCGACCTCGACCATCTTGACGCCCACGGCGCGGACGGAATGGTCATAGCCATAGCGGTGCGACTTCTGGATGATGACCTCGTTCTTCATGCCGGTGGTGTCGGGGAGCTTGGCGATCTTGCTCTGATCCTTGCCGGCGACGCAAGCGGCGGTGCCACAGGTGAGGGCTCCGGCCGCGCCGGAGGTAACCATGGCGGCCTCGGCGCCAAGCAGGTCAGCGATGCGCTTGCCGCAGGCGTCCTGCACCTCATTCAGGCGGACGAAGGATTTCGAGGCGTACTCGATGGCGGCCACCACCTCCGGCATCATGAGGGAAGCGGTCAGGGTGGTATAGCTGCCGGCGGCGTTGATGAACGGGCGAACGCCCAACTCTTTAAAATAGTCGCGCTTGGCCGGACCGGCGAGGGCCGGAGTTGCGGCAGCCAGGGCGGGAACGGCAGGGATCGTCTTCAGAAACCGGCGGCGGTTGGGCATGGCGGATGGGGCTCCTGGGCTCAGTCTATCAAATCGGTTAATAGCCGGCGTTCGAGGATCTGGTCTTCTGGACGGGTTTCGGCCTTTAGGTAAAAGCTCGCCGCTTGGGCGAGGGCCTGGGCGGGCACCAGTCCGATAAACTCGCTTCCAGCGATGCGGGCGCCGAGCTTCGCGGCTTCTTCGCGTACGGCTTCGTACACGACGGCGAGCGGGGTTACTTCGAAATCGGTGAGGTTCATGGAAACCTGGGCCAGCCCGCGCGATGCGAGGAATACGCCAATAGCTTTGACGTGCGGCAGGCCGCCACTGGAGGCGCGCACTTTGCGGGCTACCTGTTGGGCGATGGAGACGTCGGCGGTATCGAGATTGATGTTGAAGGCGAGCAGGAACTTGCGGGCGCCGACGACGGTAGCACCGGCGGTGGGATGTAACGCTGGGCCGCCGGCGTCGGGGACGCGGGCCGGGTCGTTTAGGGTGAGGTCGCGGAGGGCTTCGAAGCCGCCCTGGCGGATGGCTTCCAGTCGTTGGCGTTCGGGGCGAAGGGCGGCGGCTTCATAGAAGTAGACGGGTACGCCCAGGCTTTCGGCGATGCGATGGCCGAGTTGGTGGGCGTAGGCGGCGCACTGTTCCAGAGTGATGTGTTGGAGGGGTACGAGCGGGACGACGTCGGCGGCTCCGATGCGGGGGTGGACGCCGGCGTGGAGGCGCAGGTCGATGAGATCGCGGGCGGTGGCGACGGCGCGGAAGGAGGCTTCAAGGACGGCCTCGGGGGGGCCGGCGAAGGTGAAGACGCTACGGTGGTGATCGGCGTCGGCTTCGTGGGCTAGCAGGGCGACGGCGGGTACGGAGGCGATAGCTTGGCGAAGGGCGTCGAGGGTGGCGGAGTTTCGGCCCTCGGAGAAGTTGGGGACGCATTCGATGAGAGGACGCGCCATCGGCGACCTTCAGGATAGCGCGTGAGCAAGCGCATCCAGGGGTTTACGGGCTATGGCTGGGAGCCGTGATCGTCGACGACTTCGACGAAGGTAACCCGGAAGGGGCCGCCGATGCAGAAGAAGGATTGGCGATTGAAGAGGTTACCACCGCAGAGGCGCATGGAGTATTGGAGGCCTTGGACGACACTGGGGATCGAGATCGCCACTCCACTGGGCACCACTGATTTCAGGTTTCCGGCAATCATGTTCACGAGTTCGCCGACCGTGTCGCGGACGTCGTCGGTGAAGGCATCGGGCGCCGGGATGCCCATCAACTGGGCGGTCCAGAGGCGGGCGAGTTCTTCGGACGCCTCGAGGAGGACGGCGCCGCGCCAGCTTCCGGCAAAGAAGATGGCGGCGGTGACGGTGCCGGCGGGAGGGTCCCAATCGACAGGTCCGGCTTCGACTCCGGAATGGAGCATCGCGAGGAAAACGTCCTGGACGATTTGAGTGATTTCCGCCTCGTAGGCCGCCACTGGGAAAGGCATGGGGGTTCTCCTGGCTCTCATTTAAGGTACGCGGTAGACAACGGCGGAGCCGTAGGCGACGCGTTCGAACGTATCTACCAGATTCAGAGTGTTTTCGGCGCCACCGAGCAACAGGCAGCCGTCCTTTTGGAGGGCTCCGTGGAGCCGGGTAAGAATCCGGCGTTTGGTGTCCTGGTCGAAGTAGATCAGGACGTTGCGGCAGAAGATCACGTCGAATGCGCCGAGTTGGCGCATGCCGTCCCGCAGGTCGAATCTTTGGAAGCGCACCATGCCGCGGATCTGATCGTTCAATTGCCAGTCCAGCCCGTGGCGGTGGAAGTACTTGACCAGCGACGCCACCGGAAGGCCGCGGTTTACTTCAATCTGGAGATACCGTCCCTGGCGGGCTTTTTCGAGGATTTGTTCGGACAGATCGGTTCCGAGGATCTCGATGTTCCAGTCTCCGAGGTTCATCTCGAGGAGGAGGATAGCGAGGGAGTAGGCCTCCTGGCCGCTGGAGCTGGCGGCGGACCAGAGGCGCAGGCGTTTGGTGTGGCGGCGCTTCTCTAGCAGATCGGGCAGGACTTTGTTGCGCAGCGCGTCGTATTGGCCGGGGTCGCGAAACCAGAGGGTCTCGTGGGTGGTCATCGCCTCGACGACCTGGCGGCGCAGGCCGTTGGCGGAGCCGGTGGCGCGTAGCAGCGCACAGAGGTCATTCAGGGTGCCGATGTCCTGCTGGCGGGCAATGGGCAGGAGGCGTGCTTCGAGGAGGTAATGTTTGTCGGAATCGATGACGATTCCGGACTCGCGATAGATGTAGTCTTGCAGGAAGCGGTAGTTCTCCGGCTGCAGATCGGTACGCGCCGCGCTCGGTCCAGTGTTTACGGCCATTCGCATCCTCCTTTAACGGGCGCCGACGCGGCGCAGAATCTCCGGCACGATGGCAGGAAGGGGCAAGACGGAATCGGCCAGTCCGGCCCGGGCCACCGCTCCGGGCATGCCCCAAACCACGCTGGAGGCTTCATCCTGGGCCAGGACGCAGGCTCCGGCGGCCCGCAGCACCTCGACGCCGCGCAACCCATCCTGTCCCATTCCGGTGAGGATGGAGGCGATCACTGCGCCGCCATAGGCTTCGCCGGCGGAGCGGAACAACACGTCGACGGCGGGGCGGCAGGAGTTCTCGGGCGGATCCTGGTTGAGGGTGCAGACGACGCCGGCGCCGCGACGGCGGACCGCCAAGTGATAGTCGCCCGGGGCGAGGTAGGCTGTTCCCGGCTCCACGGGCATGCCTTCCTTGGCTTCGAGCACCCTGATCCCGTTTTTCTGAGAAAGCCGGTCCGCCAGCAGGGCTGTAAACATGGGCGGCATGTGCTGGACGATGAAGATGGGCAGTGGGAAGGTCTTGGGAAACAGCGGGATGATCTCGGCCAGGGCCGTGGGCCCACCGGTGGAGACGCCTATGGCGACGGCCTGGGGGCGCGCTGCAATGCGGCCCGTCGCGGAGGGCGGGAGGGAGTCGAGGGAAGCGGGGCGCGGGGCAGGACGCCAGGTTACGGGTGCGTCACCTTCGCGGACGAAGAACTGGCGGATCTTTGGCACCAACTCTCCGCGTAGGGAATCAATCGACTTGTCGAGCGAGCCGATGTTGGATGCCTTGGTGACATAGTCGTTGGCGCCGAGGCTGAGCGCGTCCATGGTGGAGGAGGCGCCGCGCGAGGTGAGCGTACTGAACATGATGACGATCAGCTTGGGGTAATGTTTGCGGATCTCCTTGAGCGTGGCCAGGCCGTCCATCTCCGGCATCTCGACGTCGAGTGTGACGACGTCCGGATTGAGCTGGGTGATTTTCTGGAGGGCGATGGACCCGTTGGCGGCCGCGCCGACCACCTCGATGCCCGGCTGGTCCTCGAGCACCGTGGCGACCAGCTTGCGGATCACGACCGAGTCGTCGACGACGAGCGCGCGGATGCGGCGTCCGTTGGCGATTTGAATCCTTCCCATGAACAGACTCCCTGCCCTACCCTTTACTGGAGGGCGCCGATGAGGCGCAGTTTGTCCTCGATGACGTCGCGGGTGAAGGGCTTCATGACGTATTCGTTGGCGCCCGCCTCGATAGCGGTGATCATCTGTTCGATCTGCGTTTCGGTGGTGACCATCATGAGTTTGACGGCTCCATAGCGGCGGTCTGCCCGGAGGGCGCGGATGAAGTCGAGGCCATTCATCTCGGGCATGTTCCAGTCGACCAGGATCAGGGAGACCTCTTCGGACTGGTCCAATAATTGGAGAGCTTCGCGGCCATTGGCGGCCTGGGCCACGTCAAAGCCGAACTGGGTGAGGGTCCGTGAGAGGATCATGCGGATCGCCCGTGAGTCGTCAATTACCATTGCTTTCGACATTGTCTTTGCTTGCTTGCTCCCGAACGCCCGCCCGGCGTCCGCCGTTCCGGCCTACTAGTCTCTTCGGCAGCCGCGGCCGGAGTATGGGCGTAGGTTTGGAAGGAAGTGCGGATGGTGAAAGTACGCTACGGTGAAAGCATGCGCTTTGCTGTTCTGCTGGCAGCCTGTACGTGGCTCGCCGCCCAGGATTTCTCGGACTTCAAAATTGAAAAAGTAGCGGCTGGGAATAAGTTCACGGAAGGGCCCGTGTGGTCGCCGGAGGGCTTCCTGCTCTTTAGCGATGTGCCGAATAACCGCGTGCTGAAGTTCACTCCGGGGGTGGGCGTAGCCACGTATCGCGACAACTCGAACGGCGTGAACGGCAATGCGATTGATGCGCAAGGGCGGGTGTATTCGTGCGAGACCCGCACGCGCCGCGTGGTGCGGCGGAAGAAGGACGGCACGTGGGAAACGCTGGCGGAACGCTTTGAAGGCAAGCGATTCAACGCTCCGAATGACATCACGGTACGCAAGGACGGCCACGTCTTCTTCACCGACCCGGCTTTCGGCGCGCAGGCGGAAGGCCGGGAACTTGATTTTTATGGGGTTTATCACCTCACGCCGAAGGGCGACCTGGCGTTATTGGCGAAAGTGGCGAAGGGGCGGCCGAACGGCGTTGCTCTCTCCCCGAACGGGCGCATTTTGTACGTCAGCAACTCCGACGAGCGCGCGGTCTATGCTTATGACATCGATGGCTCGGGTAAGGCATCGAATGAGCGCGTGGTAATCAAAGACATTGATGGGCCGCCGGATGGGCTGCGCACGGATGACAAGGGCAACCTCTACGTGACCTGTAATCATCTGTCGGTGTATTCGCCGCAGGGCAAGCATATCAAGAAGATCGAACTGCCGGAAAAGCCCCGCAACGTGGCGTTTGGCGACCCCGACTACCAGACGCTCTATATAACGGCCTATACCTCCGTCTATCGCATCCGGTTGGACAAGATCAAAGGATCGGTACAGCAGTAGTGCCTGGCGATAACCGCCGCTACCCGAAGCGGCCTATTCTGGGGGTTGGCGCGTTGGTGTTCCAACGCAACCGGATCCTGCTGGTGGAGCGCGGGAAGGCCCCTTTGAAGGGGTATTGGTCGCTTCCGGGGGGAGTGCTGGAGACCGGCGAGCTGCTGCGGGATGGGATCCGCCGCGAGGTACGGGAGGAGACCGGCCTGGAAATAGAGCCCGTGGAATTGGCCACCATCTTCGAACGCATTATGCCCGACAGCGAGGGCAAACCCGAATACCATTACGTACTCGTCGACTACATTTGCCGCGTCACCAGTGGAGTGGCCGCGCCGTCTTCGGACGCCAGCGCGGTGGCCTGGGTCACTGAGGCCGGCCTGAAGAATTACGAACTGACATCGGGCACACTCCCGGTGATCCAGGCAGCATTCCAGAAACGGCGCAAACGCCGTAAGGCATGACCAATACAAGCTCCGATCTATTAGAATTCGACGCACTCCTGGGCGTGGTTGGCCGCTATGTGGGCAGCCCGATGGGCCAGGAAGAACTGCGCAATACGGCGCCGATTACGGATCGGGCGCGCATTGAATCGCTGCACGCCTACAACGCGGAAGCGATCTCCTATCTCAAAAGCGCGACCAAGACGCTAGCCTCGGGGCGCGGTGGGCAAGTGGCTCGCATCAACTTCAACGACATGCCGGATTCGCGCCCGGCGGCGGCGCGGCTGCGGATTGAAGGGGCCGTGCTGGACGGCAAGGAGATCTTCGATCTGCTGGGGCTGCTGGAGCGCGCCAGCGAGATCCGCACGGCGCTCCAGGGTTTTGGGGATGTCTTTCCGTTGTTGACGAAGCTGGCCGTGCAGATTGCCGACCTGCGTCCGCTGCTGCAGGACCTGTCGAACAAGCTGCTGCCGGACGGTTCCCTGGCCGATCACGCCAGCGTCGCGCTGCAGAAGATCCGGCGGGGTATTGAGCGGCAGAAGCGGCTCATCGAAGAGTCGCTGGAACGCTTTCTGCGCGCGCACCGCCAGGACGGGGTGCTGCAGGAAGACTTCATTACCATCCGGAACGATCGTTTCGTCGTGCCCATCGTCACCGGACAGCAGGGGCGTGTGAATGGCGTCATCCATGGCGCCAGCAGCAGCGGTCAGACGCTGTTCGTGGAGCCCTTCGACACCATCGAACTCAACAACGATCTGGTGCGGCTGACCGAAGAGGAACTGCGGGAAGTCCATCGTATTCTGCGCGAGATGTCGGACCGGCTACGGCGCGAGGCGCCCTCGATTGCCGCTTCGCTGGATGTGCTGGGGGAACTCGACTTCCTGTTCGCGAAGGCCAACTTCGCCATTGAGTTCGACTGCGTGGTGCCGCGCTTCTCAAGCGAAGAGCAGCCGAGCCTGCATCTGGACGGCGCGCGGCATCCGCTGTTGCAGGATGTGCTCCGCCGCCAGCGCAAGCCGATTATCCCGATCGGCTTCACGCTGGACAGCGAGCGGCGGATCCTGCTGCTGAGCGGGCCGAACACGGGTGGGAAGACCGTTACGTTGAAGACGGCGGGGCTGCTTTCGCTGATGGCACAAGCGGGCATCCCGGTGCCGGCTCGCGATGCCGAGTTCCCGATCTTCGACCAGGTGCTGGCGGACGTTGGTGATAACCAGTCGATTGCGGAGAGCCTGAGCAGCTTCTCATCGCACATCAAGCGGGTGCGGGAGATTCTGACGCTTGTTACGCCCGATTCGCTGGTGCTGCTGGATGAGTTGGGGCGGGCCACGGATCCGGAAGAAGGCGGAGCATTGGGGGTGGCGATCATTGATGGGCTGCGCGGCTGGCGGTCGTTCACGCTGGCGTCCACGCACCTACTGGCGCTGAAGGTTTATGGGGCGCGGCAGAACGGCGTGAGGAATGGCAGCATGGGCTTTGACCGCGACACCTTGGAGCCGACGTATCAACTGCGGACGGGGGCACCGGGCGATTCGGCGGGACTGGCCATTGCCGGACGTTTGGGCATGCCGCCGGACATCATCGAGAAGGCGCGGGCCAACATGACCACCCGCGAGCGCGACCTTTCGGACTTCCTGAATGAGTTGCAAGCGCAGGTGACGGCGCTGGGCAAGGAACGGGAGGCGCTGGAGCAGCAACGGCAGCAGTTGGAGGCGCGGGAGAAGTCGCTGGCGGCGGAGTGGGAGCGAAAGGAAACCGCGAAGCTCAAGGAGTTGGAGAAGCGTACGGAAGAGCTGATGCGGCAGTTCGAAGAGAATTCGCGCCAGACGATTGAATCGATCACGCAAAACATGGAGCAGCGTAAGGCTTCAGAGCACGCGCAACGAAGGGTATCCAAAGCTGTACGGGAGTTTCGGACGGAGGTGCAGGAAGCGATCCGGCCGGTGACGCAGAACCCGGTTGTGAAGGCGCCGCTGGTGATTGAAGAGGGTACGCGCGTGCGGTTGAAGAGCATGCGGCAGCCGGCACGGGTGAAGCGCAAGCTGTCGGGTGACCGGCTGGAGGTGGAGGCCGGGTTTATGAAGCTGCAGATTTCGATTGACGATATCGAAGAGGTGCTGCCGGAGACAGGGGGCGATACGGCGCGCCTGCCGTCGAATGTGACGTTCCAGTCTTCAGGCCCGCGCTGGGATGTGTCGTATCGCGAGTTGAATCTGATTGGGAAGCGGGCTGAGGAGGCGATGGATGAGTTGGACCGGTTTTTGGACCAGGCGGTGTTGGCTTCGGTGAACCGGCTGCGGATCGTGCATGGACATGGGATGGGGGTTTTGAAGAAGGCGGTGGCGGAGGTGCTGGCGAAGCATCCGCATGTGGCGAAGTTTTATCCGGGTACGCCGGCGGAGGGTGGGACGGGGGCTACGGTGGTGGAGTTGAAGGATATGTAGGGGATGGGGCGACGTGGACGTCGCGCGCAGACCAGGAGGTCTGCCCTACCAGGCTCGTTCGCGCATGCGTTCGCCCCAATTTAGGAAGCGCAGCATTTCGGTCCGGTGGGACCAGAGGAAACTCCAAAAGTCGCGGAAGCCGATTTGATCGGCGTGCAGGCCCCAGTAGGTTTCGATGCGCCAGCGGAGGTAGGGACTGCGCCAGGGAGTCAGCCGGTGGCCCTTGGACATCTGCCAGAGCAGACCGATCATCGCAGACTCTGCGATAGCTTGCGGTTGACTGCCGTGGGGGAAGCGTAGTAGCCCGACCGGGTGCGCACCTGCGGATTGCCGGGCGCCTTTACCGTGACCTTAACCTGGCGGAAGGTGTTGTCCAAGGCCTGGTTGGTGGGCGAGTAGGCAATCATGAACTGGTTGCGGATCTCGTGCGCGACGTCGAGCGCGATGCGCTCCACTTCGGCCGGCTCCTTGGGATAAAACGCCAGCCCACCGGAAATATTTGCAAGGTTATTCAGGGCGCGCTTAGCCTTGGCGGCTTCGCGGCGCTCCTCTTCGTTGAGCAGGCCGATGGCGTAAATCAGCACCTCGGCGCGGGCCGCTTTTTCCTGCAGCTTCTCCAGCGTCATGAGGCTGGTGTTATCGTTGCCGTCGGTGATCACAAGGATCACCTTCTTGTCGCGCTTGCCCTTTTCGCGGATCTCGTCGATGGACATGCTGAGCGCATCGCGCATGGCGGTGCCACCGCGGGAGTCAATCCGTGTCAGACCCTCTTCCAGCTTCTTGACGTCGTTGGTAAACGGTACGTCCAGGAACGCATCGTCGTTGAAATTGACGATGAACACCTCGTCGCTGGGATTGGAGTTCTTCACAAGCTGCAGCGCCGCCGACTCCACTTTCTGACGCTTGTCGCGCATGCTGCCGCTATTGTCGATGATGAGGCCCATCGATACGGGCACGTCCTCGCGCTTGAACTGGCGGATCTGCTGCTCCTGCCCGTTCTCAAGTACCTTGAAGGACTCCTTGGGCAGCGATGTGAGCAGCTTGCCGTTCTTATCCATCACGCTGGCGTGCATGACCACCAGCCGCGTGTCGGAACGGAAAGTAGGCTCCTCGTCGGCCTGCTGCACGGGGGCGGCCGGCTGCTGCTGCTGAGCCATCAAGCCAAAGGCAGCCACCGCCGCCGTTATTGAACAAACAAGAATTCCATTATTGAGTCGGCGCATAATATCCCAACCGCCAGAAGGCACGCAGTGGAGGGAATCCCCTTGGCTGGTTCACCTTCACCTTTACCCGGCGATACTTCCCGTCGCGGGCCATGTTGGTCGGGCTGTAACCCAACACATACTGGTTCCGCAACTCGACGCCGATTTTCGCGGCGACATCCGGAAGCTCGCTGATGTTCTCCACCGGGAAATGCCTTCCCCCGGTCTGCTCCGCTATTTCACTTAGCAATCCAGGGCCCGACATCTCCTCAGCCGTCCGTCCACGCGACCCCATCCCTTCAAAGATACCGATCGCATAGATCTGGACGTCCGCCTCGCGCACCAGGTTGCGGATCTCGCTTTCGGTATAGCGGCTGCTGTTGTCGCCGCCATCGGAGAGGAGCAAAATGGCCTTTCGCGGGTTCTTCGCCTTCTTCATCTGATGGATGGCGAGGTAGACGGCATCCAGAAGCGCCGTGCGTCCCTTGGCCTGGGTGAACGTCAACCGGTTCTGAATCTCTTCGGTATTATGTGTGAACGGCACCATCAGTTCGGCGCGGTCGTTGAACTGTACCAGGAAGAACTCGTCCTCCGGATTGGCCGTCTTGAAGAACTGGCTGGCGGCCTGGCGGCTCTTGCTGAGCTTGGCGCCCATGCTGCCGCTGGCGTCGAAGACGAGACCGACCGACAGGGGCGCGTCTTCACTGGAGAACTGCGACACCTGCTGTTCGGCGTTATCTTCGAAGAGCTTGAAAAAGTCCTTGTCCAGACCGGTAACGAAGCGGTTCATGGGATCCGTCACAGTAACGTTGATCAGCACCAACGTACTGTCGATCCGGATGTTGGCAGGTCCGCGGCGTTCCTGCGCTTCTTCTTTTCCAGGTTTAATGCGTGGTTGGATCGTAACCCTCGCGGGGGCGTCCGTACCGGAGCCCGATTGCGGGGGAGCGTCTTTTTTCTCGGCCGCGGTCAACGCAGCCAGCATCGTCAATGCGAGGAGCAGGGGCTTAATACTCAGGGCCATCCACCGTCCCTCCAAACTTGCCTCCAGTATAACAGTCAATCCCGAATTTCAAATCTCAGATCCGGTATACAATACACGTCATGTCGCTTCAGGAAAGTGCTCACGAGGAATTTGCTCACGAGGATGTCTCCCGCCGCAAGTTTCAGCTCGCGGTCATCTACGGTCTCTCCGCGGTGATGGGGTTGGCCCTGTCGATTCCCGCCGCCATCTACCTGCTGCTGCCACCCCGGTCGAAGAAGGAAGATCAATGGGTTGAGGTGACCGACGTCACCCGTCTCCCCGCCGGGCACCCCGAGGAACTCGTGTTCCGGCGCAACCGCGTCGATGGGTGGAAGGTGTCGAGCGAAAAGACCTCCGCCTGGGTGATCAAAAAATCCGAGTCCGAAGTGATCGCCTTCGCGCCCTCCTGCACACACTTAGGATGCGCGTTTCGCTATGAAGAACAGAAGAAAACTTTTCTTTGTCCCTGCCACACCTCGAACTTCGACCTGGAGGGCAACGTTATTGACGGCCCGGCGCCGCGGCCGCTGGATCGATACCTGGTAAGGATTCAGGGCGGCAAAGTCCTGCTGGGGCCCATCAGCGCGAGTCCGGAGGCATAGACCGATGCGACCCGTTATTGAATGGATTGAAACGCGCACGGGGCTGGAGACCGGCATCAAGAATTTCCTCTATGAGGAGATCCCGGCCTCGGCGGGCTGGCATCAGGTGTTGGGCAGCGTAGCGCTGTTTTGCTTTATGATCCAGGCGCTCACGGGCATGTTGTTGGCGTTCAACTACGCCGCCACGCCGGGCGAAGCCTATAACAGCGTGAAGTACATCATGACGGAGCTGACCGGCGGCGCGCTCATCCGGGGCCTGCACCACTGGGGCGCGAGCATGATGATCGTGGTGGTGGTGCTGCACATGGTGCAGGTGTTCATTTGGGGCGCCTACCGGAGGCCGCGCGAGGCGACTTGGGTGGTGGGCTGTCTGCTTTTGCTGGTGACGATGGCCTTCGGCCTGACCGGCTACCTGCTCCCGTGGGATAACCGCGCCTATTGGGGCACGGTGGTCACGACGCAGATTGCCGGCCTTGCGCCCGGCCTGGGCCCCTACGCCGTGCGCCTGATGGGCGCCGATGGCGGCGTGGGCGTGGTCACCTTCGCACGCTTTTACGCGCTGCATACGCTGCTGTTGCCGCTCGGCATCCTCAGCCTGATCGGCTTCCATGTCTACCTGGTGCGCAAACACGGCGTCGCGCCCGGGCCGGGCGACGAGTTGAAGCCAAAAAAGAAGTTCTACCCCGGCCAGGTGTTCAAGGATACGATCGCGATTTTCGTGGCGTTTTGCATTCTGTTCGCCATGGCCGTGACGTTGAAGGCTCCACTCGACCGGTTGGCCGACCCCACCGATACGTCCTACGTTCCCCGCCCGGACTGGTACTTCCTGTTCCTGTTTGAGATGCTGAAGTTTTTCGAAGGGCCGCTCGAGGTGGTGGGGGCGGTGATTCTGCCGAACCTCGCGATTGTGGCGCTTTTCCTGGTGCCGTTCTTCGACCGTTCGAAGTTGGCGGGTGTGATGAACCGCAAGCTGGCGATGGTGGTGGTAGTGATTGCGGGGGCCGGGTGGACGGCGCTGACCGCCGCAGCTATCGCCTCGACACCCGTTCAGGTGGCTACCGAGGCCGGGGAACCCGCGGAATGGACGCATCTGTCTCCGGTGGAACTGGCCGGCATTGGCTATTACCGCGCGGAGAACTGCAGTTCCTGCCATAGCCTTGGGGATGGCGCCTCGAAGGCCGGCCCGGACCTGGCGGCCGCGCCTACCAAACGCGATGCCGCCTGGATGCTGACCCATTTCAAACAGCCGGCGCAGCAGATGCCGGGCACGTCGATGCCTCCGGTCCACTTGCCTGACTCACAGTTGAACGCGCTGGCCGCCTTCCTGTTGAAACTGAATCCGGCGAATGCGAAGCAGATCCGCGATGCGCCGCAGGAGATCGTGGAAGGCGCGATGGTGTATCAAAACAACAAGTGCGGCTCCTGCCATGTGGTGAATGGGGCGGGCGTCCAGATGGGTCCTCCGCTCAACGGCGTTGCGAAACGGCGGGACCGCAAGTGGTTGGAAGGGCACTTCGCCGAGCCGCAGAAATTCTCGCCGGGGAGCATGATGCCGCCATACCGGTTCAACGCGAAGGATATGGAGCGCATTACCTCCTACCTGCTGCAACTGTAGCCGGCGCATTTATAATGGGCAGCGTCCATGCAGAGACGCCACTTTCTTCCGACCATCGCCGCCGCTGCCGCAGGCGCTGCCCAGACCTCCTCGAAGCGCCCGAATATTCTGTGGATTCTGGGCGATGATCTGGGTCCGTGGCTCGGCTGCTATGGGCATAAGCTGGTCCACACGCCGCATATCGACTCGCTGGCCAACGACGGGACGCGCTTCACGCGCATGCATACTACCGCGCCCGTTTGCTCGCCGGCGCGGTCGGGCTGGAACACCGGCATGTATCAGACCGCCATCAACGCGCATAACCATCGCAGCCACCGCGCCGACAACTACCAGCTTCCCGAGGGCGTGCGTCTGATCAGCCATCGCCTGCGCGATGCGGGGTACTTCACGGCGAACGTGCGGGAGATCGCACCGGGTGTGCAGGGCTCGGGGAAGACGGACTTCAACTTCAACCTGCCCAATGGCGAGAAGCCTTTCCAGGGTACGCACTGGAACCAGAGGGCCAAAGGCCAGCCGTTCTACGCGCAGATCAACTTCACGGCGCCGCATAAGGGGCCGATGTTCGTGGCGGCGCGCAAGCAGGCCAAGCTGGTCGACCCGAATCGGGTGGAGTTGCCGCCGTTCCACCCGGATCACCCCGTTGTGCGCGACGAGTACGCCAATTATCTGGATGCCATCAACCTGCTCGACACCCAGGTGGGCGCGGTGCTGGAGTCGCTGCGGCGCGAAGGGGAGTTGGATAACACGATCATCTTCTTCTTTGGTGATAACGGGCGCTGCCTGCTGCGCGGCAAGCAATGGCTCTACGATGCGGGAACGCATGTACCGCTGCTGGTGCGGTATCCCGGCGTGGTGGCGAAGGGCGCCGTGCGCGAGGATCTTGCGATCGCCCTCGATATCACGGCGCAGACCCTGGAATGGGCCGGGCTTCCGATCCCGCGCGGTTTCCACGGCCAGCCGCTGTTCGGGGATAAACACAAGCGCCGCGACCGCATCTTCACCGCCCGCGACCGCTGCGATATGACCGTCGACCGCATCCGTTCGGTACGCAGCGACCGCTACCGCTATATCCGCAACTTCTATCCGGACCGCCCGTACACGCAGTGGAACGAGTACATCGAGAAGCAGTATCCGACTTTGGGCGTGATGTTCGAGCTTCACAAGCAGGGGAAGCTGAACGCAACCCAGGCGCAATGGATGGCCCCGAACCGCCCTGCGGTTGAGTTCTACGATGCGCAGACCGATCCGCACATGGTGAATAACCTTGCCAATTCGCCCGCGCACGCCAAACTGATGGCCGAGCACGCCTCGCATCTGGAGCGCTGGATTCGCGACACTGGAGATAAAGGAGCAGTCCCCGAAACTCCGGAAACGATTGAGCGGGAGGAGCCGCGCAGCAAAGCCGCCCCCGCCCGGAAAGTCTGATCCATCTTCATGACGTTCATCAACGACAATTTCCTGTTGCAGACCGACGCCGCGCGCCGCCTCTACTACGAGTTCGCGGCCAATGAGCCCATCCTGGATTATCACAATCACCTGCCGCCCGCCGAGTTGGCCGGCAACCGCCGTTTCGCGAATCTGTTCGAGATCTGGCTGGAGGGCGATCATTACAAGTGGCGCGCGATGCGTGCCGATGGGATTCCCGAGGACCTGATCACCGGCAGCGCGTCGCCGAAGGAGAAGTTCCTGGCGTGGGCGCGTACCGTGCCCGCCACGCTGCGCAATCCTTTGTATCACTGGACGCATCTGGAACTGGCGCGCTACTTCGGCATCTTCCGGCTGTTGGATGAACACAGCGCCGAAGCTGTCTGGGAAGAGGCGAACGAGCAACTGGCGGGGGAGGATCTGCGCGTCTGGGGCATCCTGCAGCGCTTCGGGATTCGCGCGCTGTGTACTACGGATGACCCGACCGATGATCTGGCGCATCATAAGGCTCTGGCGGGGTCGCGCCTGCCCACCCGCGTGCTGCCCGCCTATCGTCCCGATAAGGCAATGCGCGTCGACCAGCCTGCTGCCTTCAACGCCTGGGTGGAGAAACTCGGGTCGGCGGCCGGCCACCCCATCCGATCCTTCGATTCGTTCGCGGAGGCGCTGGACCTGCGTCACGAGTTCTTTCATAACAACGGCTGCCGGCTTTCCGATCACGGCCTGAATCACTGCTTTGGCGATTTTGACGATGTTGCGACGGCAGCGAAGATCTTCGGCCGTGCGCGCGATGGCTTCGCCGCCTCGCCCGAGGAGTTTCGCCAATTCGCGTCGGTGATGATGCTGTACTTCGGGCGACTGGATGCGAAACGCGGCTGGACCAAGCAATTGCATCTGGGCGCCAAGCGGGCGGTGAACTCGCTGGCGCTGGAGGAGCTAGGCCCCGACACCGGCTTCGATTCGATTGGCGACTGGCCACAGATCGATGCGCTGGCCGCCTACCTGGACCGGCTGGAACGCACAGGCGAGCTGCCAAAGATGATTCTGTACAACCTGAATCCGGCCGATAATTATGCGCTGGCTACGATGGTTGGCAACTTCCAGGATGGCAAGACGCCGGGCAAGATCCAGTTCGGGAGCGGCTGGTGGTTCCTGGATCAGAAGGAAGCAATGGAGTGGCAGATCAATGCGCTGTCGAACTGCGGGCTGCTGTCGCGGTTTATCGGGATGCTCACGGATTCGAGGAGTTTCATGTCGTATCCGCGCCATGAGTATTTCCGCAGGGTTCTCTGCAACCTGCTCGGCACCGACATCGAAAATGGCGAACTGCCGCAGGACTTCAAGCTAGTGGGCGGGATGGTGAAACGCATCTGCTACCAGAACGCGCATGACTATCTGCAGCTTCCGGAAGCGAAAGCCGCCGGCCTTTAAATTATGCGACGCCGCTCATTCCTGACTTCCCTGGTAGCCGCTTCGATGGAGGGCGGATCCCCAGACCCGCAAGCGGCCCCCAGGCCGCTACTCAAGCCGCGCGCTCTCCGAAAAGGCGACGTTGTTGGTCTCATCTCGCCGGCGACGTTCGTCTCCAACCCGGAGACCCTCATCTTGGCCGAACGCGCCCTGCGCCACTTCGGCCTGGAACCGCGCATGGGCCGCAACGTTCGAAAGAAGGAAGGCTACACCGGAGGCAGCATCGCCGACCGTGTCGCCGACCTCCACGAGATGTTTCGCGACCCAGCAATCAAGGCCGTCTTCTGTCTCCGCGGCGGCTTCGGGTCGGCGCATCTGCTCGATTCCATCGACTACAATCTGATCGCGAAGAACCCGAAGATCTTCCTGGGCTACAGCGATATCACGGCGATGCATCTCGCGATACATCGCAAGACAGGCATGGTCACCTTCCACGGGCCGGTGGCTCTGTCGCGCTTCTCCTCCTTCACGCAGGAGAACTTCCGCAAAGCCATCTTTGAGCCGAAGCCGATCGGGCCGCTCACGAACCCGCCGGACAGTGACCCGATCCGTCCCTCACATCTGCTGCGTACGGTGCGGCCAGGTACGGCACGGGGGCCGCTGGTGGGGGGCAACCTTACGCTGCTGAGCACCACGCTGGGCACTCCTTATGAGGTGGACACGCGCGGGAAGATCTTCTTCATCGAAGATGTGGATGAGCAGCCGTACAGCATCGACCGCATGCTCACGCACCTGCGTTTAGCCGGTAAGCTGGACGCGGCGGCCGGTATCGTGTGGGGCGAGTGCGCCGATTGCCGTCCCAAGGATTTCAAGCCGTCGTTTACAGAAGGCAACTTTTCGCTGCCGGAGGTGGTGGATCGGATTCTGGGGAACCTCAAGGTGCCGGTGCTGAGCGGGCTTGCGATCGGCCATACCGACGATCAGCTCACGCTGCCCTTAGGGGTGACGGCAAGCCTGGATGCGACGAAAGGAACGCTGACGATCGAGGAAGCTGCGACTACATGAAGGTTAGTTCGTCACTAGCGCTAAGGTAGCGCACGCAAATCCGGCTCCACCCAATTCGCCTTCGCCTTCGCCGACATAACGATATCGCCGCTGTAGTACTCCTTGTGCAGCTTGCTTTGGTTGGCGTAGTAGTCCACGACGGCGCGGGCGGCTTCAATGCCTTGCTTGCCGCAGGAGCGCAGGTAGCGGTCGCAAAGCTCGACCCAGAAGACGGTGAGGGTCTCGTGATAGCCGCGCCCGAGCCGCGCATTCGGTACGCCGCGAGCCTCGGCGTAGGCCCAGATGCCTTTGCGAACACGCGAGAGCGCCTCTTCCTTGGGGAGGGTTTGCAGGTAATGCGCGGCCATGGCCACGTGGGCGGCGTGGGTCCACTGGTCGCCCGGAATGCGGTCCTGTTCCCAGTCGCGAACGAATTGGGCCAGGGTCTCGGCCGACGCCAACTCCGCACAACTCGAATCGCGGATCATCTCAGTTCCCTAAGTGGCACTCATCGTGGACGGCGCGGACGGCCTTTTCCAAACCGTCGCGGCTGACGACGATGGCGATGGTCAACTCGCTGGAGCCCTGGGCGATGGCAATGATGTTCACCTGCTCGCGGGAGATGGCGGTGAAGATGCGGCCCGCCATGCCGGGGGAGCCCTTCATTCCCTCGCCGACGATGGCCAGAAGGCCTACCTTCTCGTCGACATCGAAGTCCTTCAGATAGCCGTGCGCCAGTTCCAACGCGAAGGTGGTCTCGAGAGCCGCCATGGCATGCGGCAACTCATCGCGGCGAATGAGGAAGCAGAAGTTCTGGCGATAGCTGGAACTGGTCATGGCGAGCACTTCGGCGCCGGCTGTAGCGAGGGCCGCGAGCGCGCGCGACATGACCATCACGCTGTTGAGTTCCGGGTCGGCGGGTTCCACCGATACCAGCGCGACGTTGGCCATCGAAGTGACCGCGCGGGCTCCCAACGGCGCATCCACTTTCGGGGCGATACGCGTGCCGGGCACGTCACAATTGAAGCTGTTCTTGCTGAAGACGGGGATGCCCTTCTCGACCAGCGGCGCCAGCGTGCGCGGGTGCAGCACCTTCGCGCCGTTGTAGGCGAGTTCGGCGGCTTCGGCGTAGGTGATCTCATCGAGCACCTTGGCGTTCGGCACCAGGCGCGGGTCGGCGGACATGATGCCGTCGACATCGGTCCAGATCCAAAGGTCGGTCGCGTCGAGGACGGAAGCGAGGATGGAGGCGGAGAAGTCGGAACCGCCGCGGCCAAGTGTGGTGGGCCGGCCGTCGGTAGTGGCGCCGTTGAAGCCGGTGACGACAGGCAGAACGCCCTGTTCCAGCATCGGGCAGAGGACGCCGCGAGCCTTCTCCCGCGTCGGCCCCATCAGCGGCGTGGCGTTGCCGAAGACGGCATCGGTGACCACGATATCCTTCGCATTCACGGCCCGCGCGGGCACCCCGGCCGATTCCAGATAGGCGGCCATGAGTAGGGCCGACAAGCGCTCGCCGACCGCCACCGCTTCGTCAACCGAGCGCGGCGGGCGTTCGCCGAGCATCATGACGCCCTGGGCAATGCGCTGGAACTCGGCGATGATGCCGCGGATGCCTTCCAGCACGGGTTCGCGCTTGCCGGCGGGAAGCAAGTCCATGCAGCACTGGGTGTGGCGTTCCTCCAGCGTCTGGAGATTGGCGACCAGCGCCGCGCGGTCTTCGGCTTCGGCTTTGCGCAGGGTGTCTAACAGCAGATCTGTAACCTTCGACATCGCCGACACCACGATGGCGACGGGGCGCTGTTTCGCCTGCTGGGCGCAGATCCCGGCGGCCACGCGCATGCGATCGGCCGAGCCCATGCTCGTGCCTCCAAACTTCATCACTAACAACTGCAAGGCTGGTTGTTCCTTTCCGGCTATCCTTTTCCGTTGGACGTACGGTCCCGGTAGATTTTGAGAATGGCCTCTTCCACTTCTTCGATGGACATAAAGCTGGTGTCGAGGTAGGCGGCGTCGGGGGCTTGGCGGAGGGGAGCGTCGGCGCGGGTGGAGTCGCGGTTATCGCGGTCGCGGATGTCCTGCGCGACGGTGGCCAGGTCGGCGGGTTGGCCCTTAGCCTGCAAGTCGCGGACACGGCGGGCGGCGCGCACCTCGACGCTGGCGTCGAGATAAACCTTCACCTGCGCCTTGGGGAAGACGTTGGTGCCGATGTCGCGGCCTTCCATGACCACACTTTGCACGGCGCCCATTTCGCGCTGCTTGTCGACCAGGGCGCGGCGAACGCCGGGCAGTGCCGAGACTTTGCTGGCGGCGTCGGACAGGATCTGCGTGCGGATGAGCGACGTGACGTCTTCGCCGTTGAGGATGACGCGGGTGCCGTGCTCGGCCAGTTCGATCTCCGCCATGGCGGCAAGCTGGTCGAGCTTATGGGAATCGTTCAAAGCGATATCGCCGCGGATGGCCCATAGCGCCACGGCGCGGTACATGGCGCCGGTATCGATGTAGAGGAAGCCGAGGCGAGCGGCCAAACGTTTCGCAATCGTGCTCTTACCGGCGCCGGCAGGGCCGTCAATGGCCAGGATGATCTTGCGGTCCGACATGCAAACCTACCAGTGTAGCGTGCCCATCCAGCGGTACGATAAAGGCAATGACACGCAGACTTTATCTTTCCCTATTGATCCCGGCCGCTCTGGTGATGGCGGCCAACCCGGTGGCGGACAAAGCAAAGAAGCTGACCAAGGAAGGCAAGCACGAAGAGGCGATCGCGGCGTTGGAGGCCGAATACAAGAAGAATCCAAAGAACGCCGAATTGAAGACGGCGTTGGGCGAAGCGTACGCGGCCCATGGGGACTTCTTCATGAACAACGACCAATTGCGGCCGATGGTGAAGTATCCGGGAGCGCTGCGGGCGTACCGGAAAGCCGTGGAGATTGATCCAACTCAGAAGAAGGCGAAGGAGAACATCGCGACGATTGAGGGGATCTATAAGTCGATGGGGCGGCCGGTGCCGCAGTAGGAGAAGTTAGGAGTTACGCAGCCGGGCCTTTCTCCGGGAATGGGATCTGGCGGGTGATCCCCTCCCCTTCCTTGATGTAGACGAGACGGTTGGATTCGACGGCGTCGACTTTTTCAACACCGCCGTTGGGCCAGCGAATCTCCAGGCCAGCGGTTTTGGCTTGGCCTAAACCGAAATGCAGGCGCAGGTCGTTCACGGAATAGTAGCTGGATTGGCTGAGCACGGTCTGCGCCTGGCGTTTGCCGCCATACGAGGCGATGACTCGGGCGCCGATGGCACTGCGGTTTGACTTCACTCCTTCGAGCTTCACCTTCAGCCAGTTGTTACCGGCGGGCAAATCATTACGGAGTAGGGATGGCGGCTCATCCAGGTTGAGGACGAGGATGTCCAGGTCGCCATCGTTGTCGAAGTCGCCGAAGGCGCAGCCACGGCTGGCATGCGGTTCGGCCACGGCGGGGCCGGCTTCGGACATGAGCTCTTCCAGCTTGCCGCCACCCAGGTTGCGGAAGATGACGCGCGGGGTGCGGAAGGGGTAGGACGGGAGCTTCGCCTCGACCTCGGGATAGACACTGCCCGTGACGAAGAAGAGATCGGGATTGCCGTCGTTATCGAGATCGACGATTCCGGCGCCCCAGCCGATGAAGCGCGTCTCGACGCCAAGGCCGCTGGCGATGGTGACGTCGGCGAAGTTGCCCTTGCCGTCGTTGCGGTAGAGGACGTTGGTGTCATCGGAGAAGTGCGTTTTGAAGATGTCGAGCGACCCGTCGAGATTGAAGTCGCCGATGCCGAGACCCATGCCGGCCTGTTCCATGCCATCTTCGTTGAGCGCCACGCCGGTTTCCAGGCCGATCTCTTCGAAGGTGCCGTCGTGCTTGTTGCGGAACAGGAAACTGGCGGTGGAGTCGCAGGCGACGTAGATGTCGGGCCAGCCATCGTTATCGAAGTCGGCGGCAACGGCGGTCATCCCGTAGCTGCCGCGGGCTTTGGCGATGCCGGACTTGTCGCTGACATCGGTGAAGGTGCCGTCGCCATTGTTGTGATAGAGCCAGTGGCGGCCTGGCGTGAGGCCGCGCGGGCCGCAGTTGACGGGGATGCCCTTCCAGTTGCAGTTGGCGCTTTGACCGGGCTTGGGGACCTTGGTGGGATCGAAGTCGACGTAGTTGGCGACGAAGAGATCGAGCTTGCCGTCGCGGTCGTAGTCGAGGAACGTGCAGCCGGAGCCCCAGCGGCGCTGCTCATGGAGGAGGCCGGCTTCCTTCGTTACGTCGGTGAAGGTGCCGTCGCCGTTGTTGCGGTAGAGGACGTTCTGGCCCCAGTAGGTGACGAAGAGATCATCGAAGCCATCGTTGTTGTAGTCGCCGATGCAGACCGCGGAGGCCCATCCGGTGCGCTGGAGGCCGGCCTTCGCCGTGACATCGGTGAAGGTGCCGTCGCGATTATTCTTGTAGAGGCGATTGGTGGCACCGGCGGGGGCGCCATCGAGCCGCGTGCCGCTGAGGAGGAAGATATCGAGCCAACCGTCGTTGTCGTAGTCGAGGAAGGCGACACCGCAGCCGGTGGTTTCGAGGATGTACTGCTTGGCCTGTGGCGCGCCGTAGACGGTGGGTGCGGTGAGGCCGGCCTGTTTGGCGACATCGGTGAAGCGGGCAGGGAAGGGGATACCCGAAGGTTTCCCGCGCGGGGTGGGCCGCACACTGCGCGACGACACGCCCTGACCGAACAGCGGCACAGTGAACAGCAATGAGCGGCGAGTCAGTTTCGTCACGGGTCTTTCCCTTACAGTATGCCCGGTATTGACCCCGGCACCGCAATGTGATGAAGTCTGACGCCATATGAACAGAACACGTCTTCTGTTGGCCACCCTGCTAGTGGCGTCCGCGGGGTTGCGGGGCCAGACGGCGGGAACCGCCACGCTGGTTGGCACGGTCAGCGATACGACGGGCGCTGTGATCGCCGGGGTGAAAGTGACGGCGGTGAATACGGCGAACGCGTTCGTCTCCGAATCCATCACTACGAATGAGGGCTCCTATTACATTCCTTATCTGCAGCCCGGCACGTTCCGGCTGACGGTGGAGGCGCAGGGGTTCAAGAAGTATGTGCGCGACGGGATTGTGGTGCGAACGGGCGAGGTGCCGCGTATCGACATTCAATTGGAAGTGGGCGCCATCACGGAGAGCGTGCAAGTGACCGGTGCGCCGCCGCTGCTGGACACGGAGACCGCGCAATCCGGCCAAGTGCTGGACGGGGACCTGCTGGTGAAGGTGCCGGTAAGCCAGAAGCGGGCCATCCGCATGTTGTTCTACATGCCAGGGGCCAATGCGATTGGCGGCTTCACGGTGCTGGGACAGCGCGCGCGGGCGATGGGTTATACCATTGACGGCATCAACGGCAAGGAGCCGGGCATTGGGCAGACGAACGGGACGGACGCGCAGATCTCGACAACCCAGGACGCCTTTGAAGAGGTGAAGCTATATACGACGGGCGCGCCGGCGGAGTTGGGGCACTCGTCGGGCGGGCTGATGTCGATTGTGTTCAAGTCGGGCACGAATCGGTTTCACGGGTCGGTGGAGAACCGCTACATCAACAAGCAGATGATTCACCGCAGTTATCTGGAGCAACTTCCGCGAAGCAACCCGTTCACGTATCACGAAACCACGTTCTTGTTTAACGGCCCGGTGAAGCTGCCGAAGCTTTACAACGGGACTGACCGCACGTTCTGGCTGGCGGGTTGGGAGCGGCACTACGAGAATGCGGGGACGGCGTCGGCCCGCACTACCGTGCCTACGGAAGCGATGATGAATGGCGACTTCTCCTTCGGCGGGCAGACCAGCCCGCGCGTGCTGCCCATTTACAATCCCTTCACCACCCGGCAGGAAGGCGCGAACTGGCTGCGCGATCCCTTCCCGGGCAATATCATTCCACGCAGCTTGATCGATCCGGCGGTGGCGAACTTTCTGGGTCGCAAGCCATTCGCGGCCCCTAACCAGCCGGGCTTCGCGACGGCGACCGGGCCTTCGGAGAACCTGGTGCAGAACCAGGTGAAGAAGATCCGGCGCACCCGATGGGATGCGAAGCTCGATCATCAGTTCAGCCCGGCGCATCGCATCTTCGGGCGCTACTCGCATGCGCATCACCGGGCGTGGAAAGGCGACCACCTGGCCCAGTTCGATAACTGGCGCGAGATTGATCCAAACGCGCAGCCCGCGCCGGTGGACCACATCAACATCGTGTTCTCCGACATGTTGATCCTGTCACCGGTGATGAATAACGAGTACCGCATGGGCTTCAACCGCCGGGCACGGTATGAGACGGCGTTGACGGCGGGTCAGGATTGGGCGAAGCAACTGGGTATTCCGAATGTGTCCGGCGGGACGTTCCCGTATTTCAACATCGGCTTCGGGTTGGCGGGCCTGCCGAGTTTCCAGAACGTTGGGGAAGATTTCACGTTCCAGGACAATGTGACAAAGATCAGCGGCAAGAACACGTTCAAGTTTGGGTATGAGCTGATCCGCACCAGGTACAACGGGACAGTGGGGGCGCTGCCGGGCGGGACCTATAACTTCACGGGCACCAACGCGCCGTTCACGCCCAACACGGGGATCGGGTTCGCGAACTTCCTGCTGGGGACGGTGGGGAGCGCCACCTACACGCAGGACATGGCGTCATGGCTGCCGCGCTGGTGGTCGCACCAATGGTATGCGCAGACGGATTGGAAGCCGTTCCGCGGTATGACTCTGAACCTGGGAGTGCGCTGGAGTTATGAGTCGCCCTTCCAGACGAAGTACGGCCAGCAGGCGCAGTTTGACCCGGGCGTGCGGGATGCGATTAGCGGACGGATGGGCGCCATTACGCACCCGAAAGGCGCGCTGGCGGCGCGGGACATGAACAACTTCGCGCCGCGCGTCGGCATGGCGTGGAACTTCCATCCGAAGATGGTGTTCCGCGGCTCGTTCGGGATTGTGCACCAGGACATCTTCGCGACGGCGGCGAACATCATGTTCAACGAATACCTGGCTACGGCGCAGGTGGCGGCGCCGGTGGGCGATCCGCGGCATGTGTTCCGGCTGTCGCAGGGGCCGCCGGCGTTCAGTTTCCCGCAGCAGCCCGACGGGTCGGTGCCGTTTGTGGGCACCAACTTCTCCGGGCGCGGCGCGTCGTGGTGGGACCCGAAGATGCGCATGCCCTATGTGGCCAGTTGGTCCGGGGGAATCCAGTATCAGTTCGCGTCGAATTTCGTGCTGGATGTGCAGTACCAGGGCCAATCGGGCGTGGGCGGCATCAATGCATGGGACATGAACGTGATTCCGCTGAACGTGTCGAGCGACCCGGCGGTACTGAATACGATCTTCCAGGCGGTGCAGAACTATAAGCCGTATCCGCAGTTCGGATCGATCACGCACTATTCGAACTATGGGCACAACAGCTACCACGGCGGCACGATTCGGGTGGAGCGCCGGTACGCGGGCGGGTTGGCGTTCAACGCGTTCTACACGTATTCGAAGACGCTGAATGAGGTGGAGAATGACGGCGGCGACAATGGCGTCACGTTCTACAACCGGCGGCTGGAGAAGGCCCGCAGTAACACGGACATCCGCCACCGCTTCGTGAATGTGATGACCTATGAGCTGCCGTTCGGCAAGGGGCGGCGGTTTATGAATCGGGGCGGCGCGTTGAACCACGCGCTGGGCGGTTGGGAGTTGACGTGGACGCAGACGTTCCAATCGGGGCAGCCGTTCACGGTTGGATTTGGCGGCAGCCCGAACCGCTACCTGCCGGGGGAATCGCGGCCCAACGTTCTGACCACGGCGGAGGCCGCCCAGAACGCCAACTGGACCATAGGACCGAACCGCTTCCCGACGTCGGCCCAGAACCCCTATTTGAAGTTCAACTCGTTCGCCTATCCGGCGGCGTTCACGCCCGGTACGCTGGGGCGGAACACGTTCGAAGGGCCGGGGTTGAACTGGACGCAGTTGTCGCTGGCGAAGTGGTGGAACATCGGCGAGCGGGCGCGGGTGCAGTTGCGGATGGACGCGAACAACTTCTTTCCGAAGAAGCAGCCGAACTTCGCGAACCCGGCCGCCAGTTGGAACGTGAATAATCCATCGGCATTCACGACGAACTTCGGGACGCGCGGATCATTCAGCGATGTGGGTACGGCGAACGGCCACATTCTGCTGGTGATGCGATTCCAGTTCTGAGCGTCTATCCGGCGACGGATGCGGAGGCGGCACCCACCACGCGAATCCGCAGTTCGCGCAGCAACGCGGCCCCATCGCCGCGGTAGGCGCTGCCGTGCTGACAAGCAAGCAGGGATGGGTTGAGGCTGGCCAGCCGTTCCAGGATAACGGCGGTGCTTGCGGCGTGTGCGTAGTAGTCGAGCATGCCGCGCATCTGTTCGCTGGCGGTGAGGATTTCGGATTCGGTGACCGGCTGCGCGGTGGCTCCCGGTTGGGTAAAGAGGTCGCCGCAGAGCAGGGTGGCCGTGGTGTGATCGAACAGCACGCCACAATCCCAGCCGTGCGGGACATGTGGGGTGTAGAGCCACTGCAGACGATGTTTGCCCAGGGCTAAGGATTCACCATCGGCCAGCGGTTTCGCGGGCCGGATACCGAAGTCGTTGAGGGAAGTGAGCACGCCGATCTCCGCGCCAAACGTGGTGGCATTGGGGGCGGCCGTCAGCAACTCATTGAGCGCGCCAAACTCATCGGCCTCGAAGTGGGAGCCGCCCACCCAACGTAGCCTCTCCACCGGGAGCACCTTGGCAACGGCTTCCGCCGTAAGGGGGAAAAGACTTTTGTAGCCGGTATGGAACAGCAGGGGTTCCTCATCGACGATGAGGTAGGAATTGAAAGTGAAGCCGCCGGGGATGACGTCGAGCGGCGTGCAGATACGGTAGGTGCCGTCCGCGACTTCATCGATCTGGGTTCCGCTTTGCTGGTTTGTGATCATGGCTGTTTGCGCCTAGCCTATCAAAGAAACGCTTGCATCTAACTGTACTACGAGTAATAATACACCTGTGATTCCTTTCCGGGTCGGTCTCCAGTCCGGAACGCCCGTGCACGAGCAGGTGGCCTTCGCGGCCCGGAGAGCTGTGGTCTCCGGACAAATGAAGGCGGGCGACCGCTTCCCTTCCGTACGGGTGCTGAGCCAGGCCTGCAAGATCAATCCAAACACGGCGCACAAGGTGATCACGCAGCTCATCGCGGAGGGGTTGCTGGAAGTGCTGCCGGGCATTGGCACGGTGGTAGCGACACCGCCGAAGGGGGCGCAGAAGGAGCGCGTGCGGTTGCTGCAGCGGGAGACGGAGCAGTTGGTTGTGGAGGCGAAGCGGCTGGGGCTGACGCTGGCGGAAGTGCAGTCGGCGGTAGCGGCGCATTGGCGAAATCTCGAATCGGAGCGAGACGGATGATTCGAACCGACAAGCTGACGAAGAAGTTTCGGAAGGTGCCTGCGTTGGCGGAGTTGACGCTGGAAGTTCCAGAGGGTGCGATCTACGCATTGCTGGGCCCGAACGGCGCGGGTAAGACGACACTGCTGAAGACGCTCCTGAATATCTGGCGCCCGGATAGTGGGCAGGCGTGGCTGTTGGGTGTGGACTCACGGCGCATTGGGCCGCGCGAGTTGCAGGATGTGGGCTACGTATCGGAAAACCAGGACCTGCCGGACTGGATGCGAGTGGATGAGTATCTGGCGTACTGCCGTTACTTCTATCCGCAATGGAACGATGACGCTGCGACGTCCTTGGTTCGGCTGCTGCGCCTGCCATTGGATAGGCGGCTGAACGAGCTGTCACGCGGGATGCGCTTGAAGGCGGCCCTGGTGAGCGCGCTGGCGTACCGGCCGAAGGTGTTGCTGTTGGACGAGCCCTTCAGCGGACTGGATGTGCTGGTGCGGGACGAAGTGTCGGAGGCGATTCTGACGGAGGCCGCGGGGGTGACGATCCTGCTGGCATCGCATGATCTGGCGGATCTGGAGAGTTTCGCGAGTCACGTGGGGTATCTGCATGAAGGGCGGATGCTGTTCAGCGAGGAGATGCCCGCGCTGACGGAGCGCTACCGGGGCGTGGAGGTGACGCTGGATGGTACGGAGTTCCGGATGCCGGGCGACTGGCCCGCGCACTGGTTGAATCCGCAGCATGCGCAGCGAGTGGTGCGGTTCACGGACTCGCGGTTCGATGCGGAGCGGGTGCGGCAGTATTTTCCGGGGGCGCGGGATATCCGGAGCGAGCCGCTTTCGTTGCGGCGGATATTCGTGGAGCTGACGCGGTCACAGAGAGAGGAGGGTCGTCATGATCTGGCACATTCTTAGGAAGGATCTGCGGCGGTTGTGGGTGTCGGCGGGGGTTGCGGGGTTGCTGTTGGCGTGTTTGACCATGCTGGACGCTTGGCGATTCGACTGGGAAGTGGGACTGGCTGAAAGCGTGTTGAATCTCCTAGTGCCGCTGGCGTGGGCAGTGCTGATCGCGCTAGCGGTGCAGTTGGACTCGCTGACGTCGGCCAAGGCGTTTTGGTTGACCAGGCCGGTGCGGCGACCCGCGTTGTTTGCCGCGAAGTTGCTGTTCGCCTTCCTGGTGGTGCATGTGCCGATGCTGGTTAGTGACGCCGCCGTTTTGATCACCCATGGATTCACGCCTGTCCAGGCGAGCCTGCTGTCGAAGCAGTTCCTGGTGTTGCTCGTGGTAACGCTGCCGTCGCTTGCGATTGCTTCGGTCACCTCTTCGGTTGCGGGATTCGGCTGGTGTGCATTAGCAGCCGGGGCGGCAGCGTTGCTATTGAACACAGCATTGGTGGGCCGACGCTATCCGTGGTCGCAGAGTGACTGGGTTCCGGGCGGACTGGCGGTCATTCTGCTGACAGCGGGGGCGTTTGCAATGCTGGCCGTGCAGTATAGGATGCGGTGGGCCCCAGTGGCGCGAGCGATTGGGATGGGCGTGGCGTTGGGGGCGGTTCTGACCTACTCCTACGCTCCACGGGACGTTACGGCGGCAGTGCAGTGCGCGCTGGAGAGCGGCCTGCGGGGTTCGGTGGACATCCGGCCGGATGAAGGCCCGTCAAGGCTGGCGCCGTTTCCCTTTCTCCCTCCCGGCCGGGTTGGCATCTCCTTGCCGCTGCGGGTCACCGGAATACATGAATCCGACAGGGTGTCCGCGGAACAACTGTTTCTGCGAGTCTCGGCGCCCGGAGGACGAGCATGGGAGATGCGGCGAGACCTGCGGGCGGAGCCTCGCGCCTATCTGTCGTTGGACCCTCAGGCCTCGCGGCAAGGGCAGATTCTTCTGCTGGATCGCAGCTTCGTCCAGGCCATTGGCAACGCGCCGGTCCAGGTGGAAGGGCGCGCCACCTTACGCACCTTGCGTGCCCGCAAGTTGCAAGTTCTGCCGGCGATCTTCGGCGGCACGGAAGTGCCCGGGGCCGGAAGATGCTACTCCGCCGTTCAGTCTTCGATGTTCGGTGTAGACAACCTGAAGGTGACCTGTGAAACGCCAGGGAGTGCGCCGCCATTCACGCGGGTCGTCCTTCAAGATCCGGCAACCGGCCGGGAGTGGAAGCAGGCCTTGGGTGACTCGGGGCGCGTTCTCCCCTATCCATCCCTGGCATGGCTGTCCCCGCTGCAACGGCGGCAAACCTTTCTGCGCGTCGTGGAGCACGATTCGGCACGTTCCGACGACCGCTGGTTGGTGCCGCGGGCGGTGCTGGAGCGAGCGCGGGTATCCATTTATCCGACTGTCGCGGAGGGATGCGAGAACGTCTCGTACTCGTTCACCGTGGCGAACCTGCAGGAGCACATCGCGCCGCCCGCGCGATGACGCGGTTACAGCTTGACAGGCTGGTGTTTCGCCACCCAGTCGGGATCGAAATCGACGCCGAAGCCAGGACCAGTAGGCACCTTGATCTTGCCGTTAGCAATCTTGAGCGACGACGTCTTGCACTCAAAGCGGATATTCTTGCCGATCTCCTTGAACTCATGGTGCTCGCCCGCGTTCGGTAGCGCCGCGACGAACTGGACGTTGTAAACATTGCCGAGCCCGCCTCCGGACATATGCGGGATGCATTGCTTGCCGTAAGCCGCTGCCATGCGGGCCACCTTCATGGAGCGGATGAGGCCGCCGAAGTAATAGTTGTCGGGCTGTACGATATCCAGGCCATCGTGAGCGATAAGCCAGCGGAAGTTGTGGTAGTTATAATCCTGCTCGCCGTTGGCAATGGGGATCTTGAGCGCGTCGGCAACCTGCTTGATTTCATCGAAGTGGTCGAACATGACGGGCTCTTCGAAATAGCGGAACTTGTACTGTTCCAGCAGGCGGCCAACGCGGATGGCTTCGGGAACGGAATAGAAGCTGTTGGAATCGGCGTAGAGCGCGACGCCGTCGCCGAAGGTTTTGCGCACCAGCGGGATCATCTTCTCGGTGCGCTGCGGGGGCCCTTCCGCGCGCATGTCGGTGGTCATGAACATCAGCCCGCCCACTTTGATTTTGAGCGCACGCAGGTCGTATTGGGAGAAGGCATTGCGGATGAGCGTAATGGACTCCTCCACCGGCTTCTCGCGCCATTCGGTGGCGAGATAGAGCGGGACCTCCGGGTTATGCACGTCGCCGATCAATTGCGCCACGGGCTTGCCGGCGATGCGGCCGAGCATGTCGAGGATGGCGAACTCGGCGGTGGCCAGCGGCAGGCCAAGCGCCATGCCGCTGAGGCGGAAGTTGAACTGGTAGATGAAGATCTTCTCCAGGATCGTGTCCAGTTCGCGGGCGTCTTTTCCAATGAGGAACGGCTGGATGTTCTGCAGGAAGATGGGGAAGAAGGTGCGCATGCCGGTATGCGCGACGGAGATGCCTTCGGCTCCATCCTTGGAACGCACGCGGCAGATGTAGCCGTTGTCGAGCCGCAGCAATTCGACGCTCTGGATAATCACCGGGGATCTGAATACCGGCTTCAGAACGGGCGCTTTGAGGATAGCGTCCAGCTTCTGGTAGCGGTCGGTAATGGCATCGGCGCTGAGCGTGCGGGATGCGAGGACGCCGGCTGCGGCGGCGGATAGGAATTGGCGACGGTCCGTCTTCATGGAGTTCCCGCTTGTGAGTGTATCGCTTCCAGCCTGCACTACACTAGAACCCATGGAGAACATGATCGGCGCCTGGGGCGATTGGGCCTCGAAGCTGGCCTCGGATCCGCCCCGGCTTTCCTTCCGGCGCTCGGATTTCCAGGATATCGACGCGTGGCGGACACGGGCGCGGGCGCGGTACCGGGAGGCGCTGCTGCAGCCCAACCTGGGAGGCACGCCGCAGGCGAACGTGCAGCGCCGTTGGGAGTACGACGGCCTGGCCATCGAGCATGTAACGTGGCAGTTGCCGGTGGGACCGGTGACGGAAGGCGTAGTGCTGAAGCCCGCCAGCGCGCGTGGGAAGTTGCCGGCCGTGCTGGCGCTGCATGATCACGGCGGGAACAAGTATTTCGGGTATCGGAAGATCACGAAGACCAGTGACGATCCGCATCCGATGATGGTGAAGCATCAGGCGCATTACTATGGCGGCTCGGCGTGGGCGAATGAGTTGGCGAAACGCGGCTACGTGGTGCTGGTACACGATACCTTCACGTTCGGGTCGCGGCGGATGCGCGCGGCGGACCTGCCGGCGAGGATCAAGGGCGATTGGGTGGAGCAGCATCCGGAGGCGCAGGACGAGATCGACAAGTACAATCGCTTCGCCGGCAATCATGAACATCTGGTGGCGAAGAGCCTGTTCTGCGCGGGCACGACATGGCCCGGTGTGTTCGTGACGGAAGACCAGAAGGCTTTGGATTATCTCTGTTCACGGCCGGATGTGGATACGACTCGCGTGGGCTGCGGCGGCTTGTCGGGCGGGGGTTTGCGTACGGTGTTCCTGACGGGCGCCGATGAACGCATCAAGTGCGCGACGCCGGTCGGCATGATGACCACGTGGCGCGACTACCTTTTGAACAAAGCTTATACGCATACGTGGATGTGCTACATTCCCGGGCTGCCAAATGATCTCGATTATCCGGAGATTCTGGCGCTGACGGTGCCGAATCCGGTGATGGTGCTGATGGACCGGCAGGATCAGCTTTTCACGGAGCCGGAGATGGAACGCGCGGGCAAGATGATCGAGGCGATCTACAGAAAAGCGAAGGCATCCGACCGCGTCTCCGCCCGCTTCTACTCGGGTCCGCACAAGTTCGACTTAGAGATGCAGAAGGACGCCTTCGCCTGGTTCGACAAGTGGCTGAAAGGCTAACGGCGTTTAGCGCGGTTTGAACGTCACCGCGCCTTCCGATGCCGACGAGACCATCGCGCAATACTTGGCGTACACGCCGGTTTCGTAACGCAGCGCCGGGGGCTGGAAGCCGGCCATGCGTTTGGCGATCTCTTCGGGGCTGACCTCGAGATCGATGGTGGCCTTCTCGATGTCAATGCTGATGATGTCGCCTTCCTGGACAGCGGCGATGGGCCCGCCGGCAGCGGCCTCGGGAGCCACGTGGCCCACCATGAATCCGCGGGTGGCGCCGGAGAAGCGGCCATCGGTCAACAAAGCCACCGTGTCGCCCAGGCCCGCGCCCATGATGGCTCCGGTGACGCCGAGCATCTCGCGCATGCCGGGACCGCCGCGCGGCCCTTCGTAGCGAATCACCAGCACATCGCCGGGCTTGATCTGGCCGCTGGTCACGGCAGTCATGGCCTGCTCTTCGTTATTGAAGACGCGGGCGGGGCCGCGCTGGCCTTTGCGCGCAATGCCAGTCACCTTGATCACGCAACCTTCGGGGGCAAGCGAGCCCTTCAGAATCACCAGACCGCCGGTCTTCTTGATGGGCTGGTCCAAAGGCTTGATCACGTCCTGGCCGGGGGTCTCCTTCGCGCCGGCGGATTCTTCGGCGAACGTGCGGCCGGTGACCGTCATGCAGGAACCATCGGCATAGCCGCCATCGACGAGACGCTTGGAGATCACCGGGATACCGCCGGCGTAGTGCACATCGGCGGCCACGTATTTGCCGGCCGGCTTCAGGTCGACCAGCAGCGGCGTGCGCTGGCTGATGGTGTGGAAGTCTTCGATCTTGAGATCGACGCCGGCCTCACGCGCCATGGCCAGCAGGTGCAGCACGGCGTTGGTGGAGCCGCCGGAAGCCGCCACGGAGGCGATTGCATTCTCGAAGGCGGCGCGCGTACAGATGTCGCGCGGCTTGAGGTCGCGCTTCACGACTTCCATCACCCACCTACCGCACTCGCGGGCGATGTCGTTCTTGGCGGGGTCCACCTGCGGAGTAGCGGCGGTGCCGAAGGGAGACAGGCCGATGGCCTCCATGACGGTGGCCATGGTGTTGGCGGTGTACTGGCCGCCACAGGCGCCGGCTCCGGGGCAGGCCGCGTTCTCGATGGCCAGCAGTTGCTCGTCGCTGATCTTGCCGGCGGCATTGGCGCCGACGGCTTCAAAGACGTCCTGGATGGTGAGGTCGATGCCGTTCAATTTGCCCGGCATGATCGATCCGCCGTACATAATGATGCCGGGCACATTCAGGCGGAGCAGGGCCATGGCTGCGCCGGGGATGGTCTTATCGCAGGCCACCAGGCAGATGACACCGTCGAACATGTAGCCGCGGGCAGTGAGTTCAATGGAATCGGCGATCAGGTCGCGGCTGACCAGCGACGCCTTCATTCCCTCGGTGCCCATCGTAATGCCATCGGAGATGGCGATGGTGTTGAACTCCATCGGCGTGCCACCGGCGGCACGGATACCCTCCTTCACCTTTACGGCAAGGTCGCGAAGATTGTAGTTGCAGGGCATCGTCTCAATCCAGGTGTTGGCGATGCCGATGATCGGCTTCTTGAGGTCGTCGTCGGTGAAGCCGATGGCTTTGAACATGGAGCGGGCCGGGGCACGGTCGCGGCCCTGCGTGATCGTATAACTGCGGAGGGGCATAAGAGAATCAGTGTATCGCGGCGCCCCGGTGTCTTGCCTTCCACGTCCCCCCAGATCAGAAGGACAGGCGAATCCCCATCTGAATCTGCCGCGCTCCCCCCGCGCTAGTGATCTGGCCGAAGTTGGTCGCCGTAACGTTACCGTTAGGCGCATCGAACTGGGGCGTATTGAAGGCGTTAAAGAACTCGGCGCGGAACTGGACATTCACACGTTCCTTAATCACCTGAGTGCGCGACGCCATCATATCGAAGGTCTTGATGCCGGGCGTACGTAGACGAGGCTGCGTGCGCGAATCGTTGCCCATGGAATAAGTGGGCGCGGGGGTAAAGGAGGAGGTATCGAAGTAGCGGTCAAGCGTGCGCTGGTCGGCCGGCAGCACCGGATCCTTCAGGCGCACGGCGGCGGCGCCAACACCGGGAAGGCGTGTGTTGTTCGGGCCGGTGATGACCATAGGAAGGCCTTTACCGAACGTAGTAATGCCAGTCACCTGCCAGCGGCCGACCACGTGCTTCGCCCACCCTTGCTTGAAGCTGGGCAGCTCGTAAATGTAGTTCATAACGATGTACTGCGGGCGGTCGAACTCGCCGATGGAGCGCGAGAGCGAGAGGTTGTTGGGGTCCAGGAAGCTGCTGCGGCCGCCGAAGCGCTCCTGAACGTTGTCGATCTGCTTGCCCGCGGTGTAGGCAGCCTGGAAGGAAAAGCCTTTGCTGAACTGCTTGTCCACGCGGAGGGTGAAGGCATGATAGACCGAATCCCCGACGGCATCGCGGAAGCGGGAAACGCCGGTGTAGTGATTGAAGGGCTGCAGCAACTGTGACCGGCGCACCTGGGCGACGCTCAACGCGCCGCTGGTGATGACGCCGAAGTAGGGGTTTGGTACAAGCTGATCGAGACCGGCGCCCAGGGACAGGTACTGCGGATCGACGGCGGTGCGGCTGCGATTGATCCAGATGCGTTGGCCGCGGCTACCCGCATAGGCAACCTCGACAAGCAGGTCGCGGCGCAGGGTGCGCTGGATGTTGACGTTCCATTGCTGGTTGAACGGCGTCACCCATTCGCGGAAGGCCGTGCCGATGTTGGAACCAACGCCGTCAAAAGGAGCGGGAAAGAAGCCGGCTTCGAAACTGCGGGACAACGAGGCGCCGGCGGGAGGCGTGTTTGGCGCCGCGACGGGCGGGCCCAGAAACACCGGGGTTTGCGCGAGGAAGCCGCTACCAAGGTCGCTGGCGCCGGCTCCGACGCCGCCGGACCCGGGGAAGAAGAACATGCCGTAGCCCATGCGCAGCACGGTGTCCTTCCTGAAGTTCCATGCCAGTCCGACGCGCGGCGCGACGTTGTTGCGATCAGGGTCGGATTGATAGCGAGGGTTCCCGTCGCGCCCGGTGAAGCGGAGCAGGCCCTTCTGTTTCGTGAGCGGGTCGGTGAAGTCAGGATCGAAGTAACCCAGTTGATTGAAGCGGTCCGACCAGGGGGTCTGGTATTCCCAGCGCAAGCCAAGATTCAAAGTCAGGTTGCGGCGAATCTTCCAGTCGTCCTGGACATACCCTGCATAGAACTTCTGCGAGGTGGCCAGCGAAGGATCGTCGGAGAAACTGCCGCCGGTAGGCAGGCCCATCAGGAAGGTGGCCACGCCGTGGCCGGCGGTTGCCGCGGATGCGGTGGGGTTCGGACCCTGGGTGAAGACGCGGGAGAACTGGTAGTAGCCCGACGGGCGCTCGGGGCGGAAGATATTGAAGGTCTGGAAGGTGAAGTTGCCGCCCGCCTTCACGGAATGGCTGCCGGCCACCCAGGTGAACTGCGCCTGCGCATCGCGATTATCCTCGGCATCGGTGAAGTAGGAGGCGCGGTCGGGGCCCAGGTTCACCGAGTCCGTGATATCGAAGCGGGGGAACAGCAGCGTCTTGGCGCGATTCTTCAGATCCGGCGAGAAGCCGAGTTGCGTGAAGTCATAGCCGGCGCTGCGGGGCTCCGTCTTGATGACGCGCCGCGTGGTGGAAAGGCGGAACTGGCCAATCAGGTTGGGACGGAAAGTGACGGTATCGCTGATCACGCCATAGAGCGAATCGGTGGCGATGCGGCCCTGTTCGCCATTCACGCCTTCGCCCGGGAAGGCAACGTTAATGCCGGGAGTGAACTGTGTATTGCCCTGGATGCCGCCGCTGAAGAAGAGGCGATGCTTGGAGCCGAGGTTCTGGTCAATGCGGAAGAACCAGCGGTCGGTATCGTTGGCGCGGGTGTTGTTGGCCACGAAGTTCTGCACGATGGACTCGCGGTTGGGCAGGGGTATCAATTGGAGCACGCGCTGCGCGATGGGGTCGAATCGGCTGGCGGGGATGCGGTTGTCGGGGAAGACGGAGCGCTGGTACTGGCCGGCGGCAGCGGCGGGCACGGTGGTGTTGGGATCGTAGATGTTGATACGCGCGCCGGTGGTCGTTGTGGTACGCGAGAAGTCGCCGTTGCGTTCCAAGGCAGTGGGGACCGTGTTCAGGATGTTGTCGGGGGAGCGCTGCGGAATCTTCTCCCAGTTGAAGAAGAAGAAGGTGCGGTTGCGGCCGTCGTAGAGTTTCGGGATGCGGACCGGACCGCCGATGGCGACGCCGAATTCATTGCGCCGGAAGGGATTGCGGGGGAGACCGACGCGGTTACTGGTCCAGGAATTTGCATTCAGCTTGTCGTTGCGGAGGAACTCATAGACGGCGCCGTGCCAATCATTCGTGCCGGCGCGCGTCGCCACGGTGAGCACGCCCCCGCCGGAACGGCCGTACTCCGCCGAGAAGCCGTTGGTGAAGACCTTGAACTCCTGCACGGTTTCGAGCGGCGGGGTGTAAGCGATGTCGTTAGTGGTGGAGTTGCGCGTTTCGGCGCCGTCCAGCAGCACCTCGCTGGTATTGGAGCGGCCGCCGTTGATGATGGGACCGGCTCCCGCGCCGCCCTTGGGCATCACGCCCGGGGCCAGCAGAACCAAGTTGTAGGGGTTGCGCCCCAGCAGCGGCAATTCGGTGATCTGCTTCACGTTGATGGTGTTGCCGAGCGCGAAGGACTCCTGTTCGAGCTGCACGGCCGTGGCGGAGACGGTTACTTCCTGCTGCACGCTGCCCGGCTTCAAGGTGAGGTTGATGGTCGCGGTCAGGCCAACGGTGAGGCGAATGGCGTCGACCCGCGAGCGCTCGAATCCTTCCTTCTCGACCGCTAGCTGGTACTCACCGGCGGGCAGATACGGCAACCGGTAAGTGCCCGTGTCGTTACTGCGCGTTTCGGCGCGCGTTTTCGTTTGCAGGTTGACGATGCTCACCGCCGCGCCCGGGACAGCGGCACCGCTGGTGTCCGTAACGGTTCCGGTGATGTTGGCCTGCTCGATTTGGGCTTGGAGCAAGGCAAGCGGGAGGAGCGCAAATAACAACTTGGTCACGGCAGCGTTTATATCACACCCAAGTTAAAGCTTTCTTAACGGCGGGTAAGGTAACATTTCTCTTCTCGCGGGCATCCCAATTCGAGGAGAATAACTTACATGACTTTCCGTTCCCTCGCCCGTCTCGCTCCGATCGCCCTGCTTGCGATTTCGGCGTTTGCCGCCGACGTCACCGGCAAATGGAAGACCAGTTTCACGATGCCCAACGGCAATGCGCGCGAAGGCGTCATGACGCTGAAGGCCGACGGGGATAAACTGTCGGGGACCCTGGAAGGGGGCCGCGGCGGCGCCGCACCGATCACGGACGGAAAGATCAGCGGCGACGATATCTCCTTCGCGGTGACGCGCAACTTCAACGGCAACGACGTGAAGATCAACTATAAGGGGAAGGTGTCCGGCAACACCATGCGGCTGACGATGGAGTTCAACGGCCAGGAGATGGTGATGACCGCGAGCAAAACCGAATAATTTCGCACGAACTCCCTCGCAACGCACACAACAAAGGCGGCGCCGCTCTTCGGAGTGGCGCCGCTTTTTGTTTGCCGGGGGCTGGATGGTGACGGCTGGATTGTCACGCTACCAAGCTACAATACGGGCACATAGGAAGGAGTACTCCCCATGGCGATCCTGCGATTGTTCGTGGCTGTCCTAATGGCCCTGTCTGCGTGGGCGCAGACGAATGGGAATATCAGCGGGTATATCAAGGACCCGGCCGGCTCCGTCGTCACCGGCGCGAAAATCTCTTTAACCAACCAATTGACGGGAGCCGCGCGCAGCACGGTTTCCGATGAAACCGGCTTCTACCAGATTCTCGGCCTGGTATCGGGAAGCTATATCGTGGAGGCGGAGGCGCCTGGCTTCAAGCGGTCGAAGACATCCCCGCTGGCGCTCGGCGTCGATGCGAATGTCCGTGCCGACATTGCGCTGCAACTGGGGCAGGTAACCGAGTCGATTGAAGTGAGTTCGAGCGCGACGCTGGTGGACACCCGGTCTTCGCAAACGGTGGCAACCATCGACGACCGCCGTCTGGTGGATCTGCCGTTGAACGGCCGCAACGTGGTGCGGCTGGCGGCAACCTTGCCCGGCGTGCTGGGCGTGGTGGCGCCGGACAACAGCGATGTCACCGATGCGCGCGGCGGTCCACGGATGAACGTGAACGGCGCGCGCGGCAACATGAATTACAACAAGTTCAACGGCACCTACTTCAACAACCCATCGCGCAATACCGGCCTGAATGTGCCTCCGCCGGACGCGGTCCAGGAGTTCCGCATGCAGACCAGCGCGTTCTCGGCGGAAAGCGGGCGCAACGCGGGGGCGAACATCACGGTGGTCAGCAAACAGGGAACCAACGGTTTCCACGGCGCGGCCTGGGAGTTCCTGCGGAACGACAACCTGAACGCGCGCAGCTTCTTCCAATCGGCGCGGCCGAACCTGATCCAGAACCAGTACGGGGTGGCGGCCGGCGGACCCATTAAACGGAACAAGGCATTCGTGTTCGGTTCCTGGGAAGCCACCAAGGATCGCCGGCAGGCCGCCGAGACCAGCTTCTTCCCGCCAACCGCGGCGGAGTTGAATGGCGACTTTTCGGCGTTAACGGGGCGGCAGTTGGTGAATCCGGCGGATAACGCGCCCTTTCCCGGCAACCGCATTCCGGCCTCGCTGATCGACCCAACGGCCCGCAACCTGCTGCGTCTGGTCCCGACCGGCACCGGTGGCGCCCAGCAGACGGTGGCGCCGGCCACTCGCGATGCCTCGCTGTTCCTCCTGCGCCATGACGTGAATCTGACGGCGCGCCAGAATCTGTTCGTCCATTACTTCCTCAGTCAGAACAAGCTGGGCGAGGCTGGGCTGGCGTATGGCTCGAACATCGCGGACTGGACGGGCCGCGAGCGGCGGCCGCGGACGCAGAACGCGGGGATCAACCACGTATGGACCACGTCGGCCGCTACGTTGAACCAACTCACGTTGGGCTATACCCGCTCCGCGTCGCTGGATAGCCCCCTGGTGACGCGCACGCCGGAGGAGTTGGGTATCCGCGGCATGCCGGTCTACACCAACGGCGGCAGCCCGCAGTTTAATATCGCCGGACGCTTCAACCTGGCCTCCGGAGGCCCCACGAAGTTCGTCTCCAACACCTACCAGGTGCAGGACAACTTCAGTTGGATCCTGAACCGCCACACGCTGAAGTTCGGCGGAGAGGTGATGCGGCTCTCGTTCTTCCAATCGTTCCTGGGCCCGCCGGCGTTCTCGTTCAACGGGCAGCGAACGGGTGGCGGGTCGGCGGCACGCGGGGATTCCCTAGCCGATTTCCTGCTGGGCGCCTACCAGCAACTGGCGGTTACCAATGGCGTGCGGAACAACGATGGCCAAGGCCGCTACTATGCCGGCTATGTGCAGGACGACTGGAAAGTCACCACCAGGCTGACCCTGAATCTGGGGCTGCGCTACGAGGTGGCTACGCCCTGGACCGACAAGTACGATGCCATCAACACGGTGATTCCCGACGCGAGCGTGCGCTCCCGCAAGTTCCCCAATGCGCCGGTGGGTATGTTGTTTCCGGGCGATCTGCCGCGCGGCCTCTACAACACCGACAAGAACAACTTCGCGCCGCGCTTCGGCTTCGCCTGGGATGTGTTTGGAGACGGGAAGACGGCCGTGCGCGGCGCCTTCGGCATCTTCTACGACACCATCAACACGGACTCGATCGCCCAGGAGAACCCGCCGTTCGTCGGCGGCCGGCGTGCCTTTTCCAACGGCAACATGACCAACCCGTTCAGCAGTGTGGGAGCCACAGCCCCGCCGGCCTTCGTCGATCCGTCGGCGTTCACCTTCACGTTTCCCATCAACGGGCTGTTCAGCGCGCAGAACCAGAACCTGCGCACCACTTATGTGAATTCCTGGAACTTCACGCTCCAGCGGCAACTGGGACAAAGCTGGATGGTGTCCGGCGCGTACATCGGCAAGACCACGCTGAAGCTGCTGGCCTACCGGCCGTTCAACGCAGCCATCTTCGTGCCGGGCAACGACGCGCAAGGGCGGCCGCTCTCCACCGAGGGCAATGCCGAGTCGCGCGTGCCGTTCGGGCGCGGCATTTACGGACCCCAGGGTTACTATCTGGATAACCCGTTCACCGGGTCTTACCATTCGGCGCAGGTGGAAGTGAATAAGCGCTTCTCTCGCGGACTGCAATTGTCGGCGAACTACACGATGGCGAAGGCGCTGGATTCCAGTTCCTCCATCACGCTGGGTGGATGCGTGGCGAATCCCTACGATATCCGCGCCAGCAAGGGACGCTCCGATTGGGACCGCCGGCATTCGGTAGTTGCCAGCGGCGTCTACACGCCGCAGGTGTTCATGCAGCAGAAGGGGCTGTTGGGGCGCATTCTGGGCGGGTGGAGCCTGTCCGGCATCACTACGCTCCAGACCGGCGCTCCGGTACTGGTGACCACTGGCCAGAATACGGCGCTGGATGGAACCACCTGCCAGGGCTCGTATCATCCGAACCTGGTGGGCCAGATCACTCGCAGCCACTCGTCGAAGGATGACATGCTGCTGCAGTACTTCAATCGCGCGGCGTTTGCGCTGCCCGCCATCGGCACCTACGGCACGGCGGCGCGCAACATGTTCTCCGGGCCGGGCCTGGCCACGGTGGACACGGCGTTCCTCAAGGACGTCGCGGTGCGGGAAGGGATGCGATTCCAGCTTCGCGCTGAATTTTCGAATCTCTTCAACCGCGTGAACTTCTCTAACCCGATCGGGCAGCTCGCGAACCCGCGATTTGGCCAGATCACGGGCGCGGGCGCGGGCCGCGCGGCACAGTTAGGGTTGAAGTTCCTCTGGTAGCGCGGTGGGGTCCGGCGGCAGCGTTATACTGAACAATCCGCCGGATGCTACTTTACGCCACCACGATCTTTGTCAGCGCCTTTCTGCTTTTTCAGGTTCAGCCCATCATCGCCAAGATCATCCTGCCTTGGTTTGGAGGAACGGCTGCCGTGTGGACCACGTGCATGCTGTTCTTCCAACTGGCACTGCTGGGCGGCTATCTGTATTCCCATTTCTCGACCAGCAAGCTGGCGTCGCGTCCGCAAACCACGCTGCACATCGCACTGTTAGTGGGGAGTTGCCTGCTGCTGCCGGTGGTGCCTGGCGAGGCGTGGAAGCCGGCGGGCGGCGAGAATCCGACTTGGGCGATTCTGGCGTTACTCGCGGCCACGGTGGGGTTCCCCTATTTCCTGCTCTCGACGACCGGGCCCCTGGTGCAGGCATGGTTTGCCCGCGCATTCCCCGGCCGTTCGCCCTACCGGCTGTTCGCGCTGTCGAATGCCGGGTCGATGATTGCGCTGCTGGGCTATCCGTTCCTGGTGGAACCCGTGCTGCCGACGCGGCTGCAGGCTTACGCGTGGAGCGGCGGCTATGTGCTGTTCGTGGCGCTGTGCAGTTACTGCGCGTGGATGAGCCGCGATTCGCTGACGGCGGTGCCGCGCACGGCCGAAGCGATGGAAGATCTCCCGCCGCCCCCGGCGCTACATTACGTCCTATGGGCGCTGCTGGCGGCCTGCGCCTCGGCTCTGTTGTTGGCGATCACGAATCACCTCACGCTGGACATCGCCCCGATCCCGCTGCTCTGGGTGCTGCCGTTGAGCCTGTATCTGCTGAGCTTCATCCTCACCTTCGACTCGACGGGCTGGTACAACCGGCTTTGGTATCTGCCTGCGACGGCGCTGGCCTTGGGCGGGATGGCTTACATGCTGAGGGCAGAGGTCGCTACCAATGTCGCCCGCGATATCGCCATCTTCGTCGCGGCGTTGTTCGTATGCTGCATGTCGTGCCATGGCGAGTTGACGGCCATCAAGCCCCATCCGCGGTATCTGACGGGCTTTTACCTGATGATCTCGCTGGGCGGTGCTTTGGGCGGCCTTTTCGTGGGAGTGGTGGCGCCCTACACCTTCCCGGATTACTGGGAACTGCCCATCCTTCTGATCGTCACCGCCCTGCTGCTGCTCGCGGTGAATTACGTCGATCCGCAGAGCATCCTGCACCGCACCGAACGCGGCTGGGGTTGGGTGGTGGCCGCAGTGGCGGCGCTGGCGTTGGGCGTGACCATGACCCAGCATATCCAGGAGGACTTCCGGTCCTACCGCGTGGTGGCGCGCAATTTCTACGGCGGTCTGCGCACGGCGGACTACGGCCAGCAGGGCGAATTGGAATGGAGCCGCAAGCTGACGCACGGCGTGATCAATCACGGCGAGCAGTACCTGGAACCGATGCGGCATCGGGAAAGCACCAGCTACTTCGGACCGAAGAGCGGCGTAGGGCGTGCCATTCGCACCAAGGATCGCGACCAGCCACAGCGCATAGGTATCACCGGCCTGGGGGCGGGCGTTATGCTCAGCTACGCGCGGGCCGGCGACTATTACCGTATCTATGAGATCAACCCCCTAGTGCTCGATGTGGCGAAGAAGGAATTCACTTTCATCAAGGATTGCCCGGCGAAGCTGGACATCATCATGGGCGATGCGCGGCTTTCCCTGGAACGGGAGCAGCCGCAAAACTTCGACGTGCTGCATATGGATGCCTTCTCCAGCGATTCGGTGCCGGTGCACCTGTTGACGAAAGAAGCCTTCCAGCAGTACTTCCGGCATCTGAAGCCCGATGGCGTGCTGGTGATGCATATCTCGAACCGCTATCTGAATCTGCAGCCGGTCGTCGCGCGCGGCGCCGAGGCGTTGGGCAAGAAGGCCGTGCTGGTGGAGGACGAGGGCGACGACGACCTGGGATACTTCGGCACCGATATGGTGCTGGTGACCTCCAACGCGAAGTTTCTGGCTCATAAGGACATCGCGGGGTTCCCGGCGCCAGCGGTTCAGGCGATCGTCCCGCTGTGGACGGACGACTACAGTAACCTCTTCCGCATCATCAAGTAACGGGCTGATATGATGAGGATCGTCAGGAGTGGCTATGCCCCGGATCCCAACGCCCTTATTGTCTTTATTCCTGCCTGGTCTTTTGACGGCCGCCGTTGACTTCAATCGCGACATCCGCCCCATCCTTTCCGACCGCTGCTTCTTCTGCCATGGGCCGGATGCCGCCGCCAAGAAGATTCGCCTGCGTCTGGATTCGCAAGCAGGCATGGTGGCGGACCTGGGTGGCAAGGTTGCGGTGAAGCCGGGCGATCCGGCGGGAAGCGAACTGATCGCACGCATCACGCATGAGAAGCCCGCGATGCGGATGCCGCCGGCGTATTCCAAACTCAGCCTCAGCGAGAAGGAAATCGCTCTGCTGAAGCAGTGGATTTCGGAAGGCGCGAAGTTCGACAAGCACTGGTCGCTGGTGCCTCCGCTGAAGCCGGCGCTGCCGGACGTGAAGAACGGCACCTGGAGCCGGATGCCGATGGATCGCTTCGTACTGGCGCGTTTGGAGAAGGAAGGGCTGACTCCGGCGGCGGAGGCCGATCGGGTGACGTGGCTGCGGCGCGCGAGCCTGGATGTGACGGGGCTCCCCCCTTCGCTGGCCGATATTGAGGCGTTCGTCAAGGATCAATCGGCACGGGCTTATGAGAATGCCGCGGACCGGCTGCTGGCTTCGCATCACTATGGGGAACGTATGGCGTCGCGGTGGCTGGATGTGGCGCGCTATGCCGATACCAATGGCTATCAGACCGATGCCGAGCGCGACATGTGGCGCTGGCGCGATTGGGTGATTGAGGCCTTCAATCGCAACATGGGGTTCGACCAGTTCACCGTGGAGCAGCTTGCGGGCGACCTGCTGCCCAACCCCACCCGCGCGCAGAAGATCGCCACGGGCTTCAATCGCAACCATCGCGGCAATGGCGAAGGCGGCATTGTCCCCGAAGAGTACATGGTGGAGTACGCCGCCGATCGCGTGGAGACAACTTCCACGGTTTGGCTTGGCCTTACGGTAGGCTGCGCGCGCTGCCACAACCATAAGTACGACCCGCTCACCCAGAAGGATTTCTACTCGCTCTTCGCTTACTTCAACAACATTCCAGAGCGTGGCCGCTACTTCAAGTTCGGCAACACGCCGCCGGTGATCCCGGCGCCCACCCCGGAACAGGATGAGCAGTTGCGAGCCTCCGAGGCGAAGCTTTCGTCCGCGGAGGCTGCCTATGCCAGCGTGAAGCCGCGCGCCGAGCGCGAGTATGCCGATTGGGTGAAGTCCCTGCCGGGTTCCACGAAGGCGGAGTGGGTGCCCACCAAAGGGCAGTTGAAACATCTAAAGCTGGGCGAGGCCGGCAAGTTCAACGGCACGAAGTTCCATGAGCCCGGCAAGGTGGCCAACTACAGCTACTTCGATTCTTTCGCGATCTCGGCATGGATCAAGCCGGAGGCGCCGAACGGGTCTATCGTGACTCGCACCAAAGACGCGGTGGAAGAAGCGGGCATTGCGTGGATGCTGCAGAACGGCAAGCTGCACCTCAGCATGGCCGCGCGCTGGCTGGACGATACGCTGCGGACAGAAACCAAGGAGCCCATCAGCCTGAACCAATGGCACCATGTGCTGTTCACCTACGATGGGTCGCGCATGGCCAGCGGCATCCATATCTATGTGGATGGCAAGGAAGCCGAACAGAACGTGCTGGTGGATGAGCTCAACCAGGAGTTCCGTACCGGCGATCCGTGGCGCATCGGCGGCGGCGCGGGCAAAGAGAATCTGTTCAAAGGCGAGATCGAAGATTTGCGCTTCTACCAGCGGGCCCTGCCGGTGGAAGAAGTGGAGATGCTGGCGCTGCGTACGGACCTGAACGCGATTGCCGCGAAGACGCAACGCACGCGGGCGGAGGAAGGCAAACTGCGCGGGGCGTTTCTGGAGGAGTTCGGTGCCCCGGAAATCCGCGAGGCGTGGAAGAATCGCGTGGCGGCGAAAGACGCGCGCGACACGCTGCTGGCGGGATTCCCCACCGTCATGATCATGGAAGAGATGAAGGATCGGCGCCCATCGCATATCCTGGTCCGCGGCGCCTATGACCGGCCCGGTGAGCCGGTGCAGCGCGCGGTTCCGGCGGCTTTGGGCACGGTGCCCCCGGGCATGGCGAATGACCGGCTGGCGCTGGCGAAGTGGCTGGTAAGCCCCGAGAATCCGCTGCCTGCCCGCGTGATGGTGAATCGCATCTGGCAGATGTACTTCGGCCTTGGCTTGGTGAAGACGGTGGAGGATTTCGGATCGCAGGGAGAGCCCCCCAGCCATCCCGAGCTGCTGGACTACCTGGCGAAGGACCTGATGGATTCGGGTTGGGATCTCAAGGCGCTGCAGAAGCAGATAATTCTGAGTGCGACCTACCGGCAGGTATCGAAGGCCCCGGCGGAGTTGCTGCAGCGGGATCCGGAAAACCGCTTGTTGGCGCGCGGCCCCCGTGTGCGGCTGCCCGCGGAGATGGTTCGCGACCAGGCGCTGTACGCTTCCGGCTTGCTTGTGGATAAGGTCGGCGGGCCAAGCGTGAAGCCGTACCAGCCGGCCGGCCTGTGGAGCGAGTTGAGCGGTGGCGCCGACTACCAGGCCGACAAGGGCGAGAGCCTGTATCGCCGCAGCCTCTACACCTATTGGAAGCGCGCCGCGCCGCCGCCGTCGATGATGAACTTCGATGCGGCGGGCCGCGAGACCTGCATTGTGCGCGAGAATCGCACCAACACGCCGTTACAGGCGCTGAACCTGATGAACGATGTGACGTTCGTGGAGGCATCGCGCAAGATGGCCGAGCGCATGATGAAGGAAGGTGGCGCCGCGCCGGCCGAACGCATCGCGCATGGGTTCCGCTTGGCGACGTCGCGCTCGCCGCGCAGCCGCGAGCTAGACGTACTGCTGTCGAGCTATCGGAACCAACTGGATCTGTTCCAGACCGAAGCCGGCTCCGCGGAGAAGTTCCTGAAGCAGGGCGAATCGAAGCGGGACGAATCGCTGCCGGCTGCGGAGTTGGCCGCCTATGCGACGGTGGCCAGCCTGATTCTGAACCTGGACGAGACGATTACCAAGCAGTAGGAGGAGCCGGATATGGACGCCATCACGAGACGCACTTTCTTCAGCCGCACCAGCACGGGATTGGGTACGGCGGCGCTGGCTCACCTGCTGCAAGGGGATGAAGGCGGCGGGATGCTGCCCGGCATGCCGCACCACGCGCCGAAGGCCAAGCGCGTGATCTACCTGTTCATGTCGGGCGGCCCGTCGCAGATGGAGTTGTTCGACCATAAGCCGGGGATCGAGAAGCTGCGCGGCAGCGATCTGCCCGATTCCATACGCCAAGGCCAGCGGCTGACGGGCATGACGGCGACGCAGGCGAAGTTTCCGGTAGTGGAGTCGATGTTCAAGTTCGCGAGGCACGGCCAGTCGGGCGCCTGGGCCAGCGACTTGATTCCGCATACGGCGAAGGTGGTGGACAAGCTGTGCTTCATTAAATCGATGCATACCGAAGCCATCAACCATGACCCGGCGGTGACGTTCTTCCAGACGGGCTTCCAACTGGCGGGGCGGCCATCGATTGGCTCATGGCTGTCGTATGGGTTGGGAAGCGAGAACAAGGATCTGCCCGCGTTCGTGGTGATGATCAGCTCGACAGGGAAGGGGGATCAGCCGCTGTACGACCGCCTGTGGGGCAGCGGCTTCCTGCCGACGCGCTACCAGGGTGTGAAGTTCCGGTCGGGCGGTGAGCCGGTCCTGTACCTGTCCAATCCCGAAGGCATGAGTCCGAAGAGCCGCCGCCAGTATCTGGACGATCTGGCGAAGATGAACGAGATGCAGTTGGAGGAGTTCCACGATCCGGAGATCTCCACGCGCATCGCGCAGTACGAGATGGCGTACCGGATGCAGACCTCGGTGCCGGATCTGACGGACCTTTCGAAGGAGCCGGACGCGACCTTCAAACTGTACGGCGAAGAGGCCCGGAAGCCGAACACCTTCGCGCGGAACTGCTTACTGGCGCGAAGACTGGCCGAGCGGGGGGTCCGGTTCATCCAATTGTTCCATCGCGGTTGGGATCATCACAATAACCTGCCGGATGGGATCCGAAAGGTGACGGCCGATGTCGACCAACCGGCCGCGGCCCTGGTGAACGATCTGGCGGAGCGCGGGTTGTTAGAGGATACGCTGGTGGTTTGGGGCGGCGAGTTCGGCCGCACCGTGTATTGCCAGGGCAAGCTGACTCCGGAGGATTACGGCCGCGACCATCATCCGCGATGCTTTACGGTGTGGATGGCGGGCGGTGGCGTGAAGCCGGGGATGACGTACGGGACCACCGACGATTTCTCATACAACATTACGGAGAACCCGGTGCATGTGCACGATCTCCATGCGACGATCCTGCATACGTTGGGAATTGATCATTTGAAGCTGACGTATAAGTTCCAGGGGCGCTGGTTCCGGTTGACGGATGTGCATGGGAATGTCGTCAAGGATGTGCTGGCGTAGAGGGTTGCGGGACCTGGAGGTCCCGCTGCAGGCGTGAACGCCTGCCCACTTTGAGACTGCTATTCGGAGGCTTCCGCCGCGCTCGCTTCCATCGGCTCCTCAGCCGGGGGAGCTTCCTTCCTGGCATTCTCGAATAGGAAGTTGAGCACCTTCTCGGTCCGAATCGCGTTGGCGATCCGCACGATGGTGCCGTTCTCTTCAAACCGCTTGCGGACGGCGGCGATGGGCTCGCGCTGCTGCTTGGAGAAGCGCTGGACTTCCGAATCCACCTCTTCCTGTGTGGCGTGGATATTCTCGATCTCGCCGATCTTCTCGAGAATCAGCGAGCTCCGCACTTCCTTTACCGCGCGTTCGCGCATCGCGTCCTTGATGCGCGCCGGGTCGATCTTCATCTTATTGATATCGACGCCCTGCTCCTGGGCAAAGCGCTGGATGAAGATCTCCACCTGGCGGTCGACGTAGGCTTCCGGGACGGCAAAGTCGTGCTGGTCGGTGAACTTGTCCACCAACTGATCCTTGGCCGCGCGCTGGGCTTGCATCTCTAGTTCGCGATGCATGTTACGGCGCACGGTCTCGCGCAGTTCGTCCAGGCTCTGGAAGTCGCCCAGATCCTTGGCGAACTCGTCGTTCAACTCAGGCAGTTCCTTGCGCTGCAGCCCGTCCAGGGTGACGATGAAGTCCACCTTCTTGCCCGCCAACCGCTCCTGGCCGTACTCTTCCGGGTACTCGACCGTGATCTTCTTGGCATCGCCCGGCTCCATGCCGGCGATCTCGTTGAAGGCGGGCAGCGTCTGCGGCGAACCCAATTCGATCTTGAGGTCGTTAGCCTTCATCGGCTCGCCTTCCAGGCCGCCAACGCTCTCGAGGCTAACCACGGCGGTGTCGCCCGTAGCCGCTTCGCGCGGATCCAGGTTGACGTACTCCGCCTTCGACTCGCGCAGTTGCTGCAGGCGCGCATCAAGGGCTTCGCCGGTGATCACCGGATCGACGTAGGTGACGGGCAGGCCGCGATAGTCCTTCAACTCCACCGCCGGCGACACTTCGAACTCGATCTTGAAGTGCAGTTCCCCGCCATCGTGGTGGTGGATATCGGTGAGGGTTGGCTGCCCCACCACATCCAGGTTTTCCTTCTCGGCTGCTTCCTTGAAGAACTTCGGAACCAGATTCTCCACCACGTCCTGACGGATGCTGGATTCGAAGCGCGACCGGATCATGGACAGCGGGGCCTTGCCCGGACGGAAGCCCGGCAGTTGGGCCTGTTTCTGGATCTTTGCCGCTACCTTGTCGGTCTCCGCAGCCACCGCATCGGCCGGAATGGTGATTTCAAGTTGATGTTTGCAGCCTTCAATGTGAGCCAATGGAATCCCTCTTTTTAATTGCCTTCGGACCAGCCGGCCAGGTATTGCTCCTGCTCGATGCTGAGCCGGTCGATTTTCACGCCCATGGCCTCGAGCTTGAGGCGGGCAACCTGCCGGTCCAATTCCTCCGGCACGGCGTAGACTTTGCGTTCCAGCGCCTGGTGATGCTTTATTAAGTATTCCACCGACAGCGCCTGGTTGGCGAAACTGAGGTCCATGACGGAGGCCGGGTGGCCTTCCGCCGACGCCAGGTTGATCAGGCGCCCTTCCCCCAGGACATAAATCTTGCGGCCATCACGCATGGCGTACTCGTCGACGAACTCGCGGGTCTGCTTCTTGGCGAGCGCCAGACGGTCGAGCGCGTCCAAGTCGATTTCCACGTTGAAGTGGCCGGAGTTGCAAAGGATGGCGCCATTCTTCATCCGCGAGAAATGATCGCGGGTGATCACCGACTTGTTGCCCGTCACCGTGACGAACACATCGCCTATCGCCGCCGCCTCCGTCATCGACATCACGCGGTAGCCATCCATCAGAGCCTCGAGCGCCTTGATGGGGTCCACTTCGCAGACCACGATGTTGGCCCCCATGCCGCGGGCGCGCATCGCCACACCGCGCCCGCACCAGCCATAGCCGGCCACCACCACGGTGGATCCGGCCAGCAGGATATTGGTGGCGCGGAGGATGCCATCCATGGTGCTCTGTCCGGTGCCGTAGCGATTATCAAACAGATGCTTGGTCATCGCATCATTAATGGCAATCACCGGATAGCGCAGGTTGCCTTCCTTGGCGAGCGTCTTCAACCGGAGAATACCCGAATTCGTCTCTTCGGTTCCGCCGACGACGCCATCCGCCAACTCGGGGCGCCGCGAGTGAATCAGGTTCACAAGGTTGGCGCCATCGTCTATAGTCAACTGGGGCTTATGCTCGAACGCGCTAAGGAAGTCGGCGGTGGATACCTGCTGCGCGTCGTTTCTACGGCCGAACGTACGAATGCCGTAGTCCGACTCCAGCGAGGCGGCCACGTCGTCCTGGGTGGTCTTCGGATTCGATGCGCAGAGCACCGGTTCGGCGCCGCCGTCACGCAGCGTAATCAGCAAATTCGCCGTTTCGGTGGTGACGTGCAAACAGGCCGCTAACCGGATTCCGGCCAGCGGCTGTGTCTTAATGAACTGCTTACGGATCGCCTGTAGCACCGGCATCGAATGGAAGGCCCACTCGATGCGGCGCTTGCCGGAATCGGCGGAACGGAGATCGCCTGTGGCAGCGGTCTCTGTAGGATTCGCCATGACTTCCGGCCTCTTTTCGATCCCTGGAGCGACTAACCGCGAGCTCCGACGGCCACCTTGCCGGCGGCGGCACGCAGGGCGTCGGCCTTGTCGGTGGCTTCCCAACTGAAGCTGGCTTCGTTACGCCCGAAGTGACCGAACGCAGCGGTGGCGCGGTAGATGGGACGGCGCAGTTGTAAGTGGTCGATGATGCCACGCGGGGTGAGCGGGAAGTGGGCGCGCACCAAATCGGTGAGCGTCTGTTCATCCGCGGTTCCGGTGCCGAAGGTATCGACGCGAACCGAGACCGGATCGGCCACGCCGATCGCATAGGCAAGCTGCACTTCGCAGCGCTCGGCCAAGCCGGCGGCGACGAGATTCTTGGCTACGTAGCGGGCCATGTAGCAGGCCGAGCGGTCCACTTTCGTCGGATCCTTGCCGGAGAAGGCGCCGCCGCCGTGACGGCCCATGCCGCCGTAGGTGTCGACGATGATCTTGCGGCCGGTGAGGCCGGTATCGCCATGAGGACCTCCGATTACGAAACGGCCAGTCGGATTGATGTGGTACTTGGTATTGGCGTCCACCATGTTGGCGGGCAGCACCGGGTCGATGATGTGCTTGCGAACCTGATCGCGGAGATCTTCGGTGGAAACGGAGTCATGGTGCTGCGTGCTGATCACGACGGCATCAATGCGAACCGGCTTACCATTGACGTACTCCACGCTGACCTGACTCTTACCGTCGGGGCGCAGGAAGTTCACTTCACCGGACTTGCGAGCCTCGCTGAGGCGGCGCACCAGCTTATGCGCCAGGACGATCGGCAGCGGCATCAGCTCTTCGGTTTCGTTGCAGGCGTAGCCGAACATCAGCCCCTGGTCGCCGGCACCACCGGTATCAACGCCCATGGCAATATCCGGCGACTGGCTTTGAATGGTATTCAGCACGCCGCAGGTTTTGCAGTCGAAGCCAAAGGCGGCGTCGGTGTAGCCGATGTCGGCGACAACCTGACGGACCAGCTTCGGAACGTCGACGTACGTGCGGGTGGTGATTTCACCGGCGACAACGCAGATCCCGGTAGTTACCAGGACTTCGCACGCCACGCGACCCGTGGGATCTTCCGCCAGAACTGCGTCCAGCACCGCGTCCGAGATTTGGTCCGCCATCTTATCGGGATGGCCTTCGGTTACGGATTCCGAAGTGAATATCGACCTGACGTGTTCAGCCACGAAGCGGTCCTCCTGTCGTTGCGCAATAGAGTAAACCACTGGATCAGCGATTCGCCCCGAGTGCTTGGATGAAGCGGATGCGGAGAGGAGAAACGGCCGGAACCACTGGTCAGGCAGGCGCAAGGGTGCGCAAGCCCAAAGGAACAGTGTAGCGGACGGGAGCGACACGGGTCAAACCATTCCGGGAACCAGGCGCTGGCGGGAGTGGGGCATTGTCCCAGAAAAGCAAAAGCCCACCGCCGGAGCAGTGGGCTGTTTGGGAAAAGCTTGTGGCCGTTCAGTTGTGGGAGCGGCGGCGGGCGAACGCCAAGGCGAGCAGGGCGGCACCGGCAATGCCGAAGGTGGCGGGCTCCGGCTGGTGGATGTCGCTGGTATCGCCGGGGAGCGTGGGCGAGATAGGGGTTGTGGGCGGCGGGTTGGGCAACTGGAACTGGGAATTCTGGGAGAGCAGATTAATGAAGAAGTTCCGGTTGTTGGCGTTGCCGGCCATCAGATTCGAATCGAAGCGGTCGCCAAAAACATAGACCTTACCGAGCTGAAAAGTATCGACGCGGAGAGTGTTGCCGAGGTCGTACCAGCCGGGATTCGGATTTGCCAGCATAGAGCCGCCATTGACCCGGTTCGCATAGAGGAACGAGAGGCCACCGGTGATGCTGCCAACGGCGGGATCGCTGCCGGGGATCAGGGAGCCGGCGGTGACGACGCTGTAGCCGTCACCATAGGCGCCACCGCCTACGGACATTGCCGCTCCACTCGCGCCAGTGCCTAAGCCATTCAAAATATTGTTCACAATCCCTACCGAGCTCTGGCGATTGGCGTCGGTGAACAAGAGGAGAATACCACCCTGCTTGACCCAGTTCGTAACGGCTTGAACCTGCGTGGCGTTCATCGCGGCGGTGGGGTTACCCACAACCAGGAAGCGGTAGGTATTGAGGTTCGTCGCGGTGATGTCGCTGGTGGAAACTACGGTATGGTTCAGGGAACCGGTGGTCGCGTTGGCGTAAACTGTGGAAAAGTTACCGCTGGAAGCCCAAATCTGACCCGCGTCCGACCCCGAGTAGACGCCGATAGTGGCGGCGCTACTAAGCCCCGCGGCAGCCACTACGCACAGTACGAGACGGCTGAGCCGACTCATCCGTGCTGCCCCTTTTGTAGAAAACATCTTGTGGTCCTCCGAAAGTCCGTTTGCACGAAACTTTATCCGAGCCGCCCGCTTCTTCAGACGCGGGTCCGCCGAGATAGATCGAGTATAGCACGAAAGTCCCACAGTGCAACGGAAAAGATGGAACCGAAGTTTTGGCATTATTTTCAACAGATTAGGACAGCAGTACCCCTCGGAAAAACTTGGGCTATTTCGTCCTATTTTCGAGGTGCGTCCCTCAGATGCGTTGCCCCGCTCCGGTACTCCCCTTACCTTCACCCGTCAGCACCCCTCCAACAACGCCGCGCCCCAGTGAAATCCCGCCCCAAAAGCAGCCATACAGACCCGCTGTCCCCGCTCGAACCCGGCCTGCTCCGCCCATTCGCTGGCGGCGATCAGGAGCGAAGCGGAACTGGTGTTTCCATAGCAGCGGATGTTGCTGAAGAAGAGTTTGCGGTCGACTTCCAGGGCGTCGGCAACCCGATCGATCAGATTCTGGTTGGCCTGGTGCATGAGAAAGGCGGCCATGTCGGCAGGGCGAAGGCTCCAGCGGTCGAGGAGATGGCGGATGACGCGGGGTAACTTGCGGGAGGCCTGGAGGATGACCGATTTTCCATTCATCGATAAAGGCTGCTCGAAGCCCAGTACCAAATCTCCCGCGAAGGTCCCATCCGACGCCAACCGGTGCCCCACCACTCGCGCCGCCCCCTGCTCCGGATCGACCAAACAGGCACCCGCCCCGTCCCCAAACAGTACGCTTACTCCCGATTCGCCCAGAGCCCGGCGGGCCACCCGCGACATGATCTCGCTGGCTACAATCAGAGCCGGCCCATAGGACCGTGTCAGTTCGCTGCCGGTCACCAGAGCGAATAGCCCGCCGGCGCTGGCCACCGGGATGTCGAGGGCCGGCACTTCGTCGAGCCCAAGCCGTGCCGCCACCTGCGAGGCGGGGCCGGGAAATTGCCGCTCCCAAGTCCCGGAAGACACCAGCAGGATACCGATTTCCGAAGCTTTGCGTCCGGCGCGGACGAGCGCGTCGGAGGCGGCCTGGACGGCTAAGTCGATGACGGAGATCCCCTCATCGGCCCAACGGCGCTCTTCGATACCCGAGACATTGCGAATCCACTCGGGAGTCTTTCCAACCAGATCCGCGAGTTCCTGGTTCGTCACGATGCGAGCCGGCAGGGCCGCGCCGAAGCTTTGAATGAACGCCAAAGCGGTGCTCTCTTCTGAAGATGCCACCAGTGCGGCATCTCTCACAAATAAAATGCCTTAACGGCTTTCGAGGTAAGCTTCGATGCGCTCGAGGGAATCGAACTTCCGCGGATTGAGGTCCGAATCGGGGATGGAGACGTTGAACTCCCGTTCGAGGGCGGCGACCACGTCGGGAAGCGCAAACGAGTCGAGGAGGCCGGAATCGAAAAGCGATTCGTCCGGCGCCAACTCCACCTGCTTCTTCGATACCTGCTGGATGATGTTACGGATTTTCGCTTGTTTGTCCATCCCGATTCTGTCCTATCACTTGGCGGCGCACCGTGAGAAAGGTTTGGAAATGATCCATCAGGTCCTGGAAAACCGCGCCGCCCAGCAAACGATATCCCGGGGCCGTGAAGTGAACGTAGTCGCCCTGCGCCAAGCCGGCGCGAACCCACGTCCGCATCGAACCCTTTCCGCCCATCTTCGCGCGCATGTCCCAGAAAGCGCAACCGGTGCCGAGGGCCGCCTCGCGCTGCGCCTCGACGATGCGGTCGACGCTGTCATACACTTGCCAGCCAGAACGTCCTTTGCGGACATAGCGATCCGGGGGACCAACCACCAGGATGGAGGCGGTGGGGGCCATGCGCCGGAAACGATGGATGAGGGAGGCGAACATGTCGCGGTACCTCTCTTTGCTCCACTCGCGGTTACTGGCTTCGTTTGTGCCATAGGCCAGAACGATCAGCGCCGGGCTGCGATGGGCGACGTGGCTGGCCTGCATCGCTTCCTGCCAGTTGAACACGATAGACGCCTGAGCGCCGTTGATGCCGAGGGTCTCATAAGTGACGCCGCGTCCCTGCTCCGCCACCCAGCCAAACAGGCGCACGGGCGCCGAATCCAGCGTTTCCAATTCGAACCGATGGAGTCCCGGAGAGGGCTGGTAGCGATAAGCGCCGGGCGCCAGGTCCCCATTGGTGGAAATCCGGTCAATCAGTTGGCCGTTGTCGAAGAAGTTGAGCGCGCCGCCACCCGGCTGGCGCAGGTACAGGATCTCCAGAGTTTCACAAGTCACTTCCAGGCTGACCGACTCGCGCGGACGCGCCGTGCTGAGACTTACCCCACCCAAGCCGTACATGCCATCACCGGCCCGGCCCACCAGCCCATCGGAATACCAGCCGTTCGATCCGCCGCTACGCAAGTCCAGCCGCCGGAAGCTGTTCCAGGGCCGGCCGGGATGGGTATAGCCACTGCCCCCATCGCCAAACCGATTCTGGAAGAGCGCCCGCAGGAAGCCCGTCCACTCGTCGGCGGCGGTATGTGAATCGCCGTAATGGAGAATCCGGATGTGGCCTGTGTTCTGGCCGCCTTGGAACCGGTAGAGTTGTTCGAAGAAGGGAACCAGCGCGGCGACATTCTCCGTGGGCGTCTGCCGGGCAAGTTCGAGGAACTCGTCCACTCGAGAGGCGGTCTGGCCCTCAAAGCTGGTGGACGGCGGGGTGGGGGGAGGCGATGGCGCCGTCTTCTTCTTAACGGTCTTGGCCGTGGATTTGGGGACCGAGCGGGAACGGGAGGTGGTGCGCTTCTTCGGCTTGCCGAAGGCAGAGGTCAGCAGCAACCCCGCCAGCAGCAAGGCGAGCAAGCAACGGCGGGATGTCATCGGCGCCCGGCCACCATGGTTTTTTGGATCAGGCGCAGTTTGTAGCGGTTATAGCCATCGAGCAGCGCCTGGTAGAGCAATCCGCCCACTATTCTCGCACCGCCGGGCATGGGATGGATGAAATCGGCGCCCACCAGCCTGGGTTCAGCCTCGTACCAACGTGCCATAGTGCCCACTCCGCCCATCGCCTCGAAGGTATTGAAGAAGGCGCTGCCGGTGTCGGTAGCGACGCGGCGCTGGATGGCCACCAGGCGGGGAATGGTAGGGACGGTACCGATCTCGCCCGCCGCCATGCGCTGGCCGCGATCCATGGGACTCATTAAAAGGATACTGGCCTTGGGCGCGGCGGAACGAATGCGCCGCACCACCTCACGGATTTCCTTCTCGCTGGCATAATCCACGAACTGGGCATACATGCTTTCGTTGGTGCCGTAATTGACAATCACCAAATCCGGAGCGTAGTGCGCCAGTTGCTCGCGCCAGTGGGCCTCATTCATGAATTTCGCCAGAACCGAGACGTAGGCGCCGTTGACGCCGAGACTGTTGTAGATCACGCCCGATCGCGCTTTCAGCAGGCTCCAGCCAAACACGCGGACCGGGCCACTCATCACGCGTAGCGTCAGTTCGCCGGTGCCAGCGGGCAGATCGAAGCGGGCAAAGCCGGAGCCGGGCGTTTCCGAGTCGGTGCGGATCACGCCAAGGTCTTCCTCGCCCCGGCTCAGCCGGAGTTGCCCGCCGCCGGGCTGCTTCCAATAGGCCACTTCGACGGCGGAGTGGGACTTATCCTTAATGCGGAGGGTGGCGTGGGCGCCGGCCCCCGCGCGAAAGCTAACGGCGCCGATCCCGAAAAGGCCGTCTTTCGCCGAAGACTGATTGGCTGGGTCGATGGTCCACCCCTGGCCGTTGAGGTCGACGCCATCATGGGCGTACCAGGCCCAGGGCTTGGCGATCAAAGTAAAGCCGTGGCCGCCGTCGCCGAACTGCTTTTGCAGCAACTTGCGGGTGTCGGCGGTGATCATGTCGGCGGTTGTGGGCGAATCGCCGTAGTGCAGCACCTTCACGTGCGCGCCTTCCGGATGCAGCACCGTGCGATGGATGGCCTCGTAGAAGGGATCCATCTGGTTGTGGGGATCAAGGATGGGATAGCGGGTCTGCTTGAGCGGCTCGGTCTCGGGCCGCAAGCGCTGCTGCTCGGCCTGTTCGGGAGATGGCGATGGGCGCCGGTCGATGAAGTCGAGCACCTTGGGCACGCTCCGCCAGTCGAAGACTTTGTAGTTCTGAAGGGCGGGAACCAGGTCCGTCAGCAGCAGCATGCCGGTGAAAGCGGCGATCGTCAGAGTGGTCTTGAGCGGCAGCGCCATGGGTTAGAACCGGGTATAGATGAAGGGCGCCGCTCCGGTGGCCGCCACATAGTGAATTGCCAGCAGGAGCAGGGCCATGGCCGCCGCCTGTACCAGGCTGGGAGACGCCGAGAACCGCTCGTCCAGGCGCTTATACCAATTCGAGGGGCAGTAATGGGCGACCGCCGCGATACCCATGACAATGACGAGAGGCCCGCTGATATTGGCCAGCGACGCGGTCAGGGAGCCAATCCGCTGCAGGACCTGCACGGCATTGCCGACGCTGGAGGCGCGGAAGAACACCCACGCCAGACACACAAACTGCACGGTAACGAACGTACGGAGCACACGCATCGCCCACAGCGGGCTGGGTTTAGGATTGCCGCGCCAGGTCTGGATGGCCCGCGTGACGGCGAGGGCCACGCCATGCAGCAGTCCCCAGACCACGAAGGTCCAGTTGGCGCCATGCCACAGGCCACCGATCACCATGGTGAGTGCCAGATTGGCGTAAGTGAAGATCTTCCATTTAGAGCGGAGGCCGGGAAGGGAGAAGTAGAGATAATCGCGCAGCCAGTTGGACAGCGTGATGTGCCAGCGCCGCCAGAAATCGGCGATGTTCTCCGCCGCGTACGGCATCTTGAAGTTGGCGGGAAGCTTAATCCCCAGCAGCAGCGCGGATCCGATGGCGACGTCGGTATAGCCGGAGAAGTCATAGTAGAGCTGCAGTGCGTAGGCGTAGACGCCGATCAGCACTTCCAGGCCGCTGTAAAGATTAGGAAAGTCAAAGACACGGTTCACCAGGTTGCCACCCAGGTAATCGGCAATCAGCAGCTTCTTCACCAGGCCCAGGCCGATGAGGAACACCGCATGGCCGCCCTCGGCGGGGGGCAGGTCCCTATCCTTGCGTTCCAGTTGCGGGAGCAGCGTGACCGGCCGGGTGATGGGTCCGGCCAAAGTAGTGGGGAAGAAACTGACGGCCGACAGATAGGCCAGGTAGCTGGTGGTTCCCTTGCCGTCGCGCCGGTAGAGATCGATGGTATAGCTAAGCGCCTGGAAGCAATAGAAGGAGATGCCCAGCGGGAAACTCCAGTGCCACTCGGGCCGTGCCGCGCCGGTGAGGGCGGAGTAATTCTCCAGCGCGAAAGGCATGTACTTCAGGCTGGCCAGCAGGCCGACGTTCAACAGTACGCTGGCGCTTACCAGGGCTCGCCGTAACCCGTTGTGTTTGTAACGCATCAGGCCGAGGCCGACGAGGAAATCGACAGTCGAGGCGGCGGGAATCAGAGCCAGGTAGAACAGGTCCCACTTGGCGTAGAAGAAGTAGTTGGCGAAAAGGAGAACGGCAAGCGAAAGGGCCCGCACCCGCGCCACCGGCCAGTACAGGAAGAAGATCGCCAGCAGAAAGATGAAGTAGGCGGACGACGGCAACAGCATGCGACGCGGGGATCACCCAATTATAGCGGTACGGCTAGATGGATAGCCGGTGTGCCCGCTTTTGAGGCCCACGCACGAAGGCGGTGGCGAAGTTGCCGTTGGATTCGGCCTTCTGAAAGCGCGCCAGCATGACCTCCTGGCGGTAGGTGACGTGGCGGCGCATGGATTCGTCGGCGGTAAGCATGTCGCCGTCGCAGACGTCGCGGATCAGGTCGCGATGCCAGCGGACAGGCAGCGGGTCGAGGTCGGCGGCCAGATTGAGCAGCCAGTTGTTGATCAGCACGCGGCTGCGCTCGATAGCATCCACCAGGGCGGGGCAGTTGCTGCACTGCGCAATGAGCGTGTGCAGCCGCATATGGGAGCGCTCGAATTCGAAGATGGCGTCCATCCGGTGCGCCGGGTCCGTCCGCTCGGTGGCCGCCGAGAGTTTGTCCACCAGTTCGGCCGTCTCGCGCAGTTGCCGCTTCTGCTCCTTAGTGGCCAGCAAACGGCACATGCGGGCCGATTGCGATTCCAAAGCCTCGCGGACCACATAGTGACCGCGAATGTCCTCGGCGGTAGGGATCCGCACGCGAGTACCGGCGCGCGGCTTTGACTCCACCAGACCTTCGGCCTCCAGCCGCTGCAACGCTTCGGAGACTGGAATGAGACTCATTCCCAATTCTTCCGCGAGCGACCGTCGCGAGAGGGGGTATCCCAACGGGAACTCGCCACTCAACATTTTGTTGCGGATACGCTCGTACGCCTGCACGCTCAGCGTCCCCGCGCCGTTCTTCTTTGCCATATGTCACCGCGAACCCCGCGGCCCCCGTTCCCAAACTTGCTCCAAGCATACTGATTGCCGATGCAACTTGCAACAGACCGGAAGGGAACACGGCCGCCCCGGCTTCCTGTTTTAATGAGAGAGGATGACTCCTACATTGCCCGCGGTTCCCCTGACTCTGGAAGGCTCCGCCGTTTTGCACCAGATGGCGCGCGTGAATTGGAAAGCGTGGCGCACATTGCCTAAAGCCGAACAGCAGGAGATAGTTGCGGAGGCGGCGGCCGTTCTGGGCGACGGCAAGTACACGGCTCCCTTCGCCATGCTGGGGCATAAGGCCGACCTGATGCTGATCCACTTCCGGGCGAACTTCGAAGAGCTAGCGGCCGCGCAGATGGCGGTGAACCGGCTGCGTCTGTCCGAATTCCTGGAACACACCACCTCTTACCTATCGGTGGTGGAACTGGGTTTGTACGAGTCGACTTCCAAGGTTTACAACCAGTTGGTGGATGCCGGCATCGAGGTGCACAGCGACGCCTGGAACAATGGGATCGCCGATGTCATGGAGCGCCAGCGCGCGGCCATGGCGCCCCGCCTGTATCCGGAAGTACCGCCGGCGCGCTACGTCTGCTTTTATCCCATGGACCGCAAGCGCGGCGAGCAGAAGAACTGGTATTCGGAGCCGATGTCGGCCCGCGGCCGCATGATGCACGAGCACGGCATGGTGGGCCGCCGCTACGCCGGCATGGTACGCCAGATCATCTCCGGATCCATCGGCTTCGACGATTGGGAATGGGGAGTCGACCTGTTTGCCGACGACCCGGTTGTGTTCAAGAAGCTCATCTATGAAATGCGCTTCGATGAAGTTAGCGCCGTGTACGCGCTCTTCGGCTCCTTCTATGTAGGGCTGCGATTCGGTGCCGCCGAACTGGGCGCTTTCCTGGACGGCACCATGCCGAAGTGGCCCGTGGCAGGCTGATTACCAGCCCACCGCCGTACCCTTGTTCTGCTCATCCAGCCACGCTTTGAGGGGAGCGAAGTACTCCGCCATGGCGTTGGCATCCATCTTGTCCTCGCCGGTGAGTGCCTTCAGCGCCTCCGGCCAGGGCTTGCTCAGACCCATCTCCAACATGGCCTTGAGTTTCTCGCCGGCTTCCTTGCTCTCGTAGATGGAGCAGCGATGGAGCGGCGCGGTACAGCCGGCGGCTTTCGCCATCGCCCGGTGGAACTGGAACTGCAGAATGTGGGCCAGGAAGTAGCGCGAGTACGGCACATTGGCCGGGACGTGGTACTTGGCGCCGGCATCGAAGTTCTCTTCCCCGCGAGGCGTTACCGGCGCCACACCCTGATACTTGCGGCGCAGTTCCCACCAGGTGGCGTTGTAGTTCTCCGGCTTCACCTCGCCCGAGAAGACCTTCCAGCGCCATTGATCCACCAGCAGCCCGAAGGGGAGGAAGGCCACCTTTTCCAAAGCGCGGCGCATGAGCAGGCCGATGTCCTTCGACGCATCGGCGGGCTTGCTGATAAAACCCAGTTTCGCCAGGTACTCCGGCGTGATCGATAACGCGATGGCATCCCCGATGGCTTCATGGAAGCCGTCGTTGGCCGAATCGCGGAACAGCATCGGCTGCTTGTTATAGGCACGTTGGTAGAAGTTGTGGCCGAGTTCATGGTGGATGACGGCGAACTCCTCGGCGGTAGCTTCAATGCACATCTTGATGCGCAGGTCGTCCTCGTTATCCACGTCCCAGGCGCTGGCGTGGCACACCACTTCGCGGTCGCGCGGTTTGGTGAACAGCGAGCGTTCCCAGAATGTCGGCGGCAGCGGCGCGAAGCCCAGTGAGGTGAAGAACGACTCGCCATACTTCACCATGGCTTTCGCGTCCGTCTTGCGCTCGCGCAGGATTTTCGTCAAATCATAGCCTGGGTCGCCGCCCTTGGGCGCCAGCAGCGGATCCAGGTATTCCCACGATTGCGCCCAGATGTTGCCGGTCAGGTGGGCCGGGATGGGGCCTTTTTCCGGGACCACGTCGCCGTACTTCTCGCGCAGCTTCTTGCGGGCGTAGGCATGCAGCGATTCGTACAGCGGGCGCACCTGTTCCCATAAGCGGTCGAGCTCCTTGGCGAAGGCATCGGGCGTCATGTCGTACTTGGAGCGCCACATCGCGCCGCTATCGGCGAAGCCCAGTTCCTTGGCGCCTTTGTTCGCCAGTTCGACGAAGCGGGCGTAATCCTTTTTAATAGGACGCGAGGAGTTGTGCCACGCCGTCCACACCTCGCGCAGTTCGGCCTCGTTGCGGCTTTCGGCCATCAGACGGCCTACGGCGACGACATCGAGACAGGCCTCCTGCCCGGCGGGCGCCCTCTCGCGGCAGGCCTTCGCTTTGCCATAGTGGCCTTCCATGGCGGCGGCCAGGCGCGTGACCTCCTGGCTTTGTTTTGGATCGGCGGGTGCGGCCAGCGTCAGGCCCACCTTTAGCAGATTCATCTTACGGCGCTGATCGGCCGGTAGTTCGGTCTTGTCGAACTTCACGGCTTCTTTCGCCAATTGAACGCCCAGGTTGATGGCGCGCTCGGTGGCCTGCGCCGAAAGGGCTTCGGTGTCCTGCGTGATGAAGTTCGACGCCACCCACTGCGCCCGCCCGGCTTCGTTGGAGGCCGCCAGCAACCGCGCTTCGGCATTGTCGAGGAACTTGCGAGCCTCCTCCGGCGAAGCCCCGCCACCGCCCCCGGCACATCCTGCCAGGAGAGCCAATCCGAGAAAGGTAAGGGTACGCATCACCACCAGGATACCCACACGATTACTGATTCGTAACGCGGCCCGCCTCGGCACGGGCTTCGGCTTCCAATGTGCGCCGTGCGGCATCGGGCACAATACGCCAGTTCTGGTCGGCGCTGGCGGGCAGCGCCTTTTGCTGGGTGTAGTAGTCGACGATCAAATCCCGGATCGTGCCGCCGCTTTTCCAAACCACCTTGGCGCTGCGGAACATGGTGTAGCCGCCGCTGCCTCCGGAGCGGTAGTCGTTCAAAGCGATGCGCAGAGGCTGGGCGTCCGCCAGCGGCTTGCCCTGGTAGCGCAGGTTCCGCACGCGGCTGCCGGCAGGTTGCGTAAGGTCGATCTCATACTCCACGCCCTGCGCCATATCGTAGTTGAAGCCAATGAACTGGCGGTTGATCAGCGGCCCTTCGCAGGCGTCTGTCTTGCAGGATTGGAAGAAGCGCGCGGCGTTCTCCAGGGCCTCGCGCAGCATTTTACCATTGCCGTCGATGGCGTACAACTCGTTGTCGTAGATGTAGAGCGCGGCGATCTCTCGCACGGTGACGGGACCCTTGGGGACGCGCACACGCGGATTGAAAAGCGCCGTCAACGAGACGTCGGCCTTCGATGCCGCTAGCTGCACCTTATGGATGGCATCGACGAGGGCGGAGTCCATGACACGGCCCAGGGTGCCGTCGGCGGCTTCGGGGGAGGTGGCTACGGGTGTGTTCAGGTAACGCTCGGTCAGTTCGTGATAGGGCTTAGCGAGGGTCAGGATCTCTTCGTCGGCCGGCGTGTCGCGGGTTACGGGCAGCAGCTTGGCCGATTTCGACACCAGCTTCCAAGCCGCGCCGGACTCGCGTTCCAAAGCGAAGTCGACACGGCCCAGCGAGATGCCCCAGTTCTTTGGCTGATGAAGCAACACACCGTTCACCATGGCTTGTTCGAGTTGCTGGTGCGTGTGGCCGAAGACAATGGCATCCACGCCCGGCACTTTGTTCGCCACCTGCCACACCATGTTCTCGAAGCCCGTCTCGCCGTCGCGCACGGCGCCCGTTCGCAGGTCGCGGTCCAGGCCGGCGTGGGCGGCCACGACGACGACATCCGGCTTGTGTTTCGCCTTCAGTTCGGCCATTGCGGACTCCACGGCAGCCACGCCATCGGTGAAGCGGAGGCCCCGGATGTGCTCCGGCTTTTCCCAGGTGGGTACAGCGGGGGTGGTCAGCCCGATGATGGCGACCTTCACGCCTGCCACCGTTTTCACCATAAAGGGAGCCAGCGGCTGGATGCCACCAGATACCTGGGTGTTCGCCGAGATCCAGGGGAAGTTGGCATCCTTGCGGGCGGCTTCGAAGTTCCGGAATCCGAAGTTGTACTCATGGTTGCCGACCGCCATGGCATCGAAGCGCAGCTTGCTCATCGCGGCCATCATCGGATCGGCGGTGGGCGGCTTGGCTTCGGCTTTCATGCCCACAGGCAGTTTGCCGGTGCGCTTCCAATGTTGATACACGCCTTCAAGCGGCGAGCCCTGGATGGTGTCGCCGCAGTCCACCAGCAGGAGGTTCGGCGTACGGGCGCGTTCCCGATGGATGAGCGTGGCGATCTTGGCAAGGCCGCGGTCCGCCGGACGGGAGGTGAAGTAATCGTACGGATAGAGGTAGCCGTGCAGATCGGTGGTTACCAGCAGGCCGATTTCGACACGTTCGGCGAAGGCGGCGGGGAGAAGAAATAGCGCCAGAATCGGCGGTCGCAGGAGGAACACCCACCAGTATAATGGGGACATGACCAACGAAGAACGCCTTCGTGCCGCGCAACATCATCGCCAGGTCTTACGGGCTCACGAGCAGCGGGTACACGCCGCGGCGATGGAGGCTCGCCGGCGTGCCTCCTTGGAGTTGACCGAACGGCTGGTCGAGTTGGAAGCAAGATCGGCGGCCCAACTGGCTCGTCTTGAGAAACGCAAGCTACCCCCAGCACCCGAAGCCTGAACTTCGGATAATGAGAAGTTATGCGACTTCTCCTGCCCTTGGCATTCGTGTGCTGGCTTGGCGCACAAACGCCGCCTGCCACGAAGGCTCCCGCCACCAAAGCGCCCGCGACGAAGGCTCCGGCCACCAAGTCCGCCACGAAAGCCGCACCGAAAGCGGCGGCCGCGAAGGCTGCTCCGGCGCCTCTGCCACCGCCGCCTTCCTCCGCACCCGGCCTGTACGGGCAGATGGAAACCACCATGGGGCGCATCGCCTTCCAACTGTACGAGAAGGAAGCGCCGCTGAGCGTGAAGAACTTCGTCGAACTGGCGCAGGGCCGTAAGGCGTGGTTCGACGAGAAGACGAACGGCATGGTCCGGCGCCCGTTATACCCCGGCGTTACTTTCCACCGCGTTATCCCGGAGTTCATGATCCAGACCGGCGACCCCACGGGCACCGGCATGGGTAACGTTCACTTCACGGTGCCGGATGAGTTCGCCGCCAGCGCGGAACTCAAGTACGACAAGCCCGGCCGCTTCGGCATGGCCAACGTCGGGCGCCCGAATACGAACAGCTCGCAATTCTTCATCACCGTGAAGCCTACGCCATGGCTGGACGGCAAGCATACCATCTTCGGCCAGGTGCTGGAAGGGCAGGAGGTGGTGGACGCCATCTCCAATGTGCCGCGCGGGGAGAACGATAAGCCGAACACGCCCGTGAAGATCACACGCATCGTCTTCCAGCGGGTGGGCCCGAAGCCTCCCAACGCGCCCGAAGGAGGCGGCCCGCCGGCGAAGAAAGCCGCACCCGCCCCCAAGAAGGCAACGCCCGCGGCCGCGCCAACCAAGAAGTAGGGTGTGACAGAATAAGACCCATGCAGACGCTGCTACCCCGTCGTGACCTTCTCCGTTCGGCCGGCACCGCCGCCCTCGCCTGGACGGCTTCCTCTTACTCGCGCATTCTGGGCGCGAACGATAAGGTGAACCTTGGCCTGATCGGGGCAGGCGGCCGCGGCGCGTACGTCACGGGCGTGTTCATGAATACCAACCAGGTGAACGTAACCGCCGTTTGCGATGTCTATGCCGAGCGCGTGGACAAGGTATTGCAGAAGGCCACCAGCGGCAAGGGCTTCAACGATCACCGCAAGCTGCTGGAATCCAAGGAACTCGACGCGGTGCTGATCGCCACGCCGGATCACTGGCACTCCGGCTGCACCATTGATGCGCTGAACGCGGGCAAGGACGTGTACGTCGAAAAGCCGCTCACGCTCACCATCGAAGAGGGCCCGAAGATCGTCAAAGCCGCGCGCGTCAATGATCGCATCTGCCAGGTGGGCATGCAGCAGCGCTCCGGCTCGCACTACCTGCGCGCGAAAGAGGAATACTTCAAGAGCGGCAAGCTCGGCAAGATCACGCTGGCTCGCACCTGGTGGCATGGCAACGGCGCGCACCTGCAGAAAGCGCCGGCCTCCATGCAGAGCAAGCCGTCGAACCTGGACTGGGCGCGCTTCCTGGGCCCCGTGAAGTGGCGCGATTACGATCCGCAACAGTTCTGGAACTTCCGCGCCTATCTCGATTTCGGCGGCGGGCAGGTGACCGACCTGTTCACGCATTGGATCGACGTGGTGCACATGTTCATGGACCAGGACAACCCGATTTCGGCGGTGGCCGCCGGCGGCATCTATGCGTATAAAGATGGACGCACCGCGCCGGATACGATTAACGCAGTCCTGGAGTATCCGAACGGCTGGAGCGCGACGTTCGAAGCCACGCTGGCCCCTGGCATCAAGGGCGCGGCGGTGGAGGTGTGCGGCACCGAAGGCAAGCTGTTCATCACCCGCGGCGAGTATCAATTCCTGTCGGCGGAGAAGGGCGCGCAGCCGGTGGTGGTGAAGGCCGAAAAGGAACAGACCATCGAACACGTGGAGAACTTCCTGTCCTGCGTGAAGTCGCGCAAGCTGCCGAATGGCGATGTGTGGATCGGCCACCGCTCGGCGCAGGCCTCGCATCTGGCCAACATCGCCTACCTGCAGAAGCGGCGGTTGAAGTTCGATCCGGACCGCGAAGAGATCCTGCCCTTATAGATGACTGCGCTGCATCGCATCGCGGAGTGCGCGGTGCAGACGGCCGCGCAGGGGCGTATCGTCACGCAGGTAGGCCCATTCCGGGCCTGCCTGGATCCTTCCACCGATCTCATTTGGGTGAACTACGTGGTGCCGGTGTGGGCGCTGGGCACGCCGCCGGAAACCTTTGACCAGCTACAGCAGCTACGCCAGATCTTCCTGGAGAATCGCCGCACGCTGCGGGTGGAGTTCGTCGATGGCATCTGGCCGGAGCTACCACAGGCGCTGGAACGCTTCGGCATGAAGCTGCAGGGCAAGATGCGGCTGATGACCTGCACCCGCGAAACGTTTGCCGCGGTGGTGAACCCGGAGGTGGTGGTCAGCCCGGTAGCGGCGGAGGATGGCGAAGCCCGGCGCCTGTTCAACACCTTGCAGCGTAGCGCCTTCACCATGCCCGGCGAGATCGCGGATGAGGAAGACGAGCAGTTGCGGGTGCAGATTGAGAGCGGTTTCTGGCAGCCGGTCTGCGCGATGTTGAGGGGCGAGCCGGCGGGGTCCGGCATTCTAATTCCGAACGGCGCGGCAGCGGAGTTGGCTGGGGTAGGGACTTCGCACTGGGCGCGCCGCCAGGGAGTGGCATCGACCGTCAGCACCTGGCTGCTGCGGCAGCATTTCTCCGGCGAGGGCGATTTGGTGTGGCTGACGGCCCTCGACGAGCCGGCCATCGCGGCGTACCGGAAGATCGGGTTTATCGATGCCGGGGTGCAGTGGCACTACATCGATCCGGAGACTAGAGTGTGATGGCGCCCTTCGGTGTGCGCAGCACGGCACTGAGCGCCGCGCGATCCCCGCGCGTCACTGTCGCGTCGAGACCCATCTTCGCCAGCAGGGACCGGAATTGGTCCGGCTTCGGGTGACGGAAGGATACCGATTGTAAGGTACAGCCTTTGGGCGAATCCCCGGAGGGATGCTCGGATCCGTCGCCCCATTCGATAAAGAAGGGCACCACGGAGAAGCGCTGCCGGCTGACTTGCAGCGATTTCCACGCCAGCAGTTTGCCATCGCCGCGGCGGCGCGATCCGGCGGACACATCCGCTACGTCCGGCACGGATTGTCGAAGGCGCTGCGCCAGCGCGTCGATCCCTTGCACGGATGCCGCCCACCCGATCAATTGCGGCGTGTCGAGGGCGGTGAGTTGGGCAACCACGTCTTCCCCACCCTTCGATTGCTTCGGATCAGGCGCGATGAGTTCCAGGTATTGCCTTCCGCCCAAAGCGAGCAGCGCATTCCATGTCCCACGCCCAGGATGTACACCGCCGTTGGCCGGCTTCACGCCGAGTTTCTGCGATAGCCAGGCCATGCCGGCGTCGAGATCGCGGGTGCCGACGATGAGGTGGTCGACGGCTTGGGTGACGGGGCGAGATTGGAGGGCGGCGAGAGCCGATGGAGTTAACAGGAAGAGGCGGCGGCTGAGCATTTTTCCAGCATAGGCCACGTGGTCGCGAAGCAGCGATTCACGACGAATCTGACGTACGATGATTTCGTCGCATGAAGTCAGATCTCCCGGGGTCACGCAAAGCTGCACGCGTGAAAGGGCACCTGCTCCGTTGTGGTCGCGGCTCCGTAACGAAAGGAGCGGTTTACGCTAATAACCGCACTCGTCTGATTCGCGCTCTATCGCGCGTCTTGATACTCCCCAAACACCGCCCGCAGCGCATCCGAAATCTCACCCACCGTCGCATAAGCCTCGCAGCATTCCACAATCCGCGGCATCAGATTCTCCGTCCCTCGGGCAGCTTCGGTCAGCGCCATCAATCTATCCTCCACCAACCCCGCATTCCGTGACGCGCGTACTTCCCGCAGCCGTGCCACCTGCTGCTTCTCCACTTCCGGCGACAAGCGGAACGTAGGAACCGGCTGCTCCTGCCCGGCCTGGAACTTATTCACGCCCACCACCACCGACTCGCCGCGCTCGATTTTCCGCTGCGCCTCGTACGCCGCGTTCTGCACTTCCGCCTGCATATAGCCGCTCTCAATGGCCCGCAACGTACCGCCGATCGCATCAATGCGGGCAATGTACTCGCTCGCTTCTCTCTCGATGCGATCCGTCAGCGCCTCGACATACTCGCTGCCGCCCAGCGGATCCGCCGTCCTGGTCACACCAGTCTCATGGGCGATCACCTGCTGCGTTCGCAGCGCCAACCGGGCCGACTCCTCGGTGGGTAGCGACAAAGCCTCATCGCGCGAATTCGTGTGCAGCGATTGCGCACCGCCCAGCACCGCGGCCATAGCCTGCAGCGACACACGCACCAGATTCACGTCCGGCTGCTGCGCGGTCAACGTCGATCCCGCCGTCTGCGCGTGGAAGCGCAGCAGCAGCGATTTCGGATTGCGCGCCCCAAAGCGGTCCCGCATGATCCTTGCCCACAACCGCCGGGCCGCGCGGAACTTGGCCACCTCTTCGAAGAAGTCGTTGTGGACATTGAAGAAGAAGGACAGCCGCGGTGCGAAGTCGTCCACTTTCAATCCGGCGTCCAACGCCGCTTCTACGTAGGCCATCGCGTTGGAGAGCGTGAACGCCACCTCCTGGACACAGGTGGAGCCCGCCTCGCGGATGTGATACCCGGAGATAGAGATGGTGTTCCACTCCGGCACATGCTCGCCGGCCCAGGCGAAGATGTCCGTAATCAAACGCATGGCCGGACGGGGGGGATAAATATAGGTCCCGCGGGCGACATACTCTTTCAGGATGTCGTTCTGGATGGTGCCGCTCAGGCGGCGCGCGTCCACGCCCTGCCGCCGCGCCACCAGCACATAGAGCGCCAACAGAATCGAGGCCGTCGAGTTGATCGTCATCGAGGTACTCACCTTGCTTAGGTCAATACCGTCGAACAGGCGCTCCATGTCGGCGAGGGTGCAGATCGCGACGCCGACGCGCCCCACTTCGCCGTCGGCGAGCGGATGATCGGAGTCCATACCCATCTGGGTAGGCAGGTCGAACGCAACCGAAAGTCCGGTGATGCCCTGGCTCAGCAGATAGCGGTAGCGCTGGTTGCTCTCCTCGGCGGTACCGAAGCCGGAATACTGGCGCATCGTCCACAGGCGGTGGCGGTACATGTCGCGGTAGATGCCCCGGGTGTAGGGAAACTGGCCGGGGATCTCATGCGTCGGCATAAAGTGAGGGATAGCTCAGGAACGTTGGATCTTGCGGGCTTTCAAAAAGGATGTAACGCCGAAGTAGAGCATCACGAGGGAGAACGATACGGTCAGCAGCAGGCGGAAAGCGCCTTCGTTGCCTGCCTCCAGTTCCCGCCAGGCGCGATAAGCCGAAGGCAGCGGCAGCAGCCCCAGGCAGATGAAGACGAAGCCGATCATCTCATTCCAGAGGACCATGATGGGACGGATGATCCCCGGAAGCACGTGCTGAAAGAATTTGCCGACCTTGCCTGCCAAGCCTCTATCGTACCAAGGGTTGGCGGCACTCACGCGAAGGCGGCGGGCGGCCGATAAGATATTCCGTAGCAAGGATTATCCGGTAGGGATGGGACCGACGCGAACCGGGAAAGATGCTATTCTGAGAACGTCCTCGAAAGGGGCCATGCTTGGACGAACGACTGAAAGAGTTAATGCAGGAGTTGGGCAATGCGATTAACGAATCGTTGTCGGACTCGGATCGTATCGCCGAAGCCATTGGCGAGATCAAACGCGCCGGTTATGACGTGTTTCTCGTTCTCGAAGCCACGATTGGCTTCAACAAGCGCGAAGAGGGTAGCGATTCGGGGGATGAGCCCACGAGCACTCTCGATTACGACGCCGCCACTCGCCTGAAGTGGACCTCGCAGGATCACAAGTTTCTTAGGGCACTGAAGATTTCCACCGAAGAAGACCGGTAATCCAAAGTAGCGGCTACGCCAGCAGTTCCCGATAGACCGACCACGTTTGCTCCGCCGCCGCTTGCCAGGTGAATGGCCGCGCCCGTTCCATCCCCTGCGATGCCAGCCGCCGCCGCAACTCGGCACTGCCGGCCAACTGTCTCATCCCGGCAGCTACGGACGCAGTATCCTTCGGATCCACCAATACCGCGGCGTCTCCAGCCACCTCCGCCAGTGCCGACCCATTGGAGGTCAGCACCGGCAGTCCATGTCCCATCGCCTCCAGCACGGGAATCCCGAAGCCTTCGTCGAAAGAGGGAAAGGCCAGGATGCGGGCGCGGCGGTAGGCATTCTCTAACCCCGCATCATCGACATAACCGGCGACCTCGATCCGCTCGCGCGCCGGGCTCGCCGCCAGCCGTGCCTCGATCTCGGGCCAGCCGTACCCGGTCGATCCGGCCAGCAGCAGCCGCCAGGAGGGATCCAGTTGCTCGAAGGCGGCGATCAGCCCGGCGATGTTCTTGCGCTTCTGCAGCGCGCCCACGTGCAGCACGAGATTCTCGCGCCGTTCGTCGGGGACCGGTTCGGCGGCGGGCGCCGGCATACCGTGCCACACAACCCGCAAACGCGCGCGCTCCACTCCCAGCAGCCCTTCCACCTGCGACGCCGTATGAGCCGACACGCAAATGATCAGGTCCGCGCGCGCGGCCGCCTCACGCGCCTGCTGCGCGAAGCGTTCGCGAAACTCGGGTGTGGAGTACTCGCCGGTAAGGACAAACAGGTCGTGGAAAGTCACCACCCGTCTCGGGGCCTTCCAACGCGGCAGGCGCTGGTTCAGTGCGTGATAGAGGCGGCAGGAGATGCCGGCCGATTCCAGCAACAGCCGCCGCGAGACGTTTACTGGTACGGGTTGCCGCAGCCCGCGTAGCAAGCGGTGCGGGCGATAACACCAACGGTAGCTTTGCTGGGGTTGCAGGAGGGCCAGCCCATGCAGGATCTCGCGGCAATAGACACCCACACCGCTAAGGGCACGGCCCACACTATACGTTGCATCTAAAGCGACGACTGTTGGGCCATCAAGGGGAATGAGCTGTTCTCCGCGAGCGGCAGTGCTGCCGGATCCCCCACATTCTCGCACAGATGCTTCTCGGCGCAGGCCAACAAGTCCGTCCGCGGGTCGAGCCCATCGTGCCAGCGGGCCACGCCAAAGCGCGCCCGCACCTGCCGCCGGTGGGGCTTCTGGCGCATGCCGTGCAGCCTGCGTTCGATGGCGGCCAGCAGGCCGGAGAGCGATGATGTCTCGGGAGGCCGGATCAGCGAGAACGCAAAACGCGTGGCGGCGACGCGCGCCAAGTGGCTGACGGCGGCGGTCACCTCGCTTAAAGCCTCGGCGCAATCGAGCAGCGCCAACTGCTGCTCATCCTTGCCGTAGGAGTGGCCGATCTCCGCCAGCGCCTCGACATCCACCACCACCACGGTGGTACACAGACCCAGCCCGCGCGAGTGTAGCAGGTTCTGCTCGACCAGCGCCGCGAATCCACTGCGGTTCGACAAGCCCGTCAATTCATCGCGCCAGCACTGCGACCGCAGATCGCGCGTGATGCGCTCCCGCTCCACGGCCAGGCGCAGAGCCTTCGCCAAAGGCTGGCTGTCGAGCTGCGTCTTGGCCAGGAAGTCCTGTGCCCCGGCCCGCACCATACTCACCGCCAGGTGGGGGTCGTCCAGTTCCGAAAGAATGAGGATAGGTAGATCGGGCGCCTGCGACCGCACACGGAGGTAGGTGTGCAGGCCATAGCTGTCGGGGAGGTTCGGATTCAGCAGAACCGCGTCATACTGCTCGCGGCCGTCGTCGCCCAGAACGGAAAGGGCGTCGGCCAGGCGTTCCAAATGAAAGACTTCAATGCCATGCATCCAGCCGCCGCCGAACCGGCTCTCTTCGAATTCAGCCAGAAGCTCCTGCACCCAACGCGAATCTTCCACCTGTCCATCGACGAGCAGCACCCGGATCGCACGATCAGTCATAGACGCACCTACCACAAGTAGTGCGTTCCGGGGAGGTATTTTCTCACTCCCCGGCAATCAACATGCAAGTTGATATTCCTTTAACTTGCGATAGAGAGTGGTGCGCCCGATGCCCAACAGGCTGGCGGCCACGCCGCGGTCGCCTTTGGTGTAAGCCAAGGCCTTCTGAATGGCCATTTTCTCCATCTCACAGAGAGGCAGGATCTTCTCGCCGCCATACTCCATGGGAATGGAGCGGTCCATGATGGGTATGCTGGAGGGCGGCATGGGTTGCGGTGGCGCCACGGGCGGGATACCGTTGTACGCACCCGCCGCCGCCGACATCGCCGCCGGACGATGCGCCGCCAGATGGTGCTGGATGGGCGATGGCAGATCCGTCACCGCCAGCACCGGCCCGGTATGGATGGCCACCATGTGCTGCACGCAGTTTTCCAACTCGCGCACGTTGCCCGGCCAGCTATACGACATCAGCGCGTCCATGGCATCGCCGGTGAAGCGGTGGCCGCGGCCGTACATCGACAGAAAATGCGCCACCAGCAGCGGCACGTCGTCGCGGCGATCCCGCAGCGGCGCCAGTTTCAACGTCACCACGTTCAAGCGGTAGTACAGGTCGCGCCGGAAGGTTCCGCGCTCGACTTCCTTCGCCAAGTCGCGGTTGGTGGCCGCTACGATCCGGAAATCCGACTTGCGGGGCATCAACGAGCCCACCGGACGGAACTCCTTTTCCTGCAGTACGCGTAACAGCTTCGACTGCATGTCCAGCGGCAGTTCCCCGATCTCATCGAAGAACGCCGTGCCGCCGTTGGCGGCCTCAATCAACCCCGTCTTCTGCGCGAAGGCACCCGTAAAAGCTCCCTTCGTGTGCCCGAACAACTCGCTCTCCATGATCGTACCGACGAGCGCCGAGCAATCGATGGTCACGAACGGACCCGCGTTGCTCATCTGGTGGATGGTTCGGGCCACCACTTCCTTTCCGGTCCCGGTCTCGCCGAGAATCAGCACGGGCCAACGGCTTGGCCCGAGCTTGTCGATGAGTCGCATAAGCTGGCGCGTGCGATGAGACTCGCCTACTAGCGCTGGCTGCGATCCTTTCGGATGAGAGAACATTCCCGATCCCTTCCCTTATGCCGCGCCCTGCTTCCCTGCAAGCGGGCGCCTAGGATGTATCTGGTGCGTCTCGCGTTCCCTGAGGTATTCCTCTTAGCGGCCGCGAGTCGGCACTCTCTAGTAGTAGTGTCTTTACCGAATCTAAAATCTAACGAAGAGTTGCCTAGTACCGCAATACCACTTACTTTGTTTTCGCCAACTCTTATGCGGTGGGGGGGGCACCCCTCAGGTGAGGGTATTCCTCACAGTACCTGCGAATGGCGGCGTTCAGACCCGTTCCCAAACCAATCGGGGCGCGGTTTCGCTTCCGTTTCGCCATCGCGTTGCGAAAGGATGGACCTACCGGTTGGTCTTGCTGGTGCGTCTGGTACGACAGAAGACGCGCCGGCGAAGCGCGCGCGGCCCGGCGTCATTCGCCTCCATCCCGGTTCCGCTGGCGCACGACGATAGCTCGCACTCCCTTGCGGCGGAGTTCCTCCACCAGCTTGGTCGCCTCTTCCGCGTTCGATGTGCGGCGGTACCACACGGGATGCAGACCGGAACCCGGCCGTGGTGGAACCAGGATAGCTTCACCCAGTTCCTTCTCCATGCGTGCGCGATATGCCTCGGCCCGCTCGCGTTGCTCGAAGGCGCCGAGTTGCACGGCATAGTCGCCGCCGGCGAAGCCAAGCACCGTCAGCTTCACATCGACGATGCCCGGCCCGATCATCTCGATCCGTTGCGCGGCGGCGCGCGAAAGGTCGATGATGCGTCCATCGACGAAGGGTCCGCGATCGGTGATGCGCACATCCACCTCCTTGCCGTTGGCAAGGTTCTTCACGCGCACCATCAGTTCGAAGGGCCATTCGCGATGCGCGGCGGTCAAGCGGTTCATGTCGTAGACCTCACCGTTCGCGGCGCGGCGTCCATGGTAGGGATGACCATACCAACTGGCGATGCCCTGTTGCGTCTCGCCTGCTTTGGGAATGCGCACGGGCTTCGGCAAGCGCGCGGAGGGACGTTGCGTACGCTTTCCGCATCCAGTCGCGCCGGCCAGCGCGAGTAGCACCGCGGCCAGCGCGAGGGTGCTCCGAAGGCCTGTGAATCGGGCGTTCCGATGCATGTTAGGCAATAAAACAATTCTAGCGCGAAACGTTTTTTGCCTTCTTCGCGCCAACAAGGCTCTTCTTCATTCCCGCGGCGCACTTTTCTCTTGACTTCTTCTCCAAACAACCTTATATATGGATCACACTGCGATCTTGAACGAGATCGCTAATTCTGATGTTAGGGAGAATCATTCGATGAAGAACGCAACGAAAAAGGCTGCCAAGAAGGCCCCCGCCAAGAAGGCTGCTGCCAAGAAAAAGAAGTAGCCCAGGCGGAACATTCAAGTTCGCATAGCAGGCCCCGAGGAATCGGGGCCTTTTTCTTTGTCACCTCAGCCCCGCTTCAACAACGCGATCGCCTGCGCCTCCGCCGATCGCCCTTCTCCCACCGGTCCCACCTTCTCCGCTGTCTTGAACTTCACCGACACGCATTCCAACGGCAGCGCGACGCACGCAGCCAGGCTCTCACGAATGCGTAGACGATAGTCCTTCAACTTCGGCCGTTCCAGAATCACGGTGGAGTCGATGTTCACCAGCGTGAAGCCCCGCTCGGCGGCCAGTTCCACCGCGTGCCGCAACAGCTTCAGGCTATCGGCGCCCTTCCAACGCGGATCGGTATCGGGAAAGTGCATGCCGATGTCGCCTAACGCGCAGGCGCCGAGGATGGCATCGGTGATGGCGTGCGCAAGCACGTCCGCGTCCGAGTGCCCATCCAATCCAAACTCCGCCGCGATGGCGACACCACCCAACAACAGCGGCCTTCCTACAACGGTGCGATGAACATCCCAACCCAGTCCAGTGCGATACTCACTCACGGCGCGGGCTCCGCCACGCGTTCCGCCGCGGCGCGTTCCTGCGTCAGAAACAATTGCGCCAGTTCGAGATCGGTGGGCTTGGTGATCTTGATGTTGCGGTCACTGCCGGCAACCACGCTCACCTCCACCGTTTCCAACCGCTCGACCAGGCTGGCTTCGTCGGTGCCGTTGAACGAATCGGCGGCGGCGCGCTCGAAGGCTTCCTTCAGCAACTCGAAGCGAAACACCTGCGGGGTCTGGGCGAGCACCAGGCGGTCGCGCGGGATGGTGGCGCGGATCTTGTTGCGATGCACCTGCTTCACGGTGTCGACCGGCACGACGCCGACAATCGCCGCCCCGGTCTCCGCTGCTTCGGCGATAACTTTGCCGATCGTCTCGCCGTCGATAAACGGGCGCACCGCATCGTGCACCGCCACCAACTGCGTGTCCGCCGCCAGCGCCTGCAGCCCTTGCCACACGGACTCCTGCCGTGTGTCGCCACCCTGCACGCAGCGCACTGGTTTCGAGAAACTCTGCCCGGCCACCGATCGCGCGACGGACTCCAGATCGTCGGCGCGCACCGCCACCACGATCTCACTCACTTCCTTGCAAGCATCGAACTTGCGCAGCGTGTGTATGAGAATCGGCACGCCTTCCAGTAGAAGAAACTGTTTCCGGCTGGGCGCGGGACGTTCCGCCTGCGTGCGGCTCATGCGGGTACCCAACCCCGCGGCGGGAATGATCACGGCAACTTTCATGGTCAACCTTTATGTCCTCACAAACAGCGCGTGTTCGCAAGAGGACGCGGCGCGCCCTCAGGCGGGCGGAGCCGCGTGATTGGCCTGCTCGCGCACCTGCGCCTTCTCGCCGTGCTTCTCGTGCACGGCATGCAAGCGGTCGTCGTGACGGCCAAAGATCATCTTGCCGGCGGTGGTCTGCAGCACGCTGGTGACGCTGATGTCGATGGTCTTGGAGATCAGCCGCTTGGCGTTGTCCACCACTACCATCGTGCCGTCGTCCAGATAGGCCACGCCCTGGTTGTATTCCTTGCCTTCCTTGAGAATAAAGACGCGCATGGTTTCGCCCGGCAGAACCACCGGCTTCAATGCGTTGGCCAGTTCGTTGATGTTCAGCACATCCACGCCATGCAGCTGCGCCACCTTGTTCAGATTGAAGTCGTTGGTGACGATCTTGCAGTCGTAGAGCTTGGCCAGTTCGATCAGCTTCATGTCCACATCGCGCAGGTGGGGGAAGTCCTCCTCGACAATCTGGATGTGCAACTCGGGCATCTTCTGGATGCGTTGGAGGATGTCCAGGCCGCGGCGGCCGCGATTGCGTTTCATGGAGTCGCCGGAGTCGGCCACAAGCTGCAGCTCGCGCAGCACGAACTGTGGAATGACCAGGGAACCGTCTACAAAGCCCGTCTCCACGATATCGGCGATGCGTCCGTCGATGATGACGCTGGTGTCGAGAATCTTGAACGAGTGCTTTGGCATCTTCTCGCTGCCGAACACGCCGCCGAAGGCCGCCAGATTCAGCATGTCGCCCTTGTTGGCGCCCACGATCAAGCCGACGTACGTCATGAGTAAGAGAATGCCGAGTTGGAGAAAGGGAACGGTGGAAGTATTATCGGGCAGGGCCTGGCGCAGTACCAATGAGATGAGATAGGCGCCGAAGATGCCCATCACGCTGCCGGTAGCGGCGCCGATGAGGCGCTTCAGACTAATCTCCTTGGCGCGCAGTTCGAAGACGACAATGGAGAGCCCGCAGACCAGCCCGATGGCTCCGGCGAACCAGGGATTCGCGAGGTTAAAAGGACGCAGGAAGAACGCGGACAGCGTTATGAGGACGATGAAGAGTCCGCGGATGATGGATAGATCACTCACGCTTCCATCCCCCCTCTGGATGGAGACACCCCGGCATTCGCCGGGATATCGGTGTGAGTATAACACCGATAAAGAAGCCTACGCGTGAGTGATGGGGAATGAGAAGGAGCGTGGAAAACGGAGCGGGGAGAGGGGCGGGCGAGGAACTCGCGGGAAGCTAGAGGGCCTTCGCGAGTTCCTGGGCAAACGCACTCTGCGGCTGATTCGTGCGCGGTTTCTTGTGCTTCTTGCCGCCACGCTGTCGCTGGCGGTCCAGTGGATTCACATTGGCAACGCCAAGCGGTCCGGCGGTGGCGGCGATGGGGCCCGCACCGGCGAGCGGCTTGGCGGAACCTTTGGGTCGTGGAGGCTGGGCGGGGTTGGCGCGGAGAATGCGATCTTCCAGCGGCGCGCGGTCAAAGCGCCGGATAATCGAGTCCATCTCCTCTTGATTGGGGGCGTCGATGAAGGCGAAACCTTTGGACTCCTGGGTTTCAGGATTGCGAATCACCTTAACCTCATCAGCAACGAGGTTTTCGGCTCGCAACCACGATAGGATGTCATCCTTCGTTACCCAGATAGGCAGGTTGCCGAGAAAAACGGTAAAACTCATTCGAGGGTGCTGTTCACTCCGTAGGGGATTTCAGGTGGGCTCGTCCGTGGACGCAGTCCATCAGAGCACTTCAATCGTAACACAGCTATTTGAGGGCCGCAAAGAGAGAAAAGCGAGCGCCGCCGCTCCTCACCTCAAGGAGCTTGCGGCCGCCGCGAGGTCCGTGGGCGGCGCCATGCGGTAAGGAGCCAGCAGCGCATCTTCGAACGAATAATCGCGCTGCTCCTTGCCGCGATGCCGCTGGTACCAGCGATAGGTCACCGCCAGCCCGTCCGGGAAGGGCGTCGGCGTGAATCGGAGCATCCGCTGCGCCTTGCTGATCACCTGCGTGATCGCCGGCAAATCGTAATAAGCGCCGAAGTAGAGCGGAGGCGACATAACGTTGCCGCCCGCCTGCTGAATCCGTTCCCGCGGAATGCGAACCGTGTCGGGCTTGCGTCCGGCAGCCCCGCCCAACGCATCCACTAACTCCGCCTGGGTTACGGGACGGGAATTGGCGATGTTGAACGCGTGCCCCACCGCCAGCGGGCTCTCCATCACCTTCATACAGGCCCACACCAGATCGCGCACGTAGCAGAACTGCATCAATCGCCGGCCGTCGCCCGGCAGGATGATCGGCCGGTCCTCGCGCATCCGGTCCCAGAAAAAGGCCTCGCGGTAGAAGGGATTTCCGGGTCCATAAAGGAAAGGAGGCCGTAGCGTCACGATCGGCGTCCGGTGCCGCTGGTGTAACCGGAACAGCATCCGTTCGGTGCGCGCTTTGTTGCGCACATAGGCATCCGGATGATGGTCCGGCGCCAGCGCGTTCCCTTCATGATGGTTCAGCCCGTCGCCGTAAGCCGCCACGCTGGACATGAAAACATAGCGCCGCAGGTGATCGCCGGCCGCGTGCACGGTGGCCTCCACCTGTTCCGGCGTGGTGCCGCGCTGCCAGTCGTAGACGTTGTCGAATACCGCCTCGAAGCGCCGCCCGGCCAGCACCGCGCGGATCGCCTCCGGGTCATTACGATCCGCCTGCAGGTTCGCCACTTTCCTCCCGAACCCGTGATCCGGCTTGCGGTGCAGGACGCTCACCTCATGCCCGGCCTCCATCAACTCCCGCACTAATTCCCGGCCAATGAACAACGTCCCGCCAATGACTAGCACTTTCATAACAAGGGCAACCCGCTCATATAGACAAGACGACAATTCGCGGCGTTTTCCTTCAGCGTTCTCGAAGCCGGTGGAAAGCTGGGGCGACCCGCTCCCTCGCGGCCGGTTACCGGCTCCGTAGCGGAATCAGCGCTTGTCCGGTTCCGTGCCCCGCTGCTTTTCCTTCCACTTCCGGATCTCCTCCAGCCGGTCGTGGATCTTCGCCTCCAATCCCCGCTGGGTGGGCGTATAGAACTGCGTACCCACCAATCCGTCCGGCAGGCATTCCATCGCCGTGATGCCGCCGGCGTTCTGGTGTGCGTGTTCATAGCCCTGCCCGTAGCCCAGATCCTTCATCAATCGCGTAGGTGCATTACGCAACTGCGGCGGTACCGGCTCGGCCAAGCCCTTCCGCGCCGCCTCGCGAGCCGCCGCCAGCGCCCGGTATGCCGCGTCGGACTTCGGCGCAATCGCCAGATAGATCGTCAACTGCGCCAGCGCCTGGTCCCCTTCCGGCACACCAAGGAAATGCGTGGCCTGCTGCACCGCCACCGCCTGCTCGATGGCTCGCGGATCCGCCAGACCGATGTCTTCCACCGCCATGCGCATCAGCCGCCGCGCGAGGTACAGCCGGTCCTCCCCGGCTTCCAACATGCGAGCCAGCCAGTACAGCGCCGCATCCACATCGCTGGAGCGCACCGATTTCTGTAACGCCGAAATGAGGTTGAAGTGCTCTTCGCCGGACTTGTCGTAGAGCAGCATCTTGCGCTGGAGCACGTCTTCGAGAACCTCTTGCGGCACCGTGCCCTGCCCCACCGCCGCCGCGATCAACTCCAGCACCGTGTATGCCGCCCGCGCATCGCCATTGGAATAGACGGCCACCTGGTGCAGTTGCTCGTCCGTCATCACGGTTCCCGCACCGGCCAGGCCCCGTTCGCTCTCCAGTGCCCGGCGCAGCAGCAGCACGATGCGCTCCGGGGGCAACGCCCGCAGCGTGTACACCTTCGACCGCGAGAGCAGCGCCGAGTTCACCTCAAACGAAGGGTTCTCCGTGGTCGCGCCAATCAGGATGACGTCGCCCTTCTCGACATACGGCAGAAACGCGTCCTGCTGCGACTTGTTGAAGCGGTGAATCTCGTCGACAAACAGCACCGTGCGCCGTCCCAGCTTGCGATTGCGTTCGGCATCGGTTAACACGGCCTTCACTTCCTTGATGCCGCTGGTCACGGCGCTGAACGGCACGAAGTCGCAGCGGGTGACGCGCGCAATCAGGCTGGCCAGCGACGTCTTTCCCACGCCCGGCGGCCCCCACAGGATCATTGAACCAAGCTGATCCTTCTCAATCTGCAGCCGTAGCGGCTTGTTCGGGCCCAGGATATGTTCCTGCCCGATGTACTCTTCCAGGCTGTGCGGACGCATGCGCTCGGCCAGCGGACGATCCGCGTCCACCACTTCCGGCTGCGGTTCAAACTCGAAGAGGTTCATCGGCTTGCCTTCGCACGGCGCTGGCGCGCCGCTTCATACAGGATGACAGCGGCGGCGGTACTGGCGTTCAGGCTCTCCACGCCTTGGGTGGGAATCGTTACCGCCTTGGCCCGTGCCCGCATCGCGTTACTCACGCCACGCCCTTCGTTGCCGATCACAAAGGCGGCAGGCGCGGTCCAATCCACCGCATCCACTGCCGCCGCCCCGGCTTCCGGTAGCGCCGCGAAACACGTTACTTGCCCAAGCTGGTCCAGCAACGCCGCGGGTTCCAGACCCGCCATCACCGGCACGCGAAACACGGATCCGGCGGAGGCGCGAATCGCCTTCGGGTTGAAGAGGTTGACGGTTCCCTTCAAAGCCACCACGCCCGTCGCCCCGAAAGCCTCCGCCAACCGCAGCATGGCGCCTCCATTGCCGGGATCCTGCACGCCATCGAGCACCACCACCAGACTCGCGTCCGCCAGCACATCAGCCATGCTCCATTCGCGAGGCCGCACCAACGCTATCACGCCTTGCGAGACCTCCACATTCGCGACGGAAGCCACCAGCGGCCCGGGGGCCACCAGCAGTCGCACGCCGGGGTGTCCTGCCAAAAGGCGATCCACCTCTGCCAGCCGCTCCTCCGCCGACAGCACCGCCTCCACCCGCGCCGGACCGGGCAGCACATCCGCCAGCAGCCGCAGTGTCTCGCAGACCGCCAGGCCATCCGCCGTCAAGCCGCCGCTCTGGCCCGCCTTGCGAATCTCCTTCAGGAGCGGGTTTGCCGCACTCGTAATCGCTACCGGCGAATCCATAGAAAAACTAAGAATCTCATCCAGAGACTTTCTATTTGTAGAATCCTATTTCAAACCGTATTCTGGGACTGTCAGCGCAACAACCTGAACCGGGATGAGAGCTCGGAGCTTAACAGCAGTACCCCGCTTTTATTTCATCTCTTTTGCGTAAGAGACATCCCTCCAGAGCGACTTCCCCCTTTAACTACGGCCGCCCGCTGCCTCGGCAGGCGGCCTCTTTTTTTCCTCCTTGCCCTCGCGCGAGTCCACGAAGATGTGGTCCCGCGCCGCCTGCAAAATCGCGAGCACCCCTGGATGTTTGAAACGGCGCTCGACGGAAATGGCGTAGAACCGCATGGGGAAGGTGTCCACCTGGTGCAGCAGTACCACGCCGTACTCCTTACGAACATCCGCATCCACTACCGACGGCGCTGCGAATAGGCCCAGGCCCGCTTCGCCGAATGCCTTGGCCAAGGCTGTATCCTTGAACTCGGCGACGATGCGCGGCCGGATGCCCTCGGCATCGAACCACTGCTCCAAGGACCGCCGCAGTCCGCTGTTATCCAACGGCAACAGGAATGGCGCGCCGTCCAGGGAATGCGGCAGCTTCTCGCGGTAGTTCTTGGCCACCTTGGCCGCGCCGTAGATGCCAAAGCCGGAGGTACCCAACAGATGATGAAAGGTGCGGATCTTGCCGCCGGGGTTGGCGGGCGAATCGGACAGCATCACATCCAGCTTGTGCGTGGAAAGGGACAGCACCAAGGCCTCCGGGTGGTCTTCCTGGCAGATCAGGTGTACCTTCTCGGGGATCTGGAACGCCGGCAGCAACAAGCGGTGGACCAGCGTCTTGGGCAGGGAATCGGACACACCCACTTGCAATCGCAGCGGCTTGCCCGTGGGCCGGCCGTGTACGAAGTCCATCAGTTCGCGGCCGATACCGAAGATCTCCTCGGCATACTGAAAGACAACGCGGCCGAAGTCGGTAAGAATCAGGCTGCGCCCCGACCGTTGAAAGAGCTTCTCCCCCAGGCTCTCTTCCAAAGCGTGGATCTGGGCGCTGATGGTGGGCTGCGCCAGCAGCAACTGCTCGCTGGCCCGCGCGATACCGCCCTCTTTTGCCACCACGTAGAAGTAAAGCAGGTGGTGGTAGTTCAACCATTCCATTTGGCCATTGTCTCCCGTGAACCATTTGTCAGTCTAAAGGGCAACGCTTGTGAAATCCAACACGCCCCACGCAATCCATCGAATGTGGCATGCTTGCCGGAACGGCTATGATACGCGCTCTGTGCCTGATTCTGATGGCGATCGCCCCTGCCCTGCCCGCCGGCGACGACACCGATGTCAGCAGTCTAACTTGGCTCACCGGTTGTTGGGAAATGACGACGGCGCGGGGCCATATCGAGGAAACCTGGACCCGGCCCAGCGGCGGTACGCTACTCATGATGGGCCGCACCATCCGCGACGGCCGCACGGTGTTCAGCGAGTTTGTGCGCATCTCCGTGGAGGATGGCAAGCTGACCTACACTGCCCGCATCGGAACGCCGGGAATTACCGCCTTCCCTTTACTGAGCCGTACCGCGGAGGAACTGATCTTCGAGAAGAAAGACCATGACTTCCCACAGCGTATTGTGTACCGGCGCTCGCCTACGGGCTTATTCGCGCGAGTAGAAGGAGAAGTAAAAGGGAAGACGCGCGCTCAGGAGTTTCGCTACCAGTCGTGCCGGTAGCCCGGATACCACTGCGATCGCAACGGGCCAGTACCGCCGACGCACCGCTTCTGTGCTAGCGTAGCGAATACCGGGTATATCCAGGTACATTCGCATGCAGACGATCGGCCGTTACCAGATCATCCGCGAGCTCGGCCGCGGCGCCATGGGCGTCGTCTACCTTGGGGAAGACCCTGCCATCGGCCGCTCCGTCGCCATTAAGACCATAAACCTTGACAATCTCAGCGAGGGGGCCGAGCAGCAGATGCTGCGCGACCGCCTGATGCGCGAGGCCCGTTCGGCCGGCATCCTGTCGCATCCTGGGATCGTCACCATCTACGACATCACGCAGAGCGAGCATGTGGCGTGCGTAGTCATGGAGTATGTCGAGGGCACCACTCTCTACGACCGCATGACCGACGGCCCGTTGGATTCCGGCGAAGTCCTCAACATCCTGGAACAGACCGCCGCCGCGCTCGACTACGCGCACGGCAAGGGTGTGCTGCATCGCGACATCAAGCCTGCCAACCTCATGGTGACCACCGACGGAATCACCAAGGTCATGGACTTCGGCATCGCGCGTATCGCTTCGCAGAAGACGGCCACCACCAGCATGGTGCTGGGTACGCCGTCCTACATGGCGCCGGAACAGATTTCTTCCAAGCCGCTTTCTCCGGCCACGGACCAGTTTTCCATCGGCGTGCTCGCGTTCGAGTTGATTGCCGGCGTGAAGCCCTTCAACGGGGAGTCCATGTCCTCGCTGCTGTTCAATATTGTTTTTAAGGATCCGCTGTCGGTCAGCGAGTTGAACGCCACGCTGCCGCCGGCGGTTGAACAGGTGCTCCGCAAGGCGCTCTCCAAAGAGCCGGGCGACCGCTATCCGAACTGCACGCAGTTCATCAAAGCGCTCCGCGCCGCTTGTGAGACGAAAGAGTCCTGGCGGCCCAATCGCACGGTTCGTGGCTCGTCTGCTACCTTGCCGCCAGAGTTTCTTTCCACTTCGGCGACAACCTCTACGACGGTGATGCCGGCGGCGGAACCGACTCCGATGCCGAAGCCGGTCGTCGCGGCGGCACCTCCCCCGCCGCCAGCCCCGGCGGAGATTCTGCCGCCTCCTCCCCCGACCCGCTCGCAGAAGCCGGAACCGAAACCGGAACCGAAGCAACAGGAAGCAAAGAAGCCGGAGGTCAAGAAGGAAGTTGCGCCACCGCCGCCACCCCCACTGGCGTTCGTGCCGCCGCCCGCCGCATCGCGGTCCGGGAGCAAGGCCCCGGTCATCGCAATGGTCGCGGTTGCGGCGGTTCTGTGCGGATCCGTCATCTACTTCACGAGACCGGCTTCCGACACCAGCGCCACCGATGGCGCCGCAGCCGGCAGTCCTCCTCCGCTTGTCGATCCGAACGCCGCTGCAGCACCGTCTACTCCGGCCGGGGCGTCGAAAAGCGCAGCCAACAGCACACCGCCACCGGTAGCGGCCGCTAAACCCAAAGAGCCGGCGAAGACGGCATCGGAACCTGCCGCCCAGCCTGCCACCAACGCCAACGGCTTAACGCCAATCGAGATCTCCACCATCCCACCCAACGCGCGCGTCAGCTTCAAGGACGCCAGTTGCAATACCCCCTGCTCGCTCGATCTGCCCAAAGGCGACCAGCACATCAAGGCCGAACTGAACGGCTATAAGACCATCTACCAGCGCGTGAGCGTGCCGGCGCAGATGGAGGTGGCCGTAAAGCTGGAAGCCGCCGTCGGCTGGCTGGACGTGCCCGGCCCCAAAGACGCCGTTGTCTACATTGATGGCAAAGCCTGGAATCGTCCCGCTCCGGTGAGCATCCCCGTCGCACCCGGCGAGCACATCATCTGGGTGATCTTCGCCGACGGCCACAAGAGCAATGAGCAGAAGCTGAACGTCAAGGAAGACGCTCGCTACCCGCTTTCCTATCAGTAGGCGGCGCCCGCGTCCTTACTGGCGATTCCCAACGCTTTCATTTTGCGGTAAAGATTGCTGCGCTCCATGCCCAGTAGTTCCGCCGTGCGCGAGATGTTGCCCTTGGTCTCTTCCAGCTTTTTTAGAATATACTCCCGCTCGGCCGCTTCCCGCACCTCCGCCAGGCTGCCAAAGAAGTCGATCGGCCGCTCGAAAACGGACCGTTTCGAAGGATTCAACGGCACGTGCCGCGCGTCGATATTCGCCTGCGGATTCATGATCACGATCCGCTCCATCAGATTCTTCAATTCGCGCACATTGCCCGGCCAGTGATAATCCTGCAGCGTGCGATAGGCCTCGGCGGTCAGTTCCTTCGGCTTGCGTCCGTAGGCCATCGCGAAGCTCTTCAAATAGTGGTTTGCCAGCAGCCCGATGTCTTCCACGCGTTCCCGCAGTGGCGGCACGTAGAACGGAATCACGTTCAGGCGATAGAAAAGATCTTCGCGGAAGTTTCCCCGCTCAATCTCCATCTCCAGGTTTTTGTTCGTGGCAGCGATCACCCGAACGTCCACCTGCACCGGGTCCACCGCACCCAGCGGCTCAAATCGCTGCTCCTCCAGGACGCGCAAAACCTTGGCCTGCGTCTTCAGGCTCATGTCGCCTACTTCATCCAGAAACAGCGTGCCACTGTGCGCCTTCTCGAACTTGCCGATCTTGTCCTCCACGGCTCCGGGAAAGCTTCCCTTGCGATGGCCGAACAACTCGCTTTCGATCATGTCTTCTGGAATGGTGGCGCAGTTCACCTCGACAAAGGCTTCCTTGGAGCGCGCGCTATAGGCGTGGATGGCGCGCGCCACCAACTCCTTGCCCACGCCGCTTTCGCCATAGATCAGCACGCGCCCATTGGTGCCCGCCATCAGCTTCAACTGCTGGCGTAGAGCCTTCACCGGCACGCTCTCGCCGATGATCTCCGGCCCCGGCCCCGATTGCTCGCGCAGCCGCTGGACCTCGCGCTGCAGCCGCAACTGCTCGACGGCGTTCTTCACCGTCACCACTACCTTCTCGATCGTCAGCGGCTTCTCCAGGAAATCGAAGGCACCCATCTTGGTCGCCTTCACAGCCGTCTCGATGTTGCCGTGGCCGGAGATCATGATGATCTGCGGGCGATCTTCCAGCGGCAACTCCTCCATGCGCAATAGAGCCTCCAGCCCATCCAGGCCTGGAAGCCAGATGTCCATCAGGACCACTTCATAGGCATGCTGGCGCAGGTCTTCCAAAGCCTGCTCGGCTGTTTCCAGCGTCTTTACCGTGTACCCTTCATCCTCCAGCACTCCCAGTAACGATTGCCGGATACCGGGCTCGTCATCCACCACCAATATGCGGTCCCGGCTCATGTATTTACTTCCACTGCCTTCCATTCACTCTCCGCCACCGGCAAGGCGCGCAGTTCGATGATGAACTTCGCCCCGGCCGGCTGGTTATCTTCCACGCGTATCTGCGCGTGGTGCTCATTCAGAATATGGCTCACAATGGCCAGGCCAAGCCCCGTGCCGCGGCCTTTGGTGGAGAAGTAGGGCAGGAACAGACGCTCCCGATCCTCCGGCGATACGCCGTGCCCGGTATCGGCCACCGTCAGTTCAATGGTATCGGGCATCACCAGCCGCGTTACCACCGTCAACCGCCTCACCAGCGAATCCTGCATCGCCTCGGCGGCGTTGTCCACCAGATTCACCACCACGCGCTTGAACTGTTCCGGATCCAGGTTCACCGGCGGCAGCGCGCCCGCGAGTTGCTTGCGGAAGTCGATGCGATCCAGCCGGCCCTGGAACACCGTCAGCGCGTTCTCCACCACTTCATTGACATCGCACACGGTCAACTGCGCGGCGGGGAAACGGGCGAACTGGGCGAACTCGTTCACCAGCGTCTTCACGGATTCCACTTCGCGTAGCGTGGTGACACAGCATTCGCGGATCACCCGCGTTGCGTCCGGCGGCACGGGGAGGCGGTCAATCTGGCGCAGAATCCGTTCCGCCGACAGGGCAATCGGCGTCAGCGGATTCTTGATTTCATGGGCGACATAGCTGGCCACCTCGTGCCAGGCGGCGGCCTTCTCCGTGCGCAGCATTTCGCTGGTGTCTTCCAACACCACGACGAAGCCGGTATTCTCCTCCAGCGCGGCGATGGTCACGCCCAGATGATAGGTGCGCCGGTCGCGACGGAACTCCAACTGCCGCGAAGCCACACCCGTGCGGCGGGCACGGTTCGCCAGATAGCGGAACTCGCGCATCTCTTCGGCCGGCAGCAGATCTTCCATCCGCACCGCGGTATCTGCCTTCAAATGGGGGAACAGCTTGCGCAACGCCGGATTTGCCCGCTGGATCTTGCCTTCGCCATCCAGTGACAAGACGGCCGTCGGGATGCTCTCGAGGATGGTTTCCGTAAACCGGCGGCGCCGCTCCAACTCGCGCGTGTTGGCCTCCAGGTCGCTGGTCATTTCGTTGAAGGACCGTACCAGCGCACCCATCTCATCCATGGCATCATGCTCAATGCGGTGCGAGAGGTTTCCCTTGCGCACTTCACTGGCCGCGATCAGCAGCGCCGAAATGGGATCGCTCAACTGCCGCGCCATGAATTGCGCGATCCAGGTGGCGACAAAGAGAATGAACAGCGTGATAACTGACAGCAGCAGTAGATAGAGGTTCCGGAACTCCTTCCGCTGCTTGGCGAACTCGTCGAACTCGGCCACCTCGCGCTGGATCTCCCGCTGCTTCTCGGCGAAGTCCATCGGCATCACCAGCCGCACCGCCAGCATGGCATCGGCGCTCAACGGGGCATGCCCTTCCACCGAACGCCGGGGCTTGGTGTCCACCGGCTCACACCAGAACGTGCGCTTGCCTTTCGACTCCTCCACCCACAGTTCCAGCACGTTCTGGTCGGCGCAAAACTTCTTCAACTCGGCATCAGACGGTTTGGGCTGGGAGGCCAACATCCGCGCCAGCAGCATCGCCCGTTTCTGCGCTTCGTGATCCATGGAATTGCCCACCTGTATGAGGCTCCAGCGCATGTTCTGCGCCGGACGCGTGAACCACGCCAGCAGGTTGAAATTGAGAATGGAAACGCTGAACAGCACCAGGAACAGCACCGGCATGAAGCTGAGCGCCAGTGCGCCAAACACCAGCCGCGACTTGATGCGCGATCCCTCATGCTTGCGCTGCCGCTCGACGTAGAGCTTCAGTGCCGTACGCAGCAGCATGAAGCTCAGCGTGACGGTTAACAGGAAGACAAGGATCGAAACCGCCCAGAACACATAGGCCTGGGGCATGGTGGTGGGCCCGAACTCCCCGAAGCTGAAGGAGCTCTGCCAGATCACCAGGGTGATCGAGATGGCCAGCAACACCAATCCGGTTGCGAAAGCGAGGCGCTTGTTCATAAGCGGCTAGCTTCTATCGTAACCCCGCCCTTGCTGAAACTGCCGTTACCCCGGCAACACCTTCGTGATGTCGTTGTAGAGCACAAACACTACCAACATCATCAGGAACACGAAGCCTACCTTAAACACCGCTTCCTTCACCGGTAGACTCAAATCGCGCCGCATCAGCATTTCAATCAGCAGGAGCACGATGACACCGCCATCGAGAATCGGCACCGGCAGCAGGTTGAAGATCGCCAGATTAAGGCTGACCATCGCCATCAGGCTGATAAAGGAGGTGGGACCTTCGCGCGCCGCTTCGGTCGAAATCTGCGCGATCCGGATCGGTCCCTCCAGGCTCTTGGGCGACATACGCCGCTCCACGATCCCTTTCAGGAACCCGACAATCAATCCGGCATTCCGCGTATTCGCCTTCACCGATTCACGGAAGGCATCGGGAATCGGCAGCGGCACCAGCGTTACCGGGCTCTCCAGCCGCACCCCGATCAGCCAGCGCGTCTGTCCTTCAATGGTGCGCTGCTGCGGGCTCACCTGCACCTTGCGCTCCTGCTTGTCGCGTAGGTAGGTCAGTTCCACCGGCTTGCCCTGGCTTTGCTTCATGATCTCGTGCAGCTTCAAGGTCGACCGTACCGGCTTGCCATCGGCGGCAATCAGGACATCGCCCTTCTTCAGCCCGGCGCGCTCGGCCTCCATGCCGGGTTCCACGCTGGCCACCTGTACTTCCATGGCTTCCGACCAGCCGATCACGCCAACGCCGTTCTTGTCGTCCAGCACGGGCATTACCTGCACCACTTCCTGCGCCTTGGTTCCCGCGCGCTCCAACAGCACCGGAACCACGCGGTTGGCCGACGCCACTTCCTTCACCGTGATGTCTTCCCAGGTGGGCTGCTGGATATCTTCTATCGATAGGATGCGATCGCCTTCCTTGATGCCCGCCTTCGCCGCCGCGCTATCGTCCTTCACAAAACCGATCACCGGCGATTTGATCTCCGGAACCTTCGGGAAACGGATCGTATAAAGGCCGGTGACCAGCGCCACCGCCAAGACGATGTTCATGATCGGTCCGGCGGCCACTACAATCAGCCGTTGCCAGCGCGGTTTGGCCAGAAACGATCGCGGATCGGCGGCTGAATCCTCGCCCACCTGCTCGCCGGCCATCTTCACATACCCGCCGAACAGGAACAGCGAGAAGCGGAAATCCGTCTCGCCGCGCTTGAAGCCGAACAGCCGCGGGCCAAAGCCGAAGCTGAACGCCTCCACCTTGACGTCGAAGAAGCGCGCCGCCCAATAATGGCCCAGCTCATGGATGAGGATCATCACCCCGATCAGGACCAGTAGCCACCAAACGTTTTCGAGAACACCCATAGATATCGCCTTAATTCAAGTTCTGGGAGCTCTCGCTCCGTGCTTTCCCAGCGCCCTGCCCTGCCGCCGCCGGGGGTCCCGCTTCGCAAAACTGGCGGGCCATCTCCCGCGACTGCCGGTCAATGTCCAGCAATTCTCCAATCGTCTCCGGGTGCCGTACCCCCATGCGGTCCAGCGTCCGCTCGACCACCCGGGCAATGCCCGGGAAAGGGATCTCCCCTTGCAAAAATGCGCCGACAGCCACCTCATCGGCAGCGTTCAGCGTACAGGTAGCCGAGCCCCCCGCCTGCATGGATGCATAGGCTAGACCCAACAGCGGAAACTTTCCGAAATCCGGAGGCTCGAAATCCCAATGCCGCGCCTCGGTCCAATCCAGCCGCGGCACAGGAGCATCCCAGCGTTCCGGATAGGTGAGGGCATATTGGATTGGCATCCGCATGTCCGTCGCCGACACCTGGGCAATTACGCTGCCGTCGGAATACTCCACCATCGCGTGGATGGTCGATTGCGGATGCACCACCACCTCCACCTGCGACGGTGGCAGATCGAACAGCCAGCAGGCCTCGATCACCTCGAAGCCCTTATTCATCAACGTGGCGGAGTCGATTGTGATACGAGGACCCATCTTCCAGGTTGGATGATTCAGCGCCTGCTCCGGCGTCACGGATTCCAGCTCGGCCGCCGGCGTGCGCCGGAAAGGTCCGCCAGATGCGGTGAGGATCAGCTTGCGCACCTCATCGCGGCGTCCGGCACGCAGACACTGGTGCGCCCCGTTGTGCTCACTATCCACCGGCAGCAGCGCCGTGCCCGACTCGCGGGCCGCCTGCATCACCAGTTCCCCGGCTGCCACCAGCACTTCCTTATTTGCCAATCCGACCTGCTTCCCTCGCCGTACCGCTTCGTACGTAGCTTCAAGGCCCGGAACTCCAACCATCGCCGACATCACGAAATCGACGTCCGGATCTATGGAAATCTGTACCCGGCCTTGCGGACCGCTGGTTATCTCCGGCCAGGATGCGGGCGAAATTCCCGTTTCCCGGAGATAAACAGTGAGACGCTCCACATCGGGGGAAGTTCCGACGCAAACCACCTTAGGTGTAAATTCACGGATCTGTTCCGTAAGCAGCTCTACATTACGCCCTGCCGCCAGAGCGAACACGCGGAAATGCTCCCGGCGGCGCCGGATTACATCTAGCGTGCTGGTGCCAATGGATCCCGTAGATCCTAGAACCGTAACGTCTTTCACCCATGCTGATGATAGCAGCTTTCACGCTGATCCTTCAGAATGTGGAGTGGCCTCGCTGGCCTGCGTACCGTGTCTGGCTTTGTTTGGTTTTTACTTGGGAAGCGATGAACCCTTGCGGGCGCCGGGGAGGTTTGCTTCAGGGGTCTTTATGAGGTTAGTCTCGCTTTGGTGGGAGTTGCCTCCCCGGCTTACTTCCAATAATAGAATACGGGATTCTGGAATGCAACAAAAAAATGTAGGGCCGCTGTTCAGCCCTTCACTTCCACCCCGGCCCAGTCCTCCAGGACCTTGATCGTCGAGCAGATATCCTCGTCGCCATGTCCCTTGGCAATGGCCGCCCGGAACATCTGCTGCGTCAATCCAGTCAGGGGGAGCGGCACTCCCAACTCGCGGGCCGAATCGAGCATCAGGCCGATATCCTTGTGCATCCACTTCACCGAGAAGTTCGTCTCGAAGTTGCGGGCGAAGACAAACGGCGCCTTGAAGTTGATCAAGCCGCTCTTGGCGGCGCTCTTATCCAGAATCTCGAGCATCAGCTTCGGCTCAACTCCGGCCTTAGTGGCCAAAACCATGCCTTCGTTGAACGCCTGCAGGATGTTGGAAAGAACCAGGTTCTGGGTCAGCTTCGCATTCATGCCCATGCCGTGGGTGCCGCAATAAAACAATTGCTTGCCCATCGGCTCCAGCCAAGGTTTCACCTTTTCAAACACTTCCTTATCGCCGCCAATCATGAACGTCAGGGTTCCCCCCTCGGCCCCGGGCTTGGACCCAGTACACGGGGCATCCAGGAAATGGACGCCCATCGGCGCCAGAAGATCGCGCATCTTCGGGCTCTGCGAGGGGGATACCGTGCTGGCATCGACAATCACCATGCCGGACTTCGCGCCTGACACCAGCCCGTCTTCGCCGAGAATCACCTTCTCGCTCATGGCCGTGTCGCCGACGCAGAGAAAGACGCAGTCGGCATGCTCGGCCACCTGCTTCGGCGTCTCGCACACGCGGCCGCTCTTCTCGTCAGCGGCCAGTTTCTTCGCTTTTTCCGGTGAATTCGTCCACAGCGCCACGTCGTGACCGGCGCGGATCAGGTTGCGGGCCATGGGGTAACCCATGATGCCCAGCCCGAGAAAACCCAGTTTCGCCACTATTGCCTCCTAAGGATAGACAGGTTCGGGAAAGGCCATTGTATACCGCTGGCACGCCCCCGCTCCAATCTTCCAAATTCGGAAGAGCGTGGCAGATCCCTCAGGCAGTCGCCGCCGGAACGCTTTCCAACTCCGTTGTCGACATCCCTCTCAGGATCATGCGCAGCACCAGCAGGTCAGACGGCTGATAGGTGGCGGCGGCGACATGCGCCATGTCTTCATCGGTCTTGACGATGTGGCTGCGGATCAACATCCGCAATTGTTCCACCGAAACTCCAAGGGCAACGGCGGCCTCGGCCTCGGTGTAATGGCTTTTGACGGGACGGTTCGTCGGTATAGGACTCATAGTACGTCTAGTAACCATGCTTTCCTAAATCATAACGGGCTAGCTCGCCCCACCCAATCAGGGGATGTTCTTAGATGCACCGCGAATGTTCCCATTGCGGGTTCCTAAGGAGTACCGGGGAGACGCCACGGCGCTACACTCCAAGTGAGCGGTATGAGCAACAAAAAAGAACACTCCATGCGTCCGCCAACCGCGGTGTTGACGCGCGGCTTTGATCCGGCTCTCAGTGTCGGCTCCGCGCGCCCCGCCGTTTTTCGCAGTTCCACCTACGTCTTCGACACCCCCGAAGCCGCCGAGCGCGCCTTCGCCATCATGGGCGGCCGCGCCCAGCGCGAAGCCGGCGAGAATGTCGGCCTTATCTATTCCCGTTTCAATCACCCCAACGCCGAGATCCTGGAGGACCAGATCGTCCCCCTGGAACCCGGCGCCCAATGCGCCGCCGTCTTCAACTCCGGCATGGCCGCGATCATGACCGCCATCCTGGCCTTCACTAAGCCCGGCGATCACATCCTCTATACCGTGCCGATCTACGGCGGCACCCAACACCTGATGCATGAGTTCCTAGAGCCGCTCGGCATCAAGGGTACGGCTGTCCGGGCCGGCCACACCGAGGCTTTGCGCGCCGCCATCGCCGAAACAAAGAACCTGCGTATTGTTTTGATCGAAACGCCGGCAAATCCCACCTTGGTGATGGCCGATATCCGCAGTGCCACCCGCGCGGCGGCGGGCCATACCGCCAAACCGCTGGTCATGGTCGACAATACCTTCCTTGGCCCCGCCTTCCAGCATCCGCTGGAACTCGGCGCCGACGTCGTCCTTTATTCCGCCACCAAGTATCTCGGCGGCTTCAGCGATCTGCTCGGCGGCTTTGCCCTTACCGCCTCTGCCGATCTCATGCGTCCCATCAAATCGCGCCGCGGCCTGTTCGGCAATATCCTGCAGCCCGACGAGTGCTGGATGCTCGATTCGCGGCTGCCCACCGTGCGCCTGCGCATGAATCGCGCCAGCAAGAATGCCCAGCGCATCGCGGAGCGGCTCAACGGCCACCGCCACATCGAAAAGATCTACTACCCGACGCTGTTCGACGACCCGGAACAAATCCGCATCTATAAGGAGCAGTGCGACTATCCCGGCGCGATGTTGTCGCTGGTGCTGAAGGGCGGAAAACCTGGAGCCTTCGCGTTTCTGCGCCATCTCAAACTGGCCCGCAATGCCGTGTCGTTAGGAGGGGTGGAAACGCTGGTCTCGCATCCGCGCTCGACGACGCACTCTTCGGTCTCGGCTGAAGAGTTGGAGATCGCCGGCGTCACCGACGGTCTGGTCCGCATCTCGATCGGCATCGAGGACTGGCGCGACCTGCTTGCCGATTTCGAACAGGCCTTGGATAAAATCGGGTGATGCGTCACGCCCGTCTGGCTGCCCTGCTGGCTCTTGCCGCGCTTTGCGCCTGCTCGCGTTCCTCCGGCGAATCCGAACAGGCGCGTCTGGAGCGCGAGTTTGAATCCACCCTCACCGGCGCCGTGCTGGCCGGCAAGTTCTCGCTGGGCGACAAGGTCAGCGAGGACAAGTACACCATCAGTAAGGCATCGCGACTGGCCGGTGACACCTGGCTCATTCATACGCGCATCCAATACGGCGCGCACGACGTCACCGTGCCGGTTCCGGTCACCGTCAAATGGGCCGGCGATACGCCCGTTATTACCTTGACCGACGCCACCATTCCCGGCATGGGCAAGTTCACCGCCCGCGTGCTGATCTATCGGAACAACTACGCGGGGTATTGGGCGAATGAATCGGGCAAGGGCGGGCAGATGTGGGGCAAGGTAGAACGGGCACCGAAGCCGTGATCACGCTCGGGATGCCCGAGTCTTCTTTGCTGCCAACACGATCTCCAATCCGTACCGGCGGCAGCTTTGCTGTACGTCGTATGGATCCAGATCGCGATCGGCGGCCATCCCCGCCGCCTCGCGGATCGTGTCCGTAACCTCGCCGAACAGCCAGTTCACCGCCGTTGACACCAACTTCGCATCCTTCGCATGCAGGCGCGGCTGGAGATGCCCGGTCCACTCGTCATTTAGCTCTTCCAGGCGGGCACCGAATACCTGCAGCGTGTCGTGCATATAGAGGATGTCCTTCGCCTGATCCACCGGATCACGCTTGCGATGGATCAATAGCTTTTGCGCCAGAAAGCCGGCAGGATTGGCGATCCGGACCGTTCGCATCTCGCCGAGGCCCAATTCCCCGGCTTGCAATGAAACTTGCCAAGGGTTGTCGAGCAGCAGTTCAATAAACCGAAGCTGCTGCGAGTTCACGCCAGCCACGTGCGCCGTCGCCTTGCGCCTGCCCTCGCGCGTGAGTTCGCTCCCAGTGAGCGGCGTCAAAAACTCCGCATAAAACCCGCTGCCGCTATCTTTCAGGCGGTAGTGTGTCGCTGGCGGCCGGTCGTCGCCACGAAAGTCCTCGTGGAAGCCAGCCGCCACCAGGAGTTCCCGGATGGATGGTTGTTGGGACGGCACTCGGCCAGAAAGCGCCACATCGGCGTCGAACGTCATCAGCGGCGCGAAATCCAGAGCCTGCGCCGACGGGTGCAGGTGATAGAGCCGGTGCGCCCAGCCGCCGACAACTACCACCTGCTCCAGCCACGGCCCCAGTGCGCTCACCAGTCGCGCAAAGCCGCCGGGATCGGGCGCGGCGGTCATGCCTTTACCTCTTCCTGAGCAGCGGCCCCAACGCCTGGCGGCCGATCTCCGCGGCGGCAGCCTTGCCGCGCGACGGATGGTTCTGAACATCCAGCCACACTTGCAGGATATCAGCCACCGGGACGCCATCCCTCCTCACCGCCGCCCGGAACATGGATTCCGGATGCGCCGGGATACGAACGTAAGCGTCGGGGCGCTGCCCGGCGCCATCCAGCGTCATCCCGAACTTCTTCAGCAATTCCGCATCGAGACGTTCCATGTAGATATGCGGCGGCACCCCGTGCACGAAGCCGTAACCCAGCGCATCGGCGGCCGCGAACAGGCCCAGGCAGGCGCGAATTGCGGGCTTACCACGCCCTGGACGCTCCGCCGCATAGGCCTGCAACATCGCCGCAACGGCGCCGGGGGCACGCCGGATCAGCCACCTCACCGGAAGCTCCCGCACCGGACCCATTTGCGCCGCCCAGCGGTTCAGCAGTTCGGGAACCCGCACCAGCTTGACGTATTCCTCCTCATCGGAGTCCACGAAGCCGTCGTTGCCAAGCTGGCGCAGCAGCCGGAAAGCACTCATGATCGAAACGCCCGCCGCGCCGGCTAAATGCGTCGCATTGCGGTAGCGGACCGGCGGGGCAGCCATCAACTCCGCCGAAAGCCGTTCCGCCAGCAGCAGCTTGAGCATCCATTGGTTGCTGTCCGAAAAGACATTTAACGGACGGCTGCCGTTGATCTTTCGCGCCACACGCCGTTCCCGCGCCACGGGCAACGCATTCAATACCTCGAGCCCATGACCCGAAAAGGCCCGCAGCCCTTGGGCGTCAATCAGCCCGATCGCGACATCCGGAGCCACCCGTGCGGCGAACGCCCGCGCCTCCGCAACCACTCCCGGCGGGATTCTCGGTCCTTGCACCACCGCCACCGGCACCACGCCTTCGGCCATCTCCGCGGCGGAGAGCCGCGCTTCCAGAATCGACTGTGCCAATAGGGGAATCACGCGGCCGCCGCGGCCTTCCCCGGCGACCTTGCGCACGGCCACGTAGGCCTTTCCGCCACCTTCGACAAGCAGGTTCGCGGGGGCGGACGCGCCGGAGCGCGGTTTCCTGGCCCGCCAGCCGGAGCGCTGGAAGGCGTCCTGGAACCAGTCACCCCTATGTTCTACCCCTATTGCCTCTATCATCGCGGCACCTCCGTCCTATCTTAACACGTCTTTGTTAATTCACATAGACGCGTTAATTAACACGTCCATGTTAATAACGGCGGCTAGCCGCTGGCCGGACGCCCTCCTCATGAACACTGAACCGGGTTACCCCTCCAGCAACTGCCGCAAACTCAATCCCACCAGCGCCAGCGTCAACCCACTCATCACAATTACCGCCGTCCACGCAATCGCGTTATACACCGCCGAATTTGTCCACTCCTTCAGCAGCCGCTTCTTATTCACCAGCGCCACCATGAACCCCAGCACCAGCGGCAGCAGCGCCCCGTTAATCACCTGGCTGAGCAGAATCATCTTGATCAGCGGAAAGCCCGGCAGCAGAATCAGCCCCCCGCCGAACACCACCAACCCCGTGAACAGACCGTAGAAAATTGGCGCCTCGCGAAACGTCCGGTTCACCCCCGACTCAAACCCCAACCCCTCGCACACCGTGTACGACGTCGACAGAGGCAAAATACACGCCGCGAACAGGCTTGCATTGAACAGCCCCGCCGCGAACAGCAGGTAAGCATAGGGCCCGAACGGCTTCAGCGCCAGCGCCGCGTCGGTGGCATCGGCGATATCCCGCGGCTTCACCGACCAGATCGCCCCCGCGCACGACACAATGATAAAAAAGGCGATCACCGACATCACGATGCAGCCGACAATCACCTCGATCCGCGACTCGGCATAGTCCTTCGCCGTCACGCCCTTCTCCACCACCGCCGCCTGCAGGAAGAACTGCATCCACGGCGCCACGCTGGTGCCCACCATGCCGATCAGCATCTGCAGATATCCCGGCTCGAACACCAGCACCGGCTTCACGCTATACATCGCCGCTTCGCGCCAGTCCGGCTTCACCAGAATCCCCGACACCAAGTAGCACACATACAAGGAACAAGCGAACAGAAAGATCCGCTCCACGCGTTCATAGGTGCTTTTCACGATCAGCAGCCACACCGCCGCGCCCGCCAGCGGCACTGAGATGTAGCGGCTGATATGAAACAGCTCCAGCGAACTCGCCACGCCGGCGAAGTTCGCCATCACGTTCGCCAGGTTCGCGAACAGCAGCAGCGCCATCAGGAAGAACGTCGTGCGCAGTCCGAACTCCTCGCGAATCAGGTCCGACAGGCCCTTGCCCGTCACCGCCCCCATCCGCGAGCACATCTCCTGCGTGACAATCAGCAGAATCGTGATCGGCAAGAGCGTCCACAAGGGCAGATAGCCATAGCGCGCGCCCGCCTGCGAATACGTGAAAATGCCACCCGCGTCGTTGTCCACCACCGCCGTGATGAACCCCGGCCCAATGACGCTGAAGAAAACCGCGATGTGATACCGCAGCCGCCGTAGCACTTACCGCCGGCCTCGCAACACGGCAATCACATCGTCGGCCGTAATCACCCCAACCAGCTTGTCCTTGTCATCCACCACGGGCAGGCTCAGCAGATTGTAGCGGTCAAACGTCTCCGTCACCCGCGATTCCTTCGCATCCACGCGCACCTTGATGGGCGGCCCATCCTCGGCAATGTCCATCAGCTTCGCGTTCGGATCGGCCAATAGCAGCCGCGCCAGCGACACCTGCCCGCTCAACTTCTCATCCTCGCCCGTCAACAGCAGCGCATTCAGCCCATCCATCCAATCCGAAGCCTCCCGCAACGACCCGATCGCTTCCGCCACCGTCGCTTCCTTCGGCAGCGCCACATACTCCGTATTCATCATGCCGCCCGCGGTGTGCTCGCCGTACTCCAGCAGTTCCTCCACCTCGGTCTTATCCTCGACATCCAACTCCGCCAGCAGTTCCTCGGAGGTCGCCGCCTCCATTTCCTGCAAAACGTCGGCCGCCTGGTCCGGCGACATCTCTTCCAGAATCTCCGCCGCCTTTTCGGTCTCCAGACCTTCCAGAATGCTCGCCTGAATCTCCGGATCCACTTCCGACAGCGCCTCGGCCGCCGACTCCGAATCGAGCGACGTGATCACCGCCTCGCGCGCATCTGGCCCCAACTCCTCCATAATGTCGGCCAAGTCCGCCGGATGCATATTCTCCAACTGCGCCGGCGAAATGTTCAAACGCAGCCGCCGCATCGGATCCGGCTCGATGATGTTGCAGTAGGACCAGGCAATCGAGTTCACCGGGATCGGCTCCTGTAGCCAGCGGATCCACGTACGAGGCAGCACACCCTGGAACAGCCGGCGGAAGATGCTCCGCAGCCCAATGTCGACTTCGGTCACATACAGTCCCGTGTACGCACCGGAGTCGCGTATTTCGAACGTGACGTCCGTTACACGCACCACCTTGCGCCCATGCGCATCGATAATCTGCTGATCCAGCAGATCGCGCACCATACGCAACATATATTCATCGGAATGATACGGAGTGAGCAGCTCATCTCCCAACTCGATGCCCTTCAGGCTGATCGAGCGCACCTGCTCATAGCGAATCGTAAGCCACGTATTTCCAGCGCCTACCAGGAAGCGGTCAATGCGCCAGGGGTCCTCGATGGGAACCAGCGCCGCTTCCTTGACACGGCCAATCGCCCGTCTTTTCAGATCATAGACGGGGAGACCGAGTAACTCCGTAAGATAAAGGAGCGAAGCAGCCATTGATCGGGAACCGGGCCCATGGACCGTTTCCAGTGTGGCGCATTGCCACCGGGGCTGGCAAGCCGTTTCCCCGCCTTTTCCGGCAGGAATATACGCTGTCTAAAGCGCCTCCCGCCCGTGCCCTTTCACCACCGATGCCGCCCGCAGTTTTTCCAACTCCCGCCGTGCGATCTCCGCCCAGGAACTCTGCGCATCCAGCTTCAAATAGGCCCGCCAGTGCCGTACCGCGCGCATGATCTGCCCGGTCCGCTGGCACAACAGCGCCAGGTTGTAATGCGCGTCGGCGTAGTTCGGCGCCGCTTTCAAGGCCGCCGCATAGTGCGCCATCGCCTGCGACAGATCCCCGCGCTCGTCGTAGAGATTCGCCAGATTGAAGTGCCCCAGCGAGTAGTCCGGTTGCAGCTCCAGCGCCCGCTTATAGAAAGTCTCCGCCTTCTTCCACTGCTGCGCATGAAACGCCAGCGTGCCCAGGTTCACCATCGCCCCCACACAGCGCGGATCCAACTCCAGCGCCTTCTCGTAAGCCTCCATCGCTTCTTCCTGGTTAACGCCAGTCTGCTCCAACTCCAGGCCGCGCTCAAACCACTCGGCGGCCTCCACCTCACGGCGCTGCTCCCGCGCCTGCTCCTTCTCCGACTTGCGGTCCGAAGGAAACGCCAGCAGCCGGCTGATCTCTTGCTGGTCGAAGTTCAACAGCAACTGGCCGCTGGTGGCCTGCATGCGCTGCCCGTCCACCATCACCTGCACATCGCCGTGATCCAGCATCACCGTCACTTCGGTCAGCGGATCCTTGCCCGCCAGCTTCGTGCCGATTTCGTCGAATAGCGTGCGAATGCGCTTCGGTCCCAGGCCCGCCTGCCGCAGCCGGGACAAGGTCTGAAGTGCCTTCACATCCGAAATCGCGTAAGCGTCGCGTTGAGAGAGAAGCTGGGCGCGTTCCCAGATTCGCAACTGGCGCTCGGAGACTCCTGCTACGCGCAGCATCTGCTCGCGCGTATACGCCCCCTGCAACTGCGTTCGAGCCATGGAACAGGGGGAATTGTAGCATGGAGTAAATGGCCAAGAACTACAAAGCCGAACTCACCGGCGTTTTCGGACAGCCGGTTTCGGAGAATCCCACCGGCGTCATGCAGGAAGCCGCCTTCGCCGCCTGTGGCCTCAACTGGCGCTATCTCACCCTGGAAGTGGCTCCAGCGAATCTCGCCGACGCCTTCCGCGGCCTTCTCTCCATCGGCATGAAGGGCGTCAACCTCACTATCCCCCATAAGGTGGCCGTTCTCCCCCTGCTCGACGAACTCTCCCCAGAAGCCGCACTGATCGGCGCCGTCAATACCGTGATCATTCGCGACGGCAAACTCATCGGCGAGAACACCGATGGCAAGGGCTTCCTGCGCGGCCTCAAGCAGGACGCCGCGATGGACCCCGCGGGCAAGTCCGCCGTCATCCTCGGAGCCGGCGGCGCCTCGCGCGCCATCGCCGCCGAACTTCTGCTCGCCGGCGCCGCCCAACTCCACATCGTCAACCGCGGCGAAGAACGCGGCCTCGCCATGGTGGAGCATCTCAAAGCAGGCACCGGCAAAGACATCACCTTCGAAACCTGGACCGGCACCTACCTGGTCCCATCCGACGTCGACGTGCTGGTCAACGCCACTTCTATCGGCCTCTACCCGCACGTGAACGACATGCCTGACGTCAGCCTGGCCGCCGCCAAACGCGACCTGCTGGTTTGCGATGCGGTCTTCAACCCGCCCATGACGCCCCTGCTTGCTCTGGCGAAAGACCGCGGCATGCCCATACTCGACGGCCTCTCCATGCTCGTCTACCAGGGCGCGATCGGCTTTGAACTCTGGACCGGGCACCGGGCCCCGGAAGCCGTTATGAAAGACGCCTTGCGCACGGCGCTGCTCGATTGATATCGTGTGGAATTCCCCATGCGACTCACCAGACTCCTCTCCACACTCGCCCTATCCGCGTCCCTGTCCTTCAGCGCCGATCTGGCCACCAAGAAGGGGCTGACGCTCGATATCGCCAAACAGATCGCCGCGCAGGCCGAAGCCGAAGCGCGCAAGAATAACTGGAATGTCGTTATCGCGATCGTCGATGACGGCGCCAACCTCATCTATCTCCAGCGCATGGACGAAACGCAGATCGGCAGCGTCGAAGTGGCCCAGGAGAAAGCCAAGACCTCGGTCAAGTTCAAACGGCCCACCAAGGCGCTGGAGGATGCAGTCGCCGGCGGCCGCAATGTCGTCCTCAGGCTGCCCGGCGCCCTTCCCGTCGAAGGCGGGCTGCCGCTTACCGCCGATGGCAAGATCATCGGCGCGATTGGAGTGAGCGGCGTCCTCTCCAGTCAGGATGGCATCATCGCCAAGGCCGGCGCCGACTCTCTCAGCAAGATCGTTGGGAAGTAATCAGTACTCCTCCGCCAATCCGCCGGACAGCTCCAACGCCCCCTCCTGCGGAAGGGCGTCCAGCGGCAGGCCGTCCTGCCAGATGGAAGTCTCCAGCTTCACCACGCGGTCCTCACCGAGCGAGGTCCATGGCACCGCGATCTCCAGATTGCGCTTGAAGTGCGCCCGCGCTCCCAGACCTTCGTCCTCCAGGATCTCCGCCCCGTTGTCCCGCATGGCCACCCGCAACAGTTTGCCGTTCAGCGTGAAACGGAATTCCATCCCTTCCACCCGCTCACTTCCCACAAAGTCGATGCGCAGGAACAGCGCCTCCTCATTCGACCCGTAGAACAATTCGCGGATCAGGAACCGCTGGCCATGCATTGAGCCGCCGCGTCCGTCCACCGAATAACTGCCCGCGCCCATCCATTCAAAGTACGATGTCACCAACCCGTCGATCACCGGCGACAACTCCGCCACTGGCTTCGCGTGCACCCCGGTCGCGCGTGCCCGCAGGATCGGCTTCGACAGCTCCGTCGGCGGCACCAGCTTCAACAGCCGGTACATGTTGGCCAGATGGTCGCGATACAACTGGTCGAACTCGATGCGATTGTCGGAATCATGGTGGGGCCCGTACCACCAGTTCCAATCGCTGCCCTCGGCGATCATCAGCTCTTCCCAGGCCATGTTGTAGTCGGCCTCTGGAATCGTAGCCGCGTCCACGCGCTCCAGCGCCGTGCGTGCCTTCAACAGCAGTTCCCAGGCCTTGTTGTCTTCGTCAAAGCCGATCCAGACATCGAAGTTCGCGCTGATCCACGAACCGGCGGCGATCCGCTCCAGTGGCTCGGCTTCCACCTTCTCGAACGCCTCCGATACCGTCACCGCCTCCATCGTCGGATCGTCCTGGATCCGTTGGTAGAGTTCGCGTAGAAAGGGACGCCCATTGCGCCAGTAATGCTCCCAGGCGTTCTCGCCGTCGAGAATCACCGGCACCAGCGCATCCCGCCCGCTGCGCAGAATGCCCGCGCAGTTGTCGCGGATGCGTTGCACGAAATCGCCGGCCGCATGCTCCGCCGTCATACGCGAATAGACAAAGCCCACCAGGTCGCTCAGATAATGATCGCGGAAGATCATCTTCAGTTCGTGCCCGTTCTGCCGCCAGCGATAGGGGCGATACGTCGTATACGGGTCGGCATGCCGGCCTAGTGTCCGCGCCAGCACTCCGTTGTCCGTCGCCGCCCACTGGAAGCCCACTTCCGCCGCAATCGTCAACGCTTCATCGGAGACTGAGCCTTCCGACGGCCACAAGCCCTTCGGCCGGTGCCCGATCTTCTGCTCCATGTACTCCGCCGAGCGTTGGAGATGCCGCCGCGCATCTTCGGGGAAGCGGAATCGCGGCGGCAGCGGCACATGCGGATTCGCCTCATGCGCGACATTCGAATCGCAGATCAACGGCAGAATCGGATGGTAGAAGGGCGTGGCCGAGATCTCGATCTGCCCCTTCTCCGCGAACTCACGGTACACCGGCAGCACCATACCCAGGATTTCGGTCTGCTTGCGCCCCATGAGGGCCTGGTCGGAGAGCGAATAGTCGCGCCCTTTGTTCACCAGGCCGCGCACCTCCGCATCTTTCTCCAGTACCTCTTCTTCAAACCACGCCAATTGCGACAACACCTGCAAATCGCGCAGCGCCTGCGGATTGAATACATGCATTGCCCGTCGCAGGTTGCGGTCCGAAGCCCGCCAGGCTTCGTGCAGCTCCGCGTACCGCTTATAGCGCCCGATCAGGTGCGTCGGATTGGCCTGAAAGAAATAGCGCAGGATGAATTCGATCTCCGGCTGCGTTAACTCCTCGGCCGGCTTTAGGGCTACTTTCAGGAACGGGTCATACGCCAAGCCGCTGGCGTACTCCTCCACCTGCAGCATCAGCGACGGTACCAGGTTGAAGGTCTGTTTGACGTTTGGAAAATCCTCCAGCACCTTCACCATGCCGTAGTAATCTTTCAGCGCATGCATGCGCGTCCACGGCAGGCGGTATTCGCCACTCACCAGGTCCTTATAACAAGGCTGGTGCATATGCCAGACAAAGCAGACGTAAATGCGGCTCATCGGGAAAAGTAACTGCGAACAGGCGCCGGCGGCTCAGTCCCGCGAATCGCCCGCCACAGGATATCGTTCAATTCATCATCGTCGATGCGATCAGCTTCCGAAAAATCCAGCTTAGCCGAACGCGCGGCGGTTGCGCTGTTGGCCGGATTTTTCGTGTCCAGCGGGATGCGCGGTTTCTCCGCCGTCCAGGGCTTGGCATCGGCGTTCAGCGCGAACGCCGCGAACATGGGCTTGGCCGCCGCGTCGAATGTAGTCATCGGTTGCAGGCCCAGGATGAGTTCCATGGTGCGCAGCATGGAGGTCGTGTTGTACATTGTGCTGTCGATCGCCCCGCGCCGCGTATACGGCGACAGCACGAAGGCCGGCGAGCGGTGCGAGTCCACATGATCGGCTCCATTCTGGGCATCGTCTTCCAACACGAAGATGGCGGTCTTGGCCCAGAAGCGGCTCTTCGACAAGCCCTCCACCACCATGCCCAGCGCGTAATCGTTGTCGGCCATTGCTGCCAGCGGCGCGATCTTGCCCGCCGCCGTACCGGACGTATGATCGTTGCCCAAACGCAGGACCAGGAAGCGCGGCATCTTGCCCTCCTTCTCAAACTGCGCCAGGTCTTCTAAGAACACCTTCGCCCGGTCAATGTCCATGTAGTCCATATCGAAGGCGCGAAATTTCTTGTTTGTCACTGGGTCCAACCGCGAGTCGCGAATCGCCTCCACCTGCTCGCCGTTTGGCCCTGGCGCCGTCTTGTTCTGCGCGAAGTAACCGTAGTTGCGCATCGTCAACCCAGCCGACAGAACCTGCGTCCAGATATAGCCCGCGGGCGGCAGCGCGGCCGGCTCGCCGCCTTCGTAATCGTAGTGGTTGCGGCGCCCGCCATAGCTGTTCGGCCACATCCGCTGCACGTAATCGGGCGCAATTGCCGCCAGCGTCCAGTTGTGCCCATCGGCGCTCACATCGGCATTCACGTAGAAGTTATCGAACAGGACGAAGTCGCGAGCCAGCTTGTAGTGGTTCGGCGCCGACTTCTCATCGAACAGCGACAGGCTGCGGTCGCCATTGCCCTTCTCCAGGGAGCCGAACACCTGGTCGTAGGTGCGGTTCTCCTTCACGATGTATACGACGTGCTCGATCGCCGATGGGTCGCCGGGCTTCGAAGGCACCGGGTTGCCCCGCGGCGCCTGCGCATCATCCAACATCTCATCGCGATACGGCGAATTGCGCATCACCGTGGCGGTGTATTGCTCCAACTGCTCGGCATTCCACTTGTCGATCCAAGAAATGGTGCCCTTCTGGATGGAGCCGACATACTCATCGGCACGGATACCCAGGTGCGACTTCGCCGGTACCTGGTCGGGACGCGGCCCCTTCGGATTGGCGAAGCTGCGCCCACCGCGGCCGTTGAACACCGCCAGCCGCCCATCGGCCAGCACACGCGCCGTTGTCGGATACCAGCCCGTTGGCACAAAGCCCTGGACCCGGCTGCGCCGCTTGCTGACATCCACCACGGCCACCGCATTCGCATCCGAACACACCACATGCAGTGCCTTCTCATCGGCGCTCAAGGCAACGGCGCTCGGCGTCATGCCCGCCGGCTGGCGTGGCGTCAAGGCCACATTGATGGATTCAATCAGCTTCAACTCGCCGGAGTCCGTGATTCCCACCACGTAGACGCGATTCGTATTGCCTGCTGTTACGAACACCCGCTGCGCGTAGGCCCACTCTTCTTCCTTCTCCCCGGCCTCTTCGCCTTCCTTCGGATTCGCCTCCGGCTGGCGCGCGCTCAGCACCATGTCGGTGGTGTGCGGGCCCAGGCGCAGGCGGCTCATCGCCGACCCATCGGCCAGATTGTGCTGGTACAGCGTGCCATCGGCCCAACTCGTCACCAGAAACGTCTTGCCGCCGGGAGGGAACAGAATGCGATAGGGACGCCGCCCCGTGCGCCACTGCTCAATCACGCGGCCCGATTGCGTGTTGATCACCACGATGCGGTCCCGATGCATCAGCGACACATACAGCAGCCGCCCGTCCGGCCCCAGTTGTACATCGCCGGCGAAGTCCTGGTGCTGCCGCTTTTCCTTCGGCACAATCTCGAACGTGCGGCCGTTCTTTAGCGTGCCGTTCTCATACTCGAGCTCGAATACCGACGCCTGCGATCCGCCGCCCACGTACAGCCGGTTGCCGGTTGCGTTGATGGCCAGCCCCAGCCAGCCGTCGGGCACGCGCACCTGCGAGGTCATCCGCCCCGTCGCGATATCCACCACGCCCACCGTTGGCGGGTTGTAGCCGCCGTTGAGCACGAACAGCACCTTGCCGTCCTTCGATGGCAGGCTTGCCATCGGGAACGTATCCACCAGCGTTTGTTTGCCCGCCGGCTTTACCGTCCAGCCACTGTTCAACAGGAAGCCGCCGTCGGCCATTGGGCCAACCGTGACCCGCGCCGCCCGCTGCGACACAAGCAAGGCGGCCAGCGCCGTACCCGCAACAACTACGCCTATGATTTTCTTCATTCGGAGAATTTCTGTGCAATCGGGAAGCGGCGTCCCATACCGAACGCCTTTGTGGTTACCTTGAGCCCCGGCGCCGCCTGTTGACGCTTGTACTCATTGCGGTCGACTTTATTGATGATGTCACGCACCAGCTTCAGATCCAGACCATGCTCCTCGGAAATCCGCCCGGGCGAGTGCATGTCTTCCACGTAGGCCTTGAGAATCGTATCCAGCACTTCGTACTCGGGCAGGGAGTCCGTGTCCTTTTGATCCGGCCGCAGTTCCGCCGAGGGCGGCTTGGTGAACACATTCTCCGGAATGGCGTTGTTGTGGCGCCGGTTGGCTACTCGCGATATCTGGTACACCAGCGTCTTCGGCACATCGCTGATCACCGCCAGGCCGCCGCACATATCGCCATACAGCGTGCAGTAGCCCACGGCCAGTTCGCTTTTGTTGCCGGTGGTCAGCACCAGCGCCCCGAACTTGTTGGACATCGCCATCAACGTTACCCCGCGCAGCCGCGATTGGATGTTCTCCTCGGTCACGTCGGGTTTATAGCCGGCAAATAGAGGTTGCAGGCTGCGCACCATCGTGTGATAGGCATCATTGATGGAAGCGATCTCGAAGCGAATGCCCAGCGCATGCGCCATGTCGCGGGCATCGGTGACGCTGTGTTCGGACGAATAGGGGCCCGGCATGCCGACACCGATTACGTTCTCCCGGCCGACGGCATCCACGGCCAAGGCCGCCGTGATGGAGGAATCGATGCCACCGCTCAGGCCAATGATTACTTTCGAGAAACCGCACTTGCGGATGTAGTCGCGCGTGCCCAGCACCAGTGCGTCGTAGCAGGCCTCCACTTCGTCGCCGTGGCTGGCCCGCAGGTTGGCGGGGTTGGCCGGCTGGTCCGTATCGAACACCACCAGGTCCGGCGCGAAGGAACACGCGGTTGCCAGCGGATTGCCTTGCGCATCGAGCGCGAAGCTGCTGCCATCGAAGACGAGCTGATCGTTGCCGCCCACCTGGTTCACGTAGACTACGGGAACGCCATGACGCCGCGCTGCCGTGGCGAATACCTGCTGGCGTAGCGTGCGTTTGCCCATGTGATAGGGAGACGCGTTGATGCTGATCAGAATGCGCGCGCCCTTGGCTCTTAACTCCTCCACCGGGTCGCGATCGTACAACTGCCGCGACCAGTACTGCTTGTCGTTCCAGGCATCCTCGCAGATGGTCAGCGCCACGGGCCGCCCGCGCCAGGTCAGCAGATTCTGGTAGTCGGCCGATTCGAAGTAGCGGGCCTCATCGAAGACATCGTAGGTGGGCAGCAGCATCTTCGATTGCCGGAATACGATCTCACCACGCTCGATCACGCAGGCGGCGTTAACGATTGGCTTGCCCGCGCGCTCCTCCGATTGGCCAATGTAGCCCACCACCAGAGCCACAGGCAGGGCGGCCGTCTGCCGCCGCAGATCGTCCAGAGCCTCGCCGGTGCGCGTGAGAAAGCTGGGCTTCTCGACAAGATCCCGCGGCGGATAGCCGTTCAGGGAAAGTTCGGGAAAGGCGATCAGCTCCGCACCCTGGTCGGCAGCCTGGCGGGCCGCCTCCACCATCAGTTTCACGTTGCCGCCAAGATCCCCCACCGTGGTGTTGATCTGGCCAAGCGCAATTCGCATGAATTCTCATTGTAAGGCGCGGCGCAGGCGGTCTTCGATTGCCGCCCACTCCGGCCCTGTGGGTGGTGCTTCGACAGCGATGATATCCACGCCGGCCTGGTCCGCCGCGAGGAGGGCTCCGTATAGCTCGCGGGCATAGCCGGCGACATCATCCGGCATGCGGATCTCCACCGCTGCTTCTGCCGGGAGATGCCACCAGAGATACGCAACCCGCCCTTGCGGCAACTCGCCGTTGCTCACGCGGACCGCCGGCGTGCGCGGCGAGTAGTGCTTGCGATGCAGGCCCGGCGAAGGATGCGCGCCGCTGACTTCGGTGAGTGTGCGCACCGGGCGTTCGAGGAGGCGCTCCAGGTCTTCCCTGCTGATGATACCGGGCCGCAGTAACACGGGTTCCTCGCCGGCCAGCGAAACGACAGTCGACTCGATGCCCACGGCGCAAGGTCCGCCATCGAGTATCAGATCGACCGCATCGCCCAGTGAATCGTGAACATGCTGGGCCGTAGTGGGCGATACCTCCGCGAAGCGATTCGCACTCGGAGCCGCCACCGGCACCTGCGCCCGGCGAATCACTTCCAGCATGACCTGATGCCCGGGCATGCGCAGGCCAACCGTATCGAGCCCTGCCGTAACGAGGTCCGGCACCACCGGCCGTTTCTTCACGACGATGGTTAAAGGCCCCGGCCAGAAGGCGCCGGCGAGGATGTTCGCTTCCAGCGGCCATTCCCGAGCCAGGCCGCGCGCCATCTCGATGGATGCCACATGCACGATGAGAGGGCTGGTCTTCGGCCGGCCCTTCACATCGTAAATGCGCTGCACCGCCGCGAGATCCAGGGCATTGGCGCCCAAGCCGTAAACGGTCTCCGTGGGCAGGGCCACCAGGCCGCCGTTCTGCAACAGCCACGCCGCCCGCACCAGTTCCAGTTCTGTTGGCATTTAGTCCGGAAGATCGTCCTTGCCGTCGCCCGCCGTCTTACCCGTCTTGCGCCACACCAGATACGCATGTTCCAGCGAATCGATGTCGCCATCCAGCACGCGGTCCACATCGCCGATCGACAGCTTCGTGCGATGGTCTTTGATCATGCGATAGGGCGCCAGCACGTAGCTGCGAATCTGCGATCCGAAGTTGATGTCGAGCTTCGTGTCTTCCAACTTCTTCTCTTCCGCTCGCCGTTTGCGCATCTCCAGTTCATACAACTGCGCCTTCAACTGCTTGATCGCGCTGGCGCGGTTCTTATGCTGCGACCGCTCGTTCTGGCATTGCACGACAACCCCGGTGGGGATGTGCGTCATGCGAATGGCGGAGTCCGTACGGTTGACGTGCTGACCGCCCGCGCCGCTGGCACGGAAGGTATCGACGCGTACATCTTCCATCTTGAGGTCGATCTTGATCTCGTCATCCAACTGCGGGATGACGAAGACCGAAGCGAAGGACGTATGCCGCCGCGCCGCCGAATCGAACGGCGAGATGCGCACCAGGCGATGCACGCCGATCTCCGACTGCAGCAGCCCGTAGGCGCCCTCGCCATTGATCTCCAACGTGGCCGACTTGATACCCGCGCCTTCGCCATCGAGTTGGTCGGTGATGACCGCCTCATAGCCTTTGCGTTCGGCCCAGCGCAGGTACATGCGCATCAGCATCTCGGCCCAATCCTGGCTTTCCGTACCGCCTGCGCCGGGATGGATCGTGACGATGGCGCTGTTGTCATCGTTCTCGCCGCTGAGCAGCATGCCCGTTTCCAGTTCCGAAACGCGGGCGCCGAGGTGCCGGATGGCACGCTCGATGTCGTTGGTTACCGGCTCGCCTTCGGCAGCGAGTTCAAACAGCGTGTCGATCTCCGACAGCATGTCCGCTACCTGCGCTTCGTCGGCAATGGCCTGCTCCAGCCGCTTGCGGTCCTGCATGATCTTCTGGCTGGTCTCCGGGGAATTCCAGAAGTCGGGCGCCGCGATCTGGGCCTCTATTTTGTCGAACTGGGCTTTCTTGGTAGGCGAGTCAAAGATAGCTCCGCACAGCGTCAGCCTGCTGGCGGAGCGGGGTGTACTCCCGTTGGAGTTCTTCCAAGGTCATAAGCTCTGATTTTATCAGACGCCCGGATTCGCCAACTGCAAAGGTTTGGTCTGCAGGCCCTGTTCCGACAGGGTGTACTCGATCAGTTTGCCGTTGTCCGTCATGTCTTGCAGAACGTAGGCGTGTACGGGGCCGAAGAATTGCGCCAGTTCCTGATTGGAGCAGGCAGGCAGATAGATCTGCAGAAAGCGCGGATCCCAGTAGCGGAACAGGAAGCGGCGGTTATCCTCGGTCTGCACCACCATCAGGTTGCGCAGATGCTTGCGGATCTGGTCCACCGGATACATGGAGGTGAAGAACAGGCACCAGTTGCGGCCCCAGCTTTCGAAGACCAGCTTCGGCAGCAAGGGCGAGGTAGCCGGCAGGTAGGTGAGGCAGATGCCCGGCGGCAGGGCTTCGCCCAGACTCAGGCCTTCGTTCAGGAACTGGTACATCTCGCCCGAGCCGATGAGCCAGCGTCCGGCGCGCTCTTCCTGGCTGACGTTGACCAGCGCGAACAGCGGCGCGGGGAACAGCTTAAGATAGGCGACAAAGGCCTGCTGCTGCGGGGACAGAACGAAGGTCTCGCGCGGCGGCGGTGGAGGCGGTGGCGGAGATACGGGTGCCGGGGTAGGCGGCGGGGGCGGCAGCGGCTGCATGCCCATCATCGCCGTGAGGTCCTCCGGGCGTGGAGCGACAAACAGCGCGGTGGAGGTACGGCCCGGATCGAAGGCCTGCTCCACTTCGGCTTTCAACCGGAAGCGCGTCTGGCCGGCGGAAATCTGATCGCCTTCGCCCACCGGCGATTCGCCCACGCGGTTGCCGTTCACCCAGGTGCCGTTGCTGCTGTTGCAATCGCGCAGCACGCAGCCGGTCTGGCTGCATTCGATGAGGAAGTGCATCCCGGACATGAAATTGTCATAGGGGAGCATTAACTGCGACTTGGCGGTGCGGCCGATCGTCAGCGTCTGGCCGGGAAACAACTCTCGTATTTGCCCGGCAAACGGGCCATCTACGATCTCGAGAACGACCCGCATGATCCCTCCGTTGTCATTGAGCCGATTTTACTGCGGGGCTTCCGCTATGTCGAGGACGGAGTCCACCTTAGGGGCGGCTACGCGCTGGGTGCCGCCGTTCGGCCATTGTACTTCCACGGAGGTAATCGTAGCAGCAGCGCCGAGTCCAAAAGTGAGCGGCAGTTCACTTTGCGAGCAATAACTGGAGCCGCTGCGGACCATGCTCCATTGGCGGCCGTTCGACGCGGTGACGCGCACGACTGCCCCGATGGCGCTACGGTTGGACTTGGACCCGGTCAGGCGCACGCGCAGCCAGTGATTGCGATTGCCGCCGTCGTTGCGATAGAGCACGGCAGGCCCGTTGTTATTGGCGATGACGACATCGAGGTCGCCGTCGTTGTCGATATCGGCGTAGGCCGCGCCGCGGGCCACCAGCGGCTTGGCCAGGTCCGCGCCGGCCTTCTTCGTGTAGTCTTCGAACTGCCCCTTGCCGATGTTGCGGAACAGCGTCGGCGATTGCCTGAACTTCACCTTCGGCTGCACCCGTTCGATCTCTTCATCCAGGTGGCCATTGGCACAGAAGATGTCCAGGCGGCCGTCGAGATCGAAGTCGAAGAAGAAGGCGCCGAAGGTGAGATTTAACAGGCTGGCGCGGCCGACGGTAGAACGCGGCGCTTCGTCGACAAACAGGCCGTTGCCCTCGTTGCGATAGAGGCCGAGCATCTGGTTGGAGAAGTTGCCCACCAGCAGGTGCGGGCGGCCGGAGCCGTCGTAGTCGGCGGCATCGGTGCCCATGGCGCCGCGAGCCACGCCATCTTCGCCGAACGCCACACCAGCGGTCAGGCCGGTTTCGGTGAAGGTGCCGTTGCGGTTGTTGCGGTAGAGCTTGTTGGGTTGGGTATCGTTGGCGACGAAGATATCGGGCCAGTTGTCCTGGTCGAAGTCGAGGAGGGAGATGCCGAGCGACTTGCTCTTCGGGTCCGCAATGCCCGCCTTCTGACCGGCGTCTTCGAACTTGCCGTTGCCGAGGTTGCGATACAGCTTGGGCGCGACGCCGGGGTAGGACTCCGGCGTGCAGTAGGATTTCACGGAGCCATCGAGCGAGCACCAGAGATCCTTCTCGGGGCTCCACTGCACGTAGTTGGCGACAAACAGGTCGAGGCGGCCATCGCGGTCGTAGTCGAGCCAGGCGGCGCTGGTGCCGAAGTTGGCGTTCTTGATGCCGGCGGTAGCTGTGACGTCTTTGAACTTACCGGGGCCTTCGCTGTGAAAGAGACGATCGCCTTCGAGGGCGGTGATGTAGACGTCCTGGCGTCCGTCGTTATCGTAGTCGCCGACCGTGACACCCATGCCGTACATCTCGATGTCGAGACCGCTGCCGGCGGTGATGTCGGTGAAGGTGCCGTTCTTGTTGTTGCGATAGAGCTTGTGGAGGGACTTGGCGCCGCCGGGCTTCCAGGACTTGCTGTTGATGAAGAGCAGGTCGGGACAGCCGTCCTGGTCGGCATCGAGGAAGGCGACGCCGGAGCCAAGGGTTTCGGGCAGCCATTTCTTGCCGCTCTTGCCGTTGTTGTGGACGAAGCGAATGCCGGCTTTGGCGGTGATGTCGGTGAAGGTGGGCTGGGCTTGCAGGGTGGCGAGCAGGGAGAAGAAGAGCGCGGCCTGGAGACCGCGCGCAGACCTGGAGGTCTGCCGTACCAGTGTGGTCATGATGCCTTGCGCCCCAGCGGGATGGACTCGTGGTCGTGGATCATCTGGCGTTCGTTGTTGTCCTCGAAACTGAGGCGGCGCGGTTTGGCGGTGATCGTCTGGGCGGACTCGTCGGCCTTGAAGCGTTGGAAGAGCTTCGCGTGGTAGGCGGCCTTTTCGGCCTGGCCTGCGCCCCGGGAGGCGAGCATCAGGCTGTAGTGGGCCTGGAGGTCTTCCGGATCGATCTGGAGCACGCGTTCCAGGACGCGGATGGCGTCGGCGTACTGGCGTTTGAGGAACAGCACGCGGCCCATCTGGTTGAGCACGACGCGGTCTTCGGGGTACTGCGATTCGGCCTGGCGGAGGTGATCGAGCGCGGCGTCGTAGTTGCCGTCGGCCTTGTCGACCAGGGCCCGGAAGAAGTGGGCGCGGGCCAGTTTGGGAGACAACTGGAGGGCCTTGGCCAGCATTGGCTTGGCGGCTTCGGTCTCGCCTTCCTGGATCAGGGCGCGGGCGATGTTCAGCGGGCCGTCGGCGTAGTCGGGCTTGGCATCGCAGACTTTTTTAAAGGCGTACTCGGCGCCTCTGAGGTCGCCTTGGAGGAGCATGCCGATACCCCAATCGTTCCAACGCTGGTAGTCGGCGGCGTTGCTGACCTGCTGCCAGTCGCTGGCTTCGCCGGGCTTGGCGATGTTGAGGACGGCCTTGCTCTCGGCCAAGGTGACGATGGGTACATCGGGCTTGGTGGCCTGATCGGCGAAGGCGAACTGCGTGTAGCTCCAGGCGAACTTGCGGTAGTTGAGCTTCGCGTTCAGGGTAACCGGACCTTTGACGTTCTTCGGGAGATCGATGCGGAAGTGCGCGGTGTCGGCGGCGCCGGGTGGGATGAGGCGAACATAAAGGACGCTGCGTGTTTCGAAGGCATTGCGCTTGTTGATGTGGTTGCCTTCGCCATCCAACTGATAGCTGCGATAGAAGTGGGCGCCGGACTCGACGGGCCCCTTGCCGTTCTGTTCCACCTGGCCGGACCAGAAGATGTGCTTGCCGTCGGCGTCGCGGCCTTCGAGTTCCAGCCAGACGTCGAAGGCGTCGACGGTGCCGCCGGGGAAGAAGTGGCCGATACGCTTGGTGCGGACCACCACGTCGACACGGACGGAAGAGCCGGGCTGGAACTTGGTAGGCGTGCGATCGAGCGGGGCGGCGACGCGGCCCACTTCGCGGAGGAAGACCTGGCCGGGCGCCTCGGCTTCTTCCCCGACGGCAAAGGTGGAGGTGGCTTGTTGAGCCTGCTCGCCGGCGCGGCGGACCATCTTCACGCCCGCCGCATCTTCCACGGGGCTGGCGGCGAAGATATCGACGCCAATGAATCCGGACTTAAGGAAGGCGATGGTGGTGTCGAGCTGTTCCTTGTCGTTATTGACGAGGGCGACGGCGGTGTTGGCGCCGGGGAAACGATGGGAGTGCACTTTGCCGTCGCGGTTGCCAGGGTCATTGGAGGCGACCAGCGGCATGTGACAGCCGCCGCAGCTTGCCGATTGCGGCGGGTAGTAGAAGGAGCGGGCGCCTTTGCCGGAGACGCCGCTGGCCTGCCAGTTGTCGTAGTCGTTGAAGCCCCGGATCCAGCGGTAGTTGTTGACGGGGACATCGAGGTGCACCTTGTGGCAGGAGGCGCAGAACTCGGAGTTGTCGCGATGGATGGGTTTTAAGAAGGTGCGGCGGTGCGGTTCGGGATTGAGGTAGGTGAGGAAGGAATCGAAGGCCTGGACGTACTTGTTCTTGTTGCCGGCAATCTTGTGGAGCCAGTTGTATTCGACGTTGAAGGCGGCGTTGCCCATGGTGTCTCGGACGTGGGTGATGGAGTGGCAGGCGACGCAAGCGAGTCCGGCTTGGGCCTCGGGGGTGTCGATCTGTTCGCGAATGGGCTTCTCCCAGCGGCCGCTAAGGAGGACGGCGTGGTCATGGCAGCCGGCGCACCACTTGCTGGGCTGCGTTGAGCCCTGCACTTCCTGCATGCGTTCGATGGAGGCGCGGTAGAAGCGGTTGTTGAAGCTGGCGAAGTGATGGACGCTGCCCTTCCACTGCTGGTAGATGTCCTTGTGACAGGTGCCGCAGTGTTCGGAATCGAGGAAGTAATCGGAGGGGATGAGGTCGACGTTGGTCTTGATGGCGGAAGGCCAGAAGCGGCCTTTGGGGCCGTCGCCTTCTTCGTGCATGGAGAGAGGCGTGCGGGTAGGGTTGACGATTTTTTGGTTAGGCGGAGGGAGGAGGAAGGCCGCGCCCATGGCGGCGAGGGTGAGGCCGAGGGCGCGGTCGTGTTTTTGGAAGGCGAGTGTGGCAACGCCCGCCGAGGCAAGGGCGATGTGGGCATACAGCCACGGTTTGTGACCGCGGGTGTTGCCTTGTTTCGCGAGGTAGAGGGCAGGGAGCGAACTGGCCAGCAGGATGTAGGCGGCGAGGCTGCGGTTCTGGAAAAGAAGCGCGATGAGGAGGAGGCCCGCCGCGAGGTGAGCGAGCACTTGCACCGCATAGAAGATGGTGGCGCTGGGAGCGGCCACGAGGTAGGCGGCGTTGATGATCAGGAATAACAGGACGTACTTCATGGTGCAACCTGCAAGGGCCGGACGAAACGTAGGGCTGGTCTTTTATTGTAGACGCGCTGCCAGGATTGGTGGGCTGGCGAGCTGGGGAAGGCTTCGGTGCTGGGGTAGGGGTAGCGGGACATTCTGTGGAACGGGAGTGGGGTGACGGATTGGGAATGGGCGGTGTTGGGGTCGCTGTCTTTGGCCCAGCCGTCAAAGTAGAGGAGGAAGTCGCGGGTGTGGCCGGGGGGTGGCGGCGGTAGTGCTTGGTAGCGGAGACGGATTTCGTCTCCGGAGCCCAGGATGGCGTACTGGTCGTCGATCGCTTGGAGGAGGGGGCGGATGTCGCCGTACTTGGTGTAAAGGCCGGGAGTCGGGTTCCAGGGTGCTTCGGGGAGTTGCTGGTGATAGAGGAAGGTTTCGGGTTGTTGGCGGGTGGGGTGGAGGATGGGGGTGGAGAAGCCGTGGAAGTCGAGGTGGGCTTGGGTGGTGGGAAGGGTGGTTAGGGTGGCTTGGTGCGGGACCTGGTGGGACAGGAAGATCTCGTCCCAGTAGAGGCAGAGATTGGTGACGATGCGGAGGTCACGGGAGGCGGAGAGCCATTTGTTGGTGAGGTCGACGGCGATGGTTTTGGTTTTGCCGGAGGGGAGGCCGAGGTCTTCGATTACGGTTTGCCATTGGCCTTTGGCGTTTCGCATTTGGAGGATAGGGGGGGTGAGGGCGCGGTTGGGGATTTGGGAGTATTGGCGGAAGGTGCTGCCGTCGGCCCAGTCTACCCAGCCGGTTAGGACTAGGAGGTTGGGGGGCGCGACGTGGACGTCGCGCGCAGGCCTGGAGGCCTGCCCCACCGCGGAGGGGAGGGGGGCGATCTGGGGATCGCCCGCGGACCTGGGGGTCCGCCCTCCATCGGAGGGGAAGATTAGGTCGACGGCGTAGGTTTCTGCGGTGTTTTGTGGGGTGCGATGGGTGGGACCTTTATAGATGCTGTCTACCCTTTGGAGCTCGGGCACGTTCACCGGATGGAGGCGCGACTGGGTGCCGTAGAGTTTGAACTCGGGGTAGGGGGGTGCCTTCCATTTGTCGTTGTGGAAGATATCGATGTTGGCGGGATGGTCGACGGCGATTAGCTTGAGCTGGTCGAGATATGTGACTTCACCCAGCTCTTCGGTGACTCGGATTTCGTAGTGGCCGTCCTTGGGTTGGAGGACTTTGCCGGGGATAAAGATGTACTCGTCGTGGTCGGTGGGGAAATATTCGCCTTCGCCGGAAGTGGCTCCTAGCGGAGCGACGCCTAGCGCGTCGGTCAGGAAGGTGAACTTTTGGCCGTCCCAGGTGTAGATCATGGGGCAGGAGCCGGAGAGCCTGGGGGCCTCCTTAACATCCATATAACGAGCGGGCGTTTGCTTCGCTTCGTTTTGGATCATGCCGTTCGGCCAGGTGATGCGGACGGTGTCGATCTGTTCGGCGTTCCTCAAGCCGAATAGCAGCGGGATGCCGCGGTAGAGCTGCTTCTGGTAGTAGCGGCCGGCTCTTACCTCCACTTCGGAGTGCAGCGGGACCTTGATGTTCTTAGTCCCTAGCAGGCGGACGCCGAGCCAGCGGTTCTTAAGAAGCGTGGTGTTGGTGAGGAGCTCCAGGCCCTCGGCGGTTTGGCGGATGTAGTCCTGGCGGCCGTCGTTATCGAAGTCGGCGGCGGCGAGCAGGTTGGGGAACTCGCAGGGTTCCGGAACGCCGTTATTGGCGAAGTCGCAGAAGACAGGTACGCCCGGCTTGTTGGGGACGGGCCGTTCCTGCCATTGGCTTCGTTTGTTCGCGAGCAGATGGAGGCCGCCCGCCTTGGATTGGAAGGCTAGGTCGAGGGTGCTGTCGTTATCGAAGTCGGCAAAGGCGAGCTTGGTGGCACCAGCGGGGATCTCGGGAACGGGAGTGGCTTCGTATTGTCCAGCGAGGCGGTCGCGGTAGAGGACGGCTTCGTGGTCGGCGTAAGTGACGAGGATGTCGTGGTTCTTGGTGTCGGGGAGGAGCCGGAAAACGGCGGCGTCAATGGGTGTGCCGGGGGCGAAGGGGAAACCGGCGGGGGCTTCGGCGAAGCCGGCCTCGCCCTGGTTGCGGAGGAAGGCGGATTTCGCGCCGAACAAGAGGATGTCGAGGTCGTAATCGTGATCGATGTCGGCGATGAGTGCCTTAGTGAAGGCGCCCTTGGCGAGCGGGGTGACTTTGCCTTTGTCGTGCAGCGCGGCTCCGTCGCTGCTGAGGACGAGGAGTTCAGGCGTGCCGTCATTATTAGTGTCGCCGGTGGCAAAGCTGTGACCGTTCGGCGCAGTGGCTTCGTTTGTACCCGCGAGGTAAAGGACGGCGTCGCCCTTCGGCCCCCAAACGAGGAGGTCGGGCTTGTCGTCGGCATCGAGGTTGACGAGCAGGGAGCCGGCGATGGGGAATGGCGTGCTGAGCTTGCGGGTTTTGAACTGAAGATTGGGACGGTCAACGGGCGCGGCGGGCGCGGCGTCGATGGGGTCGTAGACTTCGGCGTAGTCATTCCATTCCATATCCTCCCCGACGCCGGACGCCTCGGCGGCTTTCTTCAGTTGCTGGAAGGCGGCAAGCTCTTTGGCAGCCTGGTCGCGCTGGCCGCCGAGACGGTAGGCGTTGTAGAGCTGGAAGTGCGGCGCGGCAAGGCTGGGCGCAAGCTGCGCGGCGAGACGGAACTTCTCCTGCGCGTCGGGCAGGCGGCCTTGGAGTTTATAGAGGACGCCGAGGTTGTAGTGCGAGACGGCGTCGTTGGGGACGAGTTGGACCATGCGCTCAAACTGCGCGATGGACTTTTCGGTCTCGCCGGCCTTTTTGTAAGCGATGCCGAGGTTGAACCAGGTGTGCGGAAGCGATGGGTCCTTGGCCTGCACCTGCTGGAGTTGGGCGAGGGCTTCGTCGCTCTTGCCGGCGCGGAGTAGGGCGAGGCCGTAGTTAAGGCGTTCGCGCGGCGTGTCGCTGAGGGCGAGGGCTTGGCGAAACTCGTCGACAGCTTGTGGCTGCGTGGTGGGGTTCTCGTAGAAAGCTTTGCCGCGGTTGCGGTGTTGGGCGAGCAGGTCGTCCTTGGAAGGAGCGGCCGCAAACAGAGCGACAAGCGCGATGGAGGCGAGAAATCCCCAGAGACGCATAATGGATACCTTAGTCCTACGGTAACGCGACGGCGACGGTTTCGTGGCTGCTCAGCGGCGGAAGAGGCCGCCGGGCGAGAAGCCATCATTGTGCTACCAGGGTAGATGTTTTGCCGGGCGCCGGAAGGAAGGGCCGAACCGGAGGCGGACGTGGTACCGGCGGAGGTGGACTATCGGGAGGGCGTATTGCCGGGCCGCTCCGGACGCGGCGGGGCGGCGTAGTCCACCAATTCGTCTGCTGGCTTTCCCGCCGCCCAGGCGATCCCCCGCAGCAAGGTGCGCTGGATCTGGTAGTTCGAGAAATTCGTGTAGAGGTGGCCTTGCATCCAGACGAAGGCGCGGGCGCGCTTGCCGTCGCTGACAGCATGCTCGTACGTCCAGATCTGCGGTACCTTCTCGCCGCGATGGTTGCCGGCGCTGCGGGTGGCGGCGATTTCGGCGGTGGCCAGGACGTGCACTCCGGAGCCTTCGGCAAACGTGATGTTGAAGAAGGCTTCATCGAGCAGCGTGAAGCCGCTCATGTCCTTCATGATGGGGTGGGCCTTGTCGGTAACCGTGTACGGCACCGGCGCTTCAAGGGTGAAGTTCACCTCGCCATGTTTCTTGGCGCCGCCCAGGAGCTTCGAAAAATAAGCCGGGTCCGGACCGCAAAGGGCATCGTGCAGGCTGACCAGGCCGCCTCCGCGATGGACGTAGGCCTCGAGGTCCGCCTTGGCGGAGTCCGTGAGATAGCCGGCATCGCCTTTATAGATCACGACCACGTCGGTGCGGTCGAGATCCGCTTTCGTAGGGGGGTGGAGGGCGCCGGTGACGGCGGCGCCCCGCTCGGTGAGGAGTTTGCTCCAGTCGGCGAGGAACTGCGGGTAATCATGCTGGCCCGGCGCGTGGGTTTTGAGGCCGGTCCAGAGGAAGATGCGCATGCCGGCGGTGTTCTGGCCGGGGATGCGAGGGGGCGCGGGCGATTGGGCGAACGCCGGCGCGAACAGGGCGGTGGCAAGCAGGACGGGCGAGAGCATTGCGCCCATATTATCCGATTCGCGGTGGGCGGATTACTTCGGAAGCTTTTTCGCCGCCTTCTCGACTTCGCTCCAAACGCGCAGCAGATTGCCGCTCCACAGCTTGCCGATCTGGGGTTCCGTATAGCCGCGGCGGACCAGTTCCAGGGTGACGTTGAAGGCCTCGGCGGCGCTATCCCAGCCGTCGATGCCGCCGCCGCCGTCGAAATCGGAGGAGATGCCAACGTGGTCGATGCCGATGCGTTTGACGGCATAGTCGATGTGATCCACCATGTCCTTGACGGTGGCGCGCGGAGCGGCCGGGTACTGGGCGTCGATCTCCGCGAGGCGCTTCTGGTAATCGGCGCGGCGCTCCGGGGGTAGGGCATTGAGGAAGAAGGCGCTCATGCGGCGGGCGGCGGCTCCGCGGGCGGCGCCCGGCGTGGTGTTGGGATCCTCGACGGGGCATCCGGTCTGGGGCGGGCGGCGGAAGCCACCCATGCGGCCACCGGCGGCGGCGCCACCTCCTGCGAAGCCGAAATCGGCGCGCAGTTTGGCGAGCGCCTGCGAGCGTTCCTTGGAATCCACCTTGACGTAGCCCGCGAAGCCGACAATCTGAATCACGCCGCCATTCTTTTTCAATGCGAGGAGCTGTTCGTCGTCCATGTTGCGGCTGTGGCCGGCGACGGCTCGGACACTGGAATGGGAGGCGATGACCGGAGCCTTGGAAAGCCGGATGGCTTCGAGGTTGGCGCCTTTAGAAGGATGGGAGAGATCCACCATCATCCCCAGGCGGTTCATTTCGGCGATCACCTCGCGGCCGAGCGGCGACAGGCCGTTGTTATAAAGATAGCCGGAGGCTTCGCCGGTGTTGGAATCGGCAAGCTGGCTATTGCCGTTATGCGCCAGGGACATGTAGCGGCCGCCGCGTTTGAAAAACTCCTCGACGCGCTTGATGTCGGTACCTATGGGATATCCGTTCTCGATGCCAATGACCGCCGCGCGCTTGCCCTCCTTGTGAAGGCGGCGGACGTCCTCCGGGGTGAGGGCGAGGCCGATGCTGCCGGGCGCGATCTTTTCGGTCAGCCGGTGGATGGCTTCGAACTTTTCGACTGCCTGCTTATAGGCGTCTTCGTAACCTTCCGGAGTCAGGGGACCCTGGCCAACGTAGACGATGAAGAACGCCACGTCCATGTCTCCGTCCACCATCTTCGGCAGGTTCACCTGGGAGGTCAGACGCTTGGTGTAGTTGCAGTCTTCCGTGAAGTGGGCAGGATCGATGTCGTTATGGGTGTCGAGCTTGAGGACACGATCATGGATGGCCCTGGTTTTGGCGATAAGGGCCGCATCGGGGGATTGCGCGGAGACTGTTGCGGCCGCGAACAAAGCCAGCAGGGTACGGGAGAAGAACTTATGGTTAAGGTCAGTCATGTTTTCGGTGTACCTGGATCCGTGCGGGAAGGGGCACGAATTGGGAATCGGTGGAGACGCCGTGGACCGACGAGGGTCGCGATCGCGAGACGGGGGCGAAGCCGGGAACTCGCCATTGTAGCAACGATGGCGTGTCCGGCTTGGGATTTACGGGTGGGATTTACGGGTGGGAAAACCACATGCCAAACCGGCATACCCCCTAGACAAGACTAGCGTTTGACTTTAGAGGACTGTACGCCTATACTGAGAGCGGGCGGGATTCATGTCCGCTCGCGAGCGGTTTAAACTAAGTTGGGCCGCTCGATAACCTTCTCTTAGTGCTCTCCGGAGGAGGTTTCTTGCCGTTTGACCGGCCCATCCCGCATCCGCTCAACACCCGCTGCGTATCTCTCTTCGCCCCGGCCCAGTCCGGATTGTACGGCATCTCGTCCCAGAACGAATGGGTGTACATCGGAGAGGCGGACGACATCCGCAACGCACTCATGCTGTTTCTGGACGGACAGGAGACCAAGGAGAAAGCCGGTGCCAACATCATCCGGATGGGTTTCGTCTTTGAACTCTGTCCTCGAGGATTGCGGCCCGGACGCCAGGACCAGTTAGTCCGCGAATATGAGCCGAAGGGCAACCGGCGTATGTTCTAAGCCCGCTCCCCGTTGACCGGAACACCGTTCCATGTCTGTGCCGCAGAAAGGATTGCAACCATGAATTACGTATTGACCGGGTTCTCGCAAATCGAGGAGTTCCGCGTGTTCACGTTCCACGGTGTAGGCGAAGACCGCAGCCGGCAGCCCTTCTGGGTGCGTGCCAATCTGGCGCTGACCCGCCGCTACGGTATCCCGGTGCAGGACCTGCCTCTGCTTTGCCGCAATGTTCTGGAACAACGGGACGACAGCATCACCGACCGTATCTTTACGTTCACCGAGGCTGAAATGAGCCGCCAGCGCCAGGTTGTGAAGGCGAACCAGGAGAAGGCGGCCCAGAAGCGGAGCGCGGTTCGCCGCCGTCCCGCCAACACGGAGTTGGGCGCGTCGTGGCGCGGGGCGCCGGCACGTCCGTAGATCCAGGTTTAGACCGGTACCCGCTGGCCGCGCGACGCCAGCAGCTTTTCGTTCAGACGGAAGCCGAAGCCTGGGCGTCCGCTGAGCGTATAGTGGCCGTTGCGCAGCGGTTCGGCCGGATCCACCACCTCCGCCCGCCAGGGCACCTCACCGTACCCGAGTTCCAGAATCAGGAAATTGGGCAGCGTGACGCAAACATGCGCCGCCGCGATATTGCCCACCGGGCTAGCCGGACCGTGCGGCGAAATAGCTAAGCCCGCTCCCTGCGCCATCCCCGCGATCTTCTTCAACTCCGCCATGCCGCCGCAGTACTTCACATCGGGCATCATGATGTCCGCGGCCTTCCCGGCAATGTACGGATAGAACCCTTCCACCCCAAAGATCGATTCCCCACCGGCCGTCGGCATGGTAGCCGCTTCGTTGATCCGCGCCAGGTTTGGGATCCCGCGGCAAACTTCCTCCAACCAGAACAGCCGCGCCGGCTCGAGTTCCCGCGCCAGTTGCAGACCGCGCTCCAGGGGGAAGTTCGAGTGGGCATCAATCAGTAGGGCGGCCTTGGGGCCAATGGCCTGACGCACCGCCATCACGCATTGGGTGCCCAGGGCGATGTGCGCCTCCGCCTGGGAGGGGTCTTGGGGAAACCCGTCGTAGGAGGCCAGCTTGACGGCATCGAAACCATCGGCAATGGCGCGTCCGGCCCACTTGGCGAAGCCGCCGGGCGTACGGTCGAAGGTGGAGCGGTTGATGTTGGCGTAGTTGCGGATGCGAGGGTGGAGCGCCCCGCCGAAGAGTTCATACACCGGTACGCCGTAAACCTGGCCCGCGATATCCCACATGGCCTGCTCGATAGCGCTGAGGGCGCAGGCGCCGCTCATCCCGGTCATGCCTGCCGGACGAGCCAGCGGCGTGCCAAGCTGGCGCAGTTTCTCGATGGCCGTGCAGGGCTGCCCGCGCATCTGCTGGAATAGCCGCTTCAGTCCGGCAATGGTGAGTTCGTCGCGCCCGTGCGAGGCGTCGCCGATACCCGTGACACCGGCGTCAGTCTGGAGACGCGCCAAGATCCAATCGCCGCGCTTGTTCACGGGGATACGGAAGATCTCCAGGCCGGTGAGGCGGACCTGGGAGGCGGGCTTGGCAGCCAACGCGGCCAGGGGAGATGCGAACGCGGCAAGGGCGGAGCGGCGGGTCATGGGTGGGTATGGGTTGCTGGCTCGCACGGGGACGCTTCAGGCCGCGCCCCTAGTTTACAACAGCTATTCACTCCGTTAGACGGCTTCCGGATTCTTGGTCTTGACGATCTCGCAGGAGGGAGGCAACCTATAGTCGAAATGACTGACGGTGCGGATCCACGGCACGGGGATAAACAACGGCCGTTCATTTAAGGAACGTGTGATGGCGCCAAGTACGCAAAGCTGATTAAGCCTTGGGGTGGGCTTTGTCGTAGACGGCCATTAGATCCGCGAGCGAGACTTGGGTGTACTTTTGGGTTGTGGAGAGCTGGGAGTGCCCCAGTAGCTCCTGGATGGCCCTGAGGTCGGCGCCGTCCCTTAGCAGGTGGGTGGCGAAGGCGTGCCGTAGGGTGTGGGGATGGAGGCTGGGATCGCCTGTCAGCAGGATGGCGTAGCGCTTGACTATACCTCGCACCGCCCGGTCTCCCAGTCGCTTGCCTCTCGTTGCTACCAGCAGGGCATCCGGGTCGTCGACGCACGCCGGCCGCTCGGCCAGGTACTTCTCCAAGGCTTCCGCGGCTTTCTCTCCATAGGGGACTTGGCGCTCCTTGTTGCCTTTGCCTTTCACTCTCACCCAGCGTTCGGTGCGGTCGATGTCGGCCAGATTCAGCCCCACCAACTCACTTGCTCTTAGGCCGCAACCATAGAGCAGTTCGAAGATCAACAGGTCGCGCTTTCCTTGCAGGGCTTCTTCGGCGCCTGCGGCTACCTGCCCGATGAGGCCGTTGGTCTGCTCTTCCGTCGGTACGTGGGGTAGCGTTTGCGGGGCCTTTGGGGTGCGGATCAGCTTCGCGGGGTTTTTCTTGACCAGGCCCTGCGCGTGCAGAAAGTGGAATAGCGACCGCAAACAGGCCAGCTTGCGGCGCATGGAGACCGTTGTGAGGCGGCTCTCGTACAGGTGTCCCATCCATTCGCGAATGGCTAACGAGTCGATGTCCTGCACTTGGGGCTCGCCGGCTCGTTGGAAGTAGGCTAGCAACTGAGCCAGGTCGGAGGCGTAGTTCTTCTGCGTGTGCGCCGAGGCGTTCTCGCGCCGCAGACGATCAAGATACTGGCGGATCGCCTCAGACAGAGACATGCAGATACTCGTCGATCTTTTCCAACGCCAACCGGCAAACGGCGGCGTGCCTTGCCTTTTTATCGTGCTTGTAACGGCGCAGTTCGGCTTCGGGGAGTTTAGGCAGTAAGTCAAACGTGATGTTGGCGGGCTGGTAATTCTTCGCGTCCGCCCCGGAGATGTAGTGGCACAGCGAGCCCAGGGCCGTCTCCCGCGGGGGCGCGGCGGGCTTACTTCCCGTGGCCAGCAGCGCTGCCAGCCGCCCTGCCAGGAGCCCCGTCGCAATCGATTCCACATACCCCTCGACGCCGGAGATTTGCCCGGCGAAGAACACCCGCTCGTCCGTCCGCAGATTCAGTTCCGGAGTCAACAACGATGGCGCATTGATATAGGTATTGCGGTGGATCTGCCCGTATCTCAGAAACTCGGCATTTTCCAAACCTGGAATCAGGCGAAACACCCGTTTTTGATCGGGATACTTGAGATAGTTCTGAAAGCCGACGAGATTGTAACTGGAGGCGCGTAAGGTTTCTTGACGTAACTGTACGACGGCATAGGGCCAACGCCCGGTGCGAGGGTCGTCCAAACCCACCGGCTTCATTGGCCCGAAGCGCAGTGTATCCCGGCCGCGGCGTGCGATTTCCTCAATCGGGAGACAGGCTTCGAAATACGGAACATCGTCCGGAATATGCGGGGTGTGCTTCTGAGCCTCCAGAAGGGCGTCGACGAACCTTTCGTATTCCCGCTGGTTCATCGGGCAATTGATGTAATCGCCGGTGCCGTCAATGGACTTACCGTAGCGGGAAGCGCGGAAGGCAATGTCGTAATTTATCGATTCGGCGTCGACAATTGGACTGATACTGTCGTAGAAATAAAGGCGGTCGGATCCGGTACGTTGGGCGATGTCGGCCGCTAAGGCGTCGGAGGTAAGTGGCCCGGTGGCGACGATCACGATGCCGTCTTGCGGGATGCGGGTGACCTCTTCGCGGCGGATCTCTAGAGTATCGATAGCGGCTAACGCCTCGGTTATGTGTTGGGAGAACAGGTCGCGGTCGACGGTGAGGGCTTGGCCGCCGGGGACGCGCGCGGCTTCGGCGGCTTTCAGGAGACGCGATCCGGCCCGGCGCAGCTCTTCCTTCAGGAGCCAGGGCGCGGTGTCGCGGGTCTCGCTTTTCAACGAGTTACTGCAAACCAGCTCGGCGAAGTGGGCGGTCTTGTGGGCGGGGGTCGAGCGCGCGGGGCGCATCTCGTAGAGGATGGCGGGGACGCCGCCGCGAGCCACCTGGAAGGCAGCCTCGGCTCCGGCGAGTCCGCCGCCGAGGATATGGATGGGGAGTGCCAACTTCTATTGTGCCAAAGCGGGACGCGACGGTACTGGAACTCCAGATTTCCGGATTGGGAATACGGCATCGCGGATTTACGCCAGTTACGAAATCAATTAGGCGCTGAAAACAAAGCATGTTGCCACGACGATTGAATTGGCACGGTTCGTGCAACAGGAGGGTGTCAAACGAAACCATGCGAACCAGTCAAATCTGTGCCATTAAGAATTTTCCGAAAGGATTATCCATGCAGCGCTTCCTGACGCTGTTCCTACTTTTGCTTAGCCTGGTTGCCATGCCGGGATCCGCCCAGACCATCACCGCGTCCATCACGGGCCTGGTGAGCGATCCGTCCGCAGCCGTCATCGGCAACGCCAAGGTAGTCGCCACCAACACCGGTACGAACGTCCCGTTCGAGACGGTAAGCAACGATGGCGGCGTGTACACGTTCCCGTTCCTGCCGGTCGGCAACTATACGGTTGCCGTGGAAGCGAGCGGGTTCAAGAAGACCGTGCTCGGCCCGTTCAAGCTGGAAGTGAACCAGATTGCGCGAGTTGACGCAAAGCTCGAGTTGGGCGAATCGACGCAGACTGTGGAAATCCGGGACGTCGCCCCCATCCTGCAGACCGAGTCCACCCAGACGGGTGATTCGCTCAGCGCCAACAAGCTGAGTTCCCTGCCTCTGAAGAGCCGCAACTTCGTGGCTTTGACGCTGCTCATTCCCGGTGCGGTTAGCCCCAATCCGGAGGGCATGAACAGCCGCTTCGGCGCTCGCCCGTATGTGAACGGGAATCGCGAGCAGACCAACAACTTCATGCTCGACGGCGTGGACGTGAACGATTCGATCGACAATCGCGTCGGCTATTCGCCGAACGTGGATGCGCTTGAAGAGGTTCGCGTGCTCACGGGCAATTCGGCCGCTGAATTCGGCGCCTCCGGCGGCGCCACCGTCATGCTGCAGTTGAAGAGCGGTACGAACGAATTCCACGGCAACGTGTTTGAGTTCCTGCGCAACAGCGCGTTGGACGCCAACGGTTTCTTCCGTAACCGCAACTTGTCGACTGCCAAGCGCATCGGCTTCCGCCAGAACATCTTCGGCGGCACGCTCGGCGGCCCCATCCAGAAGAACAAGACGTTCTTCTTCATCGATTACGAAGGCACGCTGGCGCGTACCAGCGGTCCGTCCTCGGCCAGCGTCGCACCGCAGGCGTGGCGCAATGGCGATCTCAGCCAGTTCCCCAACAACATTGTCGACCCCACCACGAACCAAGCCTTCCCGGGCAAGCAAATTCCGGCGTCGCGCCTGAACCCGGTGGCGCGCTTCCTCTTCTCGAATCCCAACCTTTACCCGCTGCCCAACCAGGCGGGCGTGGGTCCGCTGGGCATTACCGGTAACTATGCCGGCAGCACCGCCAGCAAGATCAATAATCATCAAGCTGATGCCAAGATCGACTACCGCCTGTCTTCCAAGGACAACCTGATGGGCCGCTGGTCGATCGGACGCTACGAATCGCTCGGCGCGCTCAATCCGCTGCCCGTGCAGATGCAAGGCGGCCAGGAAGGCCCGACGCAGTCGGCGGTTCTGAACTGGAACCGCGTGATCAGCCCGTCCATCGTCAACGAAGCCCGCGTGGCGTTTTCGCGCGTGGTGATCAAGGACATCGCGATCGACTGGAGCGGTCTGTTGGGAACCGACGGGAACCAGAAGTTCGGCATTCCCGGCGGCCAGCCGATTGCGGGCCTCAGTTCGGTGTCGCTGGGCAGTGGCTTGACGGGCATCGGTTCGGCGGCGACCCTGTCGAACACGGCCGATAACAAGTACATTTTCTACGACAACCTGACCTGGCAGAAGGGCCGCCATCTTCTGAAGATGGGCGCCACCTTCATGCGCTATCAGCAGAACCGCTACTATGCCGGTAACAACGGCGCACTCGGTTTGTTCAGCTACACCGGCACCTACACCGGCCTGGACTTCGGCGACTTCATGATCGACGCGCTGAACCGCAAGGGCCGCGGCGCCGCCACCGGCACCTGGGGCCATCGCTTCTGGCGCTCCGCTCTCTTCGTGCAGGATGACTTCAAGTTGGCCAACAACTTCACCCTGAACCTCGGCTTGCGCTGGGAGTACATGCAGCCCATCTACGAAGTGGCCGACCGCCAGGTGAACGTGAACACTTTCACCGGCCAGTTGATCACGCCGGGCAGCGGGGAGTTTGGCCGGGCTCTTTACAAGGGCTATCCGAAGCAGTTCATGCCCCGCATCGGCTTTGCCTACACGCCGGGCATCCTGAACAACAAGCTGGTTGTTCGCGCCGGCTGGGCATACCAGAGCTTCATGGAAGGCACCGGCGCCAACCTGCGCCTGCCGCTGAACCCGCCGTTCTTCATCGAAACGGACTTCACCTATGATCCGCGTACGCCGGGAACCATCCGCACCGGCTTCTCGGACGTGACGGCCGCCAACGTGACGCTGAACATGCCGCGTCCGGCGGGCGTCGCCGTTCCGCAGTTGCAGGGCCGCGCGTGGGATTTGAACCTGCGCCCGCAGACGACCTCGCAGGTGAACCTAACCCTGGAATACCAGTTGGATAACTCCACCTCGGTATCGGCTGGGTATGTCGGCCAGAAGGGTACGCACCTGGTGGCTCCCGTGGAGGCCAACCAGCCCCTGCCGGGCACCGGGCCGTTCTCGACCTGGACTCCGCTCAACGACCGCCGTCCGCTGGCGCGCTTGCTGCCGAACCTCGGCAACATCGCGCGTACGGAATCGTCGGCGACGATGGACTATCATTCGCTGCAGATGACGGCTCGCCGTAAGTTCTCGGCGAACTTCGAGTTCATCGCTGCCTACACCTACGGCAAGACGCTCACGGACAACCTGGGCTACTACGGAAGCGGCAATACGTCCGGGGAAGGCGCCTATTGGCAGAACGCCTACGACCGCCGGTCTAACCGCGGTCCGGCCTTCTTCGACATCCGCCACAACTTCACGATCGGCGGCAATCTGGCTCTGCCCTATGGCAAGGGTCAGAAGTTCGGCGCTGATGCCAACAAGGTGGTGGACTTCATCGCCGGCGGTTGGAGCCTGAACTACAACCTCGCCACCCGTACCGGCCTGCCGATGACGGTTCGTGCGAACGACCTCACGGGTCAGGCGGTTCGCGGCAATGTCCGTGCCAACCGCTACCGCGACTTCACGGTGAATGAATCCGCCCGCACGGTCGACAACTGGTTCGGCCTGCCGTCGGACCGCGCCACCCTCTTCTGCGCCGCCGGCGTGGATGATGGACGCTGCGCTTACGGCCAGCCCGCGCAGGGCCAGTTTGGCAGCGCCGGTATCGGAACCGAACGCGGTCCCGGGTTCACCAACCTGGACTTCTCGATCGGCAAGCGCTTCAACGTGAGCGAACGCAACTACTTCGACTTCCGCGTCGAGTTCTTCAACGCCTTCAACATCGTGAACTGGGCGCCTCCTGGGCTGAACATCAACAGCCCGGCGACGTTCGGTGCGATTGGCGGGCAGGTGAACAACCCGCGGAACATCCAGTTCGGTTTGAAGTACTACTTCTAGACCGAAACCCAAAGCTAGTAACGAGAGGGGCGGGCGAAGAGCCCGCCCTTTTTGTGTTTAGTAGAATGGTTTTATGGCAAGCCTACCGACGGCGTTCCTCTCGCTGGAAGAGTACATCGCGGGAGAAGAGCGGTCCGATGCGCTGCACGAGTACTATCGCGGCGAGGTGTTTCCCATTGAGGCGGCCACGCTTCGCCACCAGTTGATCCAATCCCGACTGGTTGAGGCGCTTCAACATAACCTTACACCGAAGGGCTGCTGGGTTCTAACGACGGGCGCACGCACGGCCACTGGCCCGGACGGACTTTATGCCTATCCCGATATCGTTGTGGTGTGCGGAGGCATTCAAGTTTCGCCGAAAGATCCGAATGCTATTGCCAATCCGAAGGTGTTGATCGAGATCCTGTCACCCTCGACTAAAGACTACGACCGTGGGACTAAGTTCGAGCTCTACAGCAGTATCCCTTCGTTAACCGATTACATCCTAGTACATCAGGATCAGGTGTTGATCGAGCACCGGGTCAAGCAGCCCGATGGATGGTTCTTGCGCTTTGTACGCGGGATGGAGACCGTCTTTCAACTTGAGACACCGCCGGTTTCCATCCCCTTATCCGCCATCTACCCGGCTGACTCTTAGTAGAGTGGTGTTATGGCAAGCCTGCCGACGAGTTACATTTCGCTCGAAGAGTACATCGCGGGAGAAGAGCGGTCCGAGACCCTCCACGAGTACTACCGGGGTGAGGTATTTCCCGTTGAAGCGGCCACGCTTCGGCATCAGCGGATCTTATCCAAGCTTCTCGGCAATTTGCTGAACCAGTTAACTCCGAGAGGCTGTGAAGTGTTAAGTTCAGGCACCCGGACCGCAACGGGTACGGATGGCCTCTATACTTATCCGGACATCGTGATCGTCTGCGGCGACGCCCAGGTATCGCCCAAGGATCCGAACACAATCACCAACCCCAAGGTGCTGATCGAGGTCCTCTCGCCCACAACCAAAGACTATGATCGGGGCACGAAGTTCGAGCTTTACCGCGCCATCGACTCACTCTCCGAATACATCGTAGTGCACCAGGATCAGCCGCTCATCGTACAGCATGTCAAACAGCCCAATGGGAAGTGGTTATTGCAGGACATCCGGGGGCTGGACGCGGTTCTGCAACTCGAATCGCTTCCCGCGTCCATCCCCTTCTCCGCCATCTACCCGGCTGACTAGCGGTCCGCCTTCCAACCCCACGCCGCCATCATCACCTCGAAGATCCGCGTGTTCGGCATATAGCCGTTCACCCGTTCGGAACCCGGTCCCTGCGCCGTCACCAGCACCTCTTCGCCCGTATGATCGCCATGCACGCGCACGTTCGGCAGTTCGAAGAAGCGCTCCTTCTTCCCGGCTGCCTTGTACTCCGCCCAGCCCTTCAGCACCGGGTCACCGCGGCGTCCGCCCCGCACGCTCAGGTCGAACGAATGGTCCGCCGTGAACACCAGCAGCGTGTCTTTCAAATCCACCTTGCCGGCAATCTCGCGGATCAGCTTGTCGAAGTTCACCAGGTTACTCAGCCCCAGTTCGGGATCGTCCGTGTGCGCGTCCCATTCGATCATCAGGAAGTAGCCCTTCTTGTTCTTCTGCAGCCGGGTCAACGCCTGTTGCGCCGCCCGCGGCAGATCGATGGTCTTCTCGGCGACCACCACCGGGCGCGCATCGCTGTCCGGCACCTCCGCCGCCGACCCATAGATCTTGCGTTTCGCCGCCCCTGCCGCCTCTTCCGGATTCTTGCCCAGCCTTTGCGCCAGGTCCCAGATACGCGGCCGTCCCACCCCCATCAGCACATCCACGCCATCGCCGAAGCGGGGTGTGAAGGCCTGCAGGAAGATATCGCCCCACTTGCCTCGATCGTTCGCCTGGGAGTAGCAGGCGGCCGGCGTCGCATCGGCTATCGACACGTTGGTCAATACTCCGGTGGACAGGCCGCGCTCCTCGGCGTACTCCAGGATCGTCTTCAGGCGCTTGCCGTCCTGCTTGCCGCGCACGGTGTCCGGCCCCATGCTGATCACGCCGTTGTGGGTTTTCACGCCCGTTACGATGGCGGTCATCCCGGCCGCGGAATCTGTAACGTACTGCGATGCTGTGGAAGTGTCGCTCAGCCCCATGCGCGGCCAGCTTTGGATATACAACTTCTGCGGTTCGCCATAGCCATGCAGGCTGGCGGCATTCACGGTGGGTACGCCGCCGGCGTCGGCGAGAAACAGGATAACGTTCTTCGCCTTCTTGCCCTGCGCGGGCAACAGCGAACAGACAGACAGCAAAACAACAAGGAGTCTCATAAGCGTCAGACTCCCGATTGTAGCGTCTAGTAAAGGGTTCGAGCCCGGATGGTGCCTTCAATCGCCTCCAGCGCCTGCTTCAACTGGCGGGTCTGGTCGGCGCTCCGGGTCTCCATATCGATGACGACATAGCCGATCTCCGCGTCCGTCTGCAGGTACTGGCCGCAGATGTTGATTCTGCGTTCGGAAAGGATCGCATTGATCTGTGACATCATCCCCGGCTGGTTGCGATGAATATGCAGCACGCGGTGGCGCCCGGTATGTTCCGGCAGCGACACCTCGGGGAAGTTCACCGACGTCAGCGAGGACCCGTTATTGCTATAGCGAATCAGCTTCTCCGCTACTTCCACACCGATGTTCGCCTGCGCCTCTTCGGTGCTGCCGCCGATATGCGGGGTGAGAATGACGTTGTCGAAGGCGCGCAGCGGGGAGATGAACTCATCCTCGGCGCTCTTCGGTTCACTGGGGAACACGTCGATGGCCGCACCCGCCAGGTGTTTCGATTGCAGCGCCCTTTCGAGTGCGCCGATGTCGATCAGCGATCCGCGGGCGGCATTGATGAGGAACGCGCCTTTCTTCATCAGCGCGAGTTCCCCGGCCTGGATCATGCCCTTCGTCTGCGCGGTTTCCGGCACATGGAGGGTGACGACGTCGGCAGCCTTCAACAAGGCCGCCAGGGACTCGACGGGCCGCGCGTTGCCGAGCGCCAGCTTACTTTCGATGTCGTAGTAGATCACGCGCATGCCCAGCGCCTCGGCCAGCAGCGCCACCTGCGTACCGATGTGCCCGTAGCCGACGATGCCGAGCGTCTTGCCGCGCACCTCGCGGGAGCCCACCGCGCTCTTCGTCCACACCCCGCGATGGACTTCGGCGTTGCGCTGCGGAATGCCGCGCATCAGTAGGATGAGTTCGGCGACCACCAGTTCGGCCACGCTGCGCGTATTCGAAAACGGCGCGTTAAAGACGGGGATGCCGCGGCCGCGCGCGAAGTCCAGGTCCACCTGGTTGGTGCCGATGCAGAAGCAGCCGATGCCCATCAGCTTCTGGGCCTCGGCCAGAACCTTGGCGGTCAACTGCGTGTTCGACCGGATGCCGACGATATAGGCGTTGCGAATCGCCTTGCACAACTGCGCTTCGGGCAGCGCTTTGGGGTACAGCTCCACGTTGGTGTAGCCATCGGCATCCAGGCGCCTGGCGGCGCTCGGATGAATGCCTTCAAACAGGACAACGCGGATCTGCTTCTTATCCAGTGATGTTTTGGCCATGTGTTGCAAAAGAACGGTAAACCTCTAGGATCGCAAGAGAGCCCCTTCCGGGACAAACGTCGCGTACCCTAGAAAGACGAACCGGCGAGGAGGCTATATGGAGACCATGCCTGCCAGTAAGGCGGAGCGTATCGAATCGGTTGACGTACTGCGCGGGTTTTCCCTCCTGGGAATCCTGTTGCTGAACATTGTGGCGTTCGGGCTGCCTTTCGCGGCCTACATGAACCCGTCGGTGTCCGGCGGCGATAGCGGTGCAAACCACGCCGTGTGGCTGCTCGCCGCTACGATGTGGGACGGCAAGATGCGCGCCATCTTCTCGATGCTGTTCGGCGCCAGCACGCTGCTGCTCCTGGAGCGGGCGGAGCGGCGCGGGGCGGGAATCGAGGCGGCCGACATTTACTACCGCCGCATCCTGTGGTTGATCCTGTTCGGTCTGCTGCACGCCCACCTGATCTGGTCCGGCGACATCCTCTACTCCTACGGCGTCGTCGGACTGCTGCTCTTCCCGCTGCGCAAGCTTTCGGCGAAAGCGCTGATCGTCGCCGGATCGGTGATTATCCTCATCCACTCGGCGCAGGGCATCGGGGCGGGCTTTGGCATCGGCGAGATGGAGACCAAGGCCAAACAGGCGGCGGCCGCTGTTGAGAAAGGCGAGAAGCTCACCGCCGAACAGAAGAAGGTACAGGCGGAATGGGACGGCCTTCGCGGTATGTTCTCACCAGCGCCGGAAGAGGTGCGGGAGCAGATCAAGACGCATCAATCGGGCTGGATTGCCAATCTTGGCCTGCGTTCCGGCGAGGCTGCCCTGTTCGAGTTCACGATGTTCTTCCAGTTCATGTTTCTCGACGTGCTGGGGATGCTGGTGTTGGGAATGGGGCTCCATAAGGCCGGCGTGTTTGACGCTTCGCGCAGCAACGGGTTCTACCTGGCGCTGATCGTCGCGGGGTTTTGCATTGGCGCTCCGCTGAACTACTGGGCGGCGACCCAATGGGCGGCATCGGGCTATGCGATTCCGGCTTTCTTTACGTACCTGGCGTCGACAGCGGATCCTGGCCGCTTCCTGGTGGCCGGCGCCTATATCGGGCTGATCATGCTGATGGTCAAGTCCGGCAGCTTCACGTGGATCACGCGCCCGCTGCAGGCCGTCGGGCAGACGGCGCTGTCGAACTACCTGCTGACGTCGATCCTCTGCACGTTCTTCTTCAACGGCTATGGCCTGGGGATGTTCGGGAAATTGGAACGGGCGCAGTTGTACTGGGTTGTGCTGGCTATGTGGGCGATCAACCTGACGCTGAGCCCGGTTTGGCTTCGCTACTACCGTTTCGGGCCTGCCGAGTGGGTCTGGCGGTCGTTGACGTATTGGAAGCGGCAGCCCATGAGAAAGGAACAGGCCGCCACGGCGGTGCTGCCGGGCGGCCTGGGGGAGGTGGAGGGTTAGCGTTTAGAACGAGTAACGCAGCACTAACTGGATGTTGCGTTCCGAGGTCTTCTGGGTCACCTTGCCGAACGTGGCAGCCGTCGGATTGGCTTCCGGGTTGCTCCAGTTCGGATGGTTGGGCATGTTGAAGAACTCGGCCCGGAACTGGATATTCTGGCGTTCCGTGATGGCGAAGTTCTTGAACGCCGAGACATTCCAGTTCTGGAAGCTCGGGTTGTAGTAGAGGTTGCGTGTTTGGTTGGCGAAGGTGCCGGCCGCGGGGCGGGACACGCCGAGCGTGAAGTAGCGGGCCGGGTCGGCGGCGCCGCCTGCCGAGAACTGGCGCTGGTAGGTGATGTCGCCCGTGACATTCCAGGGCTGTCCGCCGGTGCCGATGCCGGCAAAGTCGTCACCGGTGGTTACGGTGAACGGCGTACCGGTCTGCCACTGCGTGTTGCCCGACATCTGCCAGCCGCCGAGTACGGTCTTCTTCAGGCCTTGCGATTGCTGGAAGAAGGGCAGTTCCCACATGTAGTTCAGCATCAGGATGTGGCGGGTATCGAAGTTCGACGGACCCCAGAAGTTGCGGTCGTCATAGCTGTTGTAGAGGATCGCGCGACGGTCCGAGCCGTTGTCCATGCTCTTCGACAGCGTGTAGGCCGCACCGAATAGGATGCCTTTAGAGAACCGGCGGTTGGCTTCCAACTGGAAGGAGTTGTATTCCGAGCGGGCGGCGTTCTCGTTGGCGTCGATCTGGGCGAAGCCCTTGTAAGGACGCAGCGCATTCACGTTCACGCCAGGGTTGGCCTGGATGGTGCCGGGCTGCAACTGGTTGAGGTTGCGGGTGCGCTCCAGGTGCGTGCCGACGCGGCCGATATAGCCGGTGGTGAGCACGAAGTTGAGCGGCAATTCGCGTTCGTAGGTGACATTCCACTGGTGCGAGCGCGGGATCTTGAAGACCGGATCCTGCGTCATGTAGTAGAACGGGAAGCCGACGCCGGTGGCGCCGCCCGGGTTGTCCACGTTGCCGTTGGCCACCGAAACAAACGGTTGGAACGGCGCCTGGCCGCCCAGGAAGACGTTGTCGGCCACGCCGGGGCGCTGGTAGAACATACCGTAGCCGGTGCGCAGCACATTCTTGCTATTGAACGCATAGGCCAGGCCGATACGCGGGCCGAAGTTCATCCACTGCATTTCGCCGAAGGTCTTGCTATCGCCCGTAAACAGGCGGTTGAGGGACGCATCGCTGGCCTGGGGGACGCGGCCGATCGCGGCATCGGGCCAACCGGTGCCAGGGATGATGACGCCGTTATAGCGGTCGCCACTGAGCACGTTACCCGTGCGGGGATCCATCACGACAGCCTTCGACGGGTCGTAACGCTTCGTATCGAAGATGGCGATATTGCGCCACAGGCTGTAGTAATAAGGCTGCATGATGGTGTGACGCACACCCAGTTCCAGACGCAGCTTCGAGTTCACCTTCCAGGAGTCCTGGACGAACCACTCGAGCATGTGTCCGCGATAAGGCGTGTAGGCGCGCGGCCCGATCTCGGCGTAGCTATCGAAGAGGCCGAGGGCGGCGTTGGCCACGGCCAAGCCCGAGGTCGCAGCGCCAGCTCGGGCGTCGGAGAAGATGAACCGGCCGTTCTGGTTGTTGGTGCCGCCGGGGACGCCGTTCACATTGATCTGATCGAAGTCATTCTGGCCGGCGCGTTCGAAGGTCAAGCCAAACTTGATCGTGTGGTTATTCAGGATCTTCGTGGTGTTGTTCGACAGCACATAGATTGGGCCCGCGGACTGCGCCGGGTACGGACCCCCGTCGACCTCATTGAATTGGTTGATCGTGATGGTCGGGATCTTGTCGACGATCTCCTTGCGATCCGGGTAAATATAGGGGTAGTTGATGCCGTAGGCGCTGCGGCGGTGCACGCCACGGGCGGTCTCGACGCCGATGTACACACGGTCCACGGAGGCCGACACGGAGAACTCATTGATCATGGTCGGGCTGATGGTCCAGATGTGGTTGACCGACCCGCTGTCGTTCGGCCGCGACCAGCTTTGCACGGCGCGATCGAACGTCCCGCGGAAGCCCTGCTGTTCGGTGTACTCGTAGTTCATCCAACGCACACGAAAGGTATGGTTGCTGGTGGGCACAAAGTCCACCGACAGCGTGTCCTTACGCTGGTTGGTCGGCTGCGGCCGAGCGCCGAACCAGTTGTTGCGCCCCTGCTGGTAGCCGGGAATCGGATCCGGAAACGCCTTCAACAGGCCCAAACCGTTCGCGCTCAGCCGCGACGCCGGGATGATGTTGCCCGGGAAGGGCTGGCCGGTCGTGGGGTCGTTGACGTTGCGGACGGCAAACAGCGGGTTGGGGCTCAGCAGTTCGCTGAAGTTGCCCTGCCGCATGAGCGGGGTCGGCACCACGCCGGTGGAAGTCACTTCCCGGCGGTAGCGCAGATACTCCTGCGCCCACAGGAAGAACAGCTTGTTCTTGTTCGTATTGAATTTCCCGGGAATGTACACCGGGCCGCTCACCACGTAACCGAACTGGTTGAAGGTATTCTGCGGCTTGGTCTGGCCGTTCACGTTGCGCTGCCAGGAGTTGGCATCCAGCGCGCGATTGCGTAGATAGTCGTAGGCCGCGAAGTGGAAATCCTGGCCGCCGGACTTGGTTACCATGCGCACCTGCCCGCCGGCCGACCGGCCGTACTCGGCGTTATAGTTCGACGTCAGGATCTGCACTTCCTGCACGGTCTCAACGTCGGCGGTACCCACCGATGTGCCGTTTGACCGCGTGCGGATACCGACCGCTCCGTCATAGGTGATCAGGAAGTCCTGCGTGCGGGCGCCATTGATCGCCAGACCGGCCGAATCCAGGCCGAACGTGAAGCGATTCATGGATGTCGAGCGGACGCCCGGCTTCAACTGCGCCAGCAGCAGCGGGTTGCGCCCGTTCAACGCCATGTTGGCGATCTGCTGCGATTCAATCGTCCGGCCCACGGTCGCCGAGTCGGCCTGCACCGTGGCGACGCTGGCCGTCACTTCGACGGTTTCGGCCACCGCGCCCACTTCCAGACTCACGTCCACGGATAGCGGAATCGACGCCGACAGGCGGTTATTCTTCGAGACCGCCTTGCGGAATCCAGCCGCTTCCACGCTCACCGTGTAAGGGCCTGGCGGCAGGTTGGTCAGCGTATAGAAGCCATCCTGATTGGTAGTTGCGGAACGTTCGATTCCGGTTGTTTCATTCACGGCCGCGACCTTGGCGTTCGGCACCAGCGCACCGCTGGCGTCGCGGACAATCCCTGTAATCTGTGAAGTATCGGACTGCGCCAGGGCGAACGAGGCCATCAGGCACAATATGCCCATGGCTACGGCCAAGCGCTTCCAGAACAAGCACACGTTGCTGTTCATAAGCTCCTTTCCCAAAGCTTGTGTTCGAACTAAATTGTCTTGGAAAGGGCGCGAGAACCCCTTCCCCTGAAACTCTGTACCTATCGTAACAAGTTCGCGTGGATGTTCTATCCGCGGAATCGGGCTACGTAGCAGTCAAACGAGCTGGTTTCTTTCAGTATAGGAAAGAATTATCCCGGCAAGCCCCTCTTTGAGTTACAGGGAAAACAACGGCGCGTTAAAACCGTGTAAATTCGAGCACGGCGGCATGCATACCGGGGCTCCGCCGATTGGGGATCTGCTAACCAATTGAGACCGTCCAGTGGGAAGCGAACTGGAAGACCACGCCCGGAATCATGTAAGCCCGGCGTGACGGCCGGAGACCCAGTCGGCCTGCAAGGTCCAACGCCGCGGGAGAGTCTGCTCCACCCGGCCCAGAAACCCTGTCGTGCGCTCAAAAAGGACGGAGCTACCGGCGTTCCACCCGCCCGTTACCCTTGTCCCGGTGCGGACCAGTTCTCCAGACACCATGGCGTAACTCCAATACCCTGAGCTGAGAGACCGGGCACCGCGCAGCACCTGTGCACCCGCCACAAAGCGCAACGGAAGCCGCGCGTGTTCCCGCGTTAAGGGCAGACTGGTCTTGAAACCCGCTCTGGAGCCATAGCCTCTCCAGATTCCACGCTCGCGTAACTGTCTGATGTTGGTAGAAGTAGTCGTGCCGGGCGCTAAGGCCGGCGGATGGGATATCGAAAATGGTCTGCTGGCCAAACAGGATTGCCTGCACACAGAGGGTCAGAAAGGCAGTCCGCGCGAGAGACATCGCTGCCGAGTATCGCAGCCCGCGACATCCCCTGCTATCGCCCCGGAGGGGGATTGCGGACGCCTCGGGAAGCTATCATCCTATTGTCCGGCCCTCCCGCGCTACACTGCTACCGATGCCCGCGCGATTCCTTTGCCCCGGCTGTTCCGCCGACATGGAGTTCGATCCTGCTTCCGGCCTCATGAAATGTCCCTATTGCGGCCAGACGCGGGCCATCGATACGGCGAAGCCCGACCTGGAGACGCGGCATTCTCTGGATGACTACGTAGGCGCGGACGCGGCCCGGCGCCTGGGCCAGATGTCGGACAAGGCGTTGGAGGTCTCCTGCAGCGGCTGTGGCAGCCAAGTGATCTTCGAGCCTCCCGAAGTGGCCGGCGTTTGTGCGTTCTGTGGGGCGAAGATCGTGGCCCAGGCGAAGGCGGCCGATCCGATGATTGCCCCCGATGGCGTGCTGCCGGCGTCGGTTCCGCGGGAAACGGCGAGCCGCTCGGTGAAGGATTGGCTGGGGTCGCGATGGTTTGCTCCCAGCGACCTGCAGAAGCTGGCGCGCCAGGAATCCATCCAGGGCGTCTACATCCCTTATTGGATGTTCGATGCCGAATCGGTTACCCCTTACAACGGGGAGCGCGGCGAGTATTACTATGTCGCCGAACGTTACCAGACCCAGGACACGCAGGGCCGCACGGTGATGCAAACCCGCCAGGTACGGCACACGCGCTGGCACCCGGCTTCGGGCGAAGTGCAGCGCTCGTTTGACGATCTTCTCGTCACTGCCACGCGCGCCATTCCCACGGAGCGGCTGCGGGAACTGGAGCCCTGGGACCTTCAGGAACTGAAGGCCTACGAGCCTGCTTTTCTCTCCGGCTTCAAGGCCCAGCGCTACCAACTGCCGCTCGCCGAAGGCTTCGACCAATCGAAACAAATCATGGCGGCGATGATTCAGGACGAAGTCCGCCGTGATATCGGGGGCGACGAACAGCGCATCCATCAGATGGATCCGCGCTTCTTCGATGTAGCCTTCCGGCACCTGTTGCTGCCGGTGTGGATTGGCGCCTACCGCTTCCAGGGGAAGGTGTACCAAGTGGTGGTGAACGGCCGCACGGGCGAGGTGCAGGGCGAACGTCCCTACAGCACCGCGAAGATCGTGCTGTTCGTCCTGGCGATGCTGGTGGTTTTCGCGCTGCTTGCCATGCTGCAGCGGAATTAAGCGGTGGCCCCCCCCACTGTGACCTACCCTTTATCGCGCTGTCACAGCGGGTTCATGTAGAGACGGTAGATGTAATCGATGCCCCCTTCGCCTTCGTCGCTTGCGCAGCCCGTCATCGCTACTTTGCAGCGGGTCACACAGGGCCATACCTGGCAGCGGCTTTATCACCGGGCGCGCCACCGCGGCGATGCCGGATTCTGCGCCGCGCTGTGCGAGGAGATGGGAGCGTCCATCCAGGTGTCGGCCGCCGATCTGGAACGTATTCCAAAGTCTGGGCCCGTGGCGGTTGTCGCCAACCACCCGTTTGGACTGCTGGAAGGCGTGCTGCTGGGCAGCCTTCTGCCGCGTTGCCGGCCGGATGTGAAGTTCGTAGCCAACTCCCTGCTGGCGGGCGTACCGGAGATCGCCGCCATGACGATCTTTGTCGACCCGTACGGCGGCGCGCCCGCCGTCCGAAGTAATCTGGCGGCCATGAAGACCGCCCAGGAGTGGCTGCGCCAGGGGCACATGCTGGTGATGTTCCCGGCCGGCGACGTGGCCGCGCTCGATCTGAAGCGCGGCGGGGTGTCCGAGAGACCCTGGAATAGCGGTGTGGTGAAGCTGGCCTCGCGTACCAACGCTCCGGTGGTGCCGCTTCATCTGGACGGCTCCAACAGCCCGTTGTTCCACCTGGCCGGCCTGGTGCACCCGCGGCTGCGGACGTTGCTGCTGCCGCACGAGCTGTTGAACAAACAAAGCCAATGCTTCCAGATCCGTATTGGACACCCGATTCCGGCCGAGCGCCTGCAGTCGTTCGAATCGCCGCAACAGGCGGCGGATTACCTTCGTAAGCGTGTGCTGGTGTTGGGGAACCGGCCCGAGCCGCCGCGGCGGATGGCGCAGCGCAAAGCCGTCGCCCCGGCCGCCGATGAAGCGGTGCTGGCAAGGGAAGTGGCGGGCCTGCCATCCCACCGCCATCTGTTGACCTCCGGTGAGTACGAGGTTTGGGTGGCGGAGGCCGGCGAGATTCCCCATCTGCTACGCGAGATCGGACGCCTGCGCGAAGTCGCGTTCCGGGCGGCGGGAGAGGGCACTGGGAACGCCGCGGACCTGGATCATTTCGACTCCCATTACCGCCACCTGTTTCTCTGGCATCCGGCCACGCGCGGTATCGCCGGGGCCTACCGGCTTGGCCTGACGGACGAGATCCTGGCGGACCGCGGTACTGCCGGTCTCTATACCGGCACTCTGTTCCGCTATGACCCCGCTTTCTTCGGCAAGATCGGTCCGGCCGTGGAACTGGGCCGCTCCTTTGTGGCGCCGGAGCACCAGAAGAGCTATTCGGCGCTGCTGTCGCTGTGGAAGGGGATAGGGCGGTTTATCGTCCGCAATCCCCGCTACCGCTACCTGTTCGGTCCGGTCAGCATCAGCAACAACTACCTGCCGGCCTCGCGCCACCTGCTGGTGGAGTTCCTTAGCCGGCATCGCCCTGCCCGCGACCTGGCTCACCTGGTCAGCCCGCGGAAGCCGTTCCGGAAAGGCTGGCCGCAGGGCTTCGATGTCGACGGTCTGGTCAGCGGCGATGCGGAGGACCTCGCGGCGATCCTGGCCGACATCGAGCCCGATGAGAAAGGCGTCCCCGTGCTGCTGCGCCAGTACCTGAAGCTGGGCGGCGAACTGCTGGCCTTTAATCTGGACCGCAAGTTCTCCAACGTTGTCGACGGGCTCATCCTGGTGGACCTGCTGCGGACGGAACCGCGCATTCTCGAGCGCTACCTGGGCAAGGAGGGCGCCGCCGAATATCGCGCCCTTCACAATCGGATTGTCGCCGCCTGATTGCTACGATGAGGGGGTGTCCGAGAAAGTCTTCAATGAACCGCGTCTGGCTTTGAATCGCATTTACACGCGCCGTGGCGATAGCGGCGCCACCAGCCTGGTGGGTGGCCAGCGGGTGCCGAAGGATACCCTGCGCATCGAATGCTACGGCACCATCGACGAACTGAATTCGGTGATTGGGCTGGCCTGCGTTTCCATCGCGGATCAGCAGGGGAACTACCCGGCGCTCCTGGAACTCGGCGCCATCCTGCTGCGCGTCCAGCATGAGCTGTTCAACCTTGGCAGCATTTTGGCGACATTGCCCGAAGATGTCCATCCCCGGCAGCCGCGGGTGACCGAACGCGATATCGAACAACTGGAGCGGGAGATCGACGCCATGAATGAGCCGCTGGCGCCACTACGGTCCTTCGTTCTTCCAGGCGGTTGCCGGCTGAATGCCGAGTTGCACCTGGCCCGGACGGTGTGCCGTAGGGCGGAACGGCTGGCCGTGCAGCTTGCGCGCCAGGAGTCCGTGCCCGCGGAGGCAGTCGGCTACCTTAACCGGTTGAGCGATGCGTTGTTCGTCTGGAGCCGCTGGGCCAGCCATGCGCTCGTCGCTCCGGAAGTGCTCTGGGAACCAAACAAAGCCAGTTCGGCGCAGTAGGGATTACCGCAGGATGCCGGTATGGCCGATGGAGTAACGCCCCGGCTGCGGCCAGACGCAGAGCCCGTGCGGGCTGCGGCCCACCTTGATCTTCGCCAGCAGTTTCCCGTCGGTGGTATCGATGGCGTAGACCACGTGATGGTAGCGGCCCGACAGCCAGAAGATCTTCCCGTCCGCCGATAGGTTGCCCATATCGGGGCTGCCGCCGCCCGGAATCTTCCATTTGGTGGACACCTTCCGGGTGGCGAGGTCGATCAGGCTGATGGACCCTTCGCCGCGGTTTGCCACATACATGTACTTGAAGTCGCGGCTGACGTACAGCCCATGCGCGCCCCGGCCGGTGGGGATGAAGCCGATCACCTTGAACTCATCGCCATCGATCATGTGGACGCCGTGCGCGTCCATATCGGCCACGTAGAATACCTTGCCGTCCGGCGAAACTTTGATGTCCTGCGGCATTCCCCCGCCGGGCGTGGAGATCTTGCCCACCAGCTTGCGGTTTACCGTATCCACTTTCACCAGCTCACCCGAGAACTCGCAGGTGGCGATGAAGTACTTGCCATCGATGGAGAAGTCAACGTGGTCGACGCCGCGGCACGGCACGCGCAAGGTCTCCACCAGTTCGAAGGTATCAGGCTTGCGGAAGTCGAGCTTTTTCATCCGTTCGGCCACCACCATCGCGTACTTGCCATCCGGGGTGTAGTACATGTTATAGGGGTCGTCCACGGCGATGGTCTTCACGAAGGTGCCTGTCACCGGGTCGATCACCGACAGCGTGTTGCTCAGGTCGTTGGTGGCGTAGAGGGTCTTCAAATCCCAACTGGGCACCACGTGCTGCGGCTCGCGGCCGACGGCGAAGGTGCGGATCACTTCCATCTTATTCGGGTCAATGACGCTCACCGTATTGCCGCCCGAGTTCGGCACGTAAACGAGTTCGGGATGGCTGGCGATCGCGGGGCTGATCCTGCCGGGCGCCGTTTCCGAGTACATGTTCTTCCAATCGAGAACGGGGGGCATGCCAGGGATGGGTTGCAGAGCACCGGGCGCGGGCTCGGCAGGGCTGGCGGCCTTTTGGCCTTCGGCGCGCTTCTCGCAACCAGCCGCGGCCGCAAGCAACATTAAGACAAATAACAATCGGCTCATCGCCTGGGATTCCTTCGGGTTAAGTAGAAGAACGTACGTGTTGAGGGGGACGGAGGTCGAATGGAGTTGACGGCCCCTGTCCAGACTTATGGTACCATCAGGAATTCGTTTGCCCCCGTACCCTTTTCCCCCAAGGGTTTTTGGTAGTACGAAAGTCGGTCTTTGCAGTTTTGCAAGCCTGAAGTCCTCCCCGTAAAGGAGTTGAATGGTTGATGGATTTGAAAGCTGAGATTTCGCAGCTCGCTGCATTGCGGCAGTCCAGGGGTTTAAGCCTGGAAGAGATCGCGAAGCAGACGAAAATCGCAAGCTACTATCTGCAGGCAATCGAAGCACTGGAGTTCGCTAAGCTGCCTGGCGGCATTTACCGGGACACGTTCCTGAAGCAGTATGCAGCCGCAATCAACGAAGAGATAGCGGAAGAGATTGGCCGGAAGTTGCGTAGTGCGGCGCGCGAGGAGGCCAACGCGGAAGCCGCGCGGTCCGGCACCGACGGGGTGCTGCGCCGTGTGAAGGAGACCCTGGCGCGCGGAGCGGCACTAGCGCTGCTGTTTGGTCAACCGGGCTCCATTCTGGGACAGAAGCCGACGGCCCCCTCCGCCAACTCGCAGGAGAAGGATCCGCGCTATCTGGCGATGGTCCAGTTCTGGCAGAAGCACAAATGCCCGATTGAGAACCTTACCGCCGATTTCCTGGCCGCGGCGGATCGCCATGGGCTGGACTGGCGCCTGTTGCCGAGTATTGTCTTTGTGGAGTCGAGCGGCGGGAAGCATGGCGTCAGTGCGAATATGATGGGCTGGGGTTCGGGGAAGATTCGCTTCCGGTCCGCTACGCAAGCCATCTTTCACATATCCGAGCGGCTGGCGAACTCGCCGATCTATGCCGGTAAGGATATGCGGACGAAGCTGAAGATTTACAATCCGGCGAATCCCAAGTACGCGGAGCGGGTGTTTCAGGTGATGGACCAGTTAGGGCCGAATCTGATAGCGGCGGCGCGGTAAGCAGAGGTTGGGGAGGGGGGAAGCCCCCGCTCCCTATACCTTCTTGGCGGCCGGTGCCCCACCCGGCTTGCCCATGTTGTGGATCTCGTTCATGTAGACGCGGCGGCCTTCATCCATGGCCAGATTCGCCAGGATGACGGCGGTGGAATCCGCCAGGCCGATTTCAATATCCGCGACCGGCTTCTTGCCGGAGCGCACGCACTCCAAGAACGAATCCAACTGCGTGTCGACGGGGTTGCGAGTCTCCTCCGGCGTCATCACGCCCTTCTGATACAGCCAGCGGCGGGCAAACTTCATTTCCTTTGAGAGGAAGCTGTCCTGGTCCGACATCTGATCCTTCGACAGCAGAATCGGGAGCGGGCGGCCGCCGCGGCCGGTGCTCAGCAGCGACGCCGTTGCCGAGGCGCTCTTTTCCTTTTTCGCACCGGCGGCTTCCACCTTCGGACCCGGCTCGTAATACCACAGGCCGAGCGCCGGCTCATTATCGGTACCAACGGTGATCTCGATGGTGCCGTCCTTGCCCATGATCATCTCGCCGAACTCGGTACGAGTGCCCTGGAATAGGGACAGGTGCTTGTTCGTGCTGATGTAGCTGGCGGTCAGGCGCTGGCCTTTCGGATACTTGAAGATAAGCTGCACGTTATCGTAGACGTCGCGACCGTCTTTGAAGTGGTCGATACCCCCCACGCCGGTGACGAACTCCGGATGCGAGTCGAACATCCAATCGGCGATGTCGATCTGGTGCGACCCGAGTTCCCCAACCAGTCCGCCTGAATATTTCTTGAAAGCGCGCCAGGCGGGAGGAGTCCAGGTACGGCCCAGGCCACTGCGGTGCCACTGTGCATAGACGTGCGTGACCTCGCCGATCATGCCCTTCTGCACCATCTGTTTCGCGGTCTGGTAAAACTCGCTATACCGGCGCTGCAAGCCTACTTGCATCGTCTGCTTGGGGCGCTCCGCCGCCATCTGGCGCAGTTCGTGAACTTCCTGTGGCAGGAAGACCAGGCTCTTCTCGCAGAAGACGTGCTTGCCGGCCAGCAATGCATCCTTAGTAATAGGGAAGTGCGTGTAGATCGGCGTAGCGACGACCACCGCGTCGATATCCTTACGCGACAGCAGCTCGCGGTAATCCTTATAGGTAGCGGGCTTGTCGGGCGCCTTCTCTAGACCCTTCTTGAGGTTGGCGTCGTCGATGTCGCAGATGGCCACGCAGCGCCCGCCATCGACATTCTTAAAGTGGTCCAAATGGTAAGCGCCACGGCCGCCGGTGCCAATCACACCGTAGCCCACCGTGCTGTTAGCGGCACGGACTTTCTGGATAGCCGGGAACCCGTCGGTCTTGGCGATGAGGGTTGCGGCAACAGCGGCAGCGCCCGCTGCCTGCACGGCTTCACGGCGAGTCAGATCGCTCGCCGCCTCGGGCTGGGAGGTGGGTGGATTGGACTTCTTAGGCATGGCTGGTCTCAGGGCTTAGTCTAGCGAAGGGCGTCTACAGGCGCAATCTCACTGCGGATATCCTACCTCTACATCCTTTGGATGCATTGGCACCGGTGCGGTTTCACAAACGCCGGGCCGCTCCAGTAAGAATCGATCCAGGCGAACGCAGTGGAAGGCGCCATTACGGTACTGGTGGCGCTCCACGGTGAGATGCGGCTGCGCGATGACGATGCGATTGAAGGCATTCGGCTCGCCGCGCCCGCGGGTGGAGGTGGCCGTTCCCGCCTGTACGAAGATCGCTGACCGGCCTTGCACCTTATAGCGGACGGCGGTGCTTCCGGCATGGCTGACGTGCATGTGCCCGGCCAGCAGAATATCCACCGATTGCGCGAACTGGCCCATCGCCAGTCGCGCTCTGCCGACCAGTTCGCGGCGGTGATAGCTCTCGTCGAGATCAAAAGGATGATGCGACACCAGCACCCGGGTCAGCTTCGGATCGACGGAACAGAGGCGCCGCTGGACGCGCCGGATCTGCTCCGGAGCGATGCGGCCGCCGCGAAACTGAAGCCGCCGCGCGGTGGTGATGCCCATCACGGCCAGTTCCTCATCGGCCCAGAACGGTTCCAGATCCGGCGTGATGTACTTCTGGTACAGCCGCAGTCCGGTGGTAATCCTACGGAAGGCGTTCACGAACGGCAGATCGTGATTGCCGGGCACGGCCAGCCAGGGTTGCGGTAGCCGCTTCACGAATTCGCGGGCCTGCTCAAACTCGGCGCGCCAGCCGTTTTGCACGAAGTCGCCGGAGATAACAGTCAGCGTGGGGCGCGCCGCATGGATGGCGGCTACCAGAGGGGAGACGACATCCAGATCCACGCGGCCGAAGTGAAGGTCGGAGACATGGACTATAGTTCGCAGAGCACCTCTCCGATGCGTTCGCTGTCGGACGCCACCACTACGCGCAGGTCGCGAGGCCGGGAGCGAAACACGAGCGGCGGCTTCAGCTTTACGATCTCGCCATCGAGGGAGATACTCACCCGCGGGTTGGCCATCTCGACACGCACTTCGCTGGCTTCAAATACTTCAAACTCGCTTTGCGCGAGCGCTTCCCCGCTGAGGAGTCTGAGGAGCACGCGGATCCACGCCGCGCGGTTGCGGTCGCGAAGTACGTACACCCATACGGACCCTTCCGTCATCCGCTCGCGCTGCCAGGGCTTCCAACCTTCCATGGCATGGGCGTTGTTGGCCACCATAATGTAGGCAGTGCGGCGGACGGCGGGCAGCCCGTCCACCACCAGGCGGACGGTCATTAGGGGGTAGCGGCGAATGGTGCGGAGTATTGCTCCGAGGATCGCGCTACGCGCCCCCCAACCCTGCCGTTCGCGCTTATGCCGCTCGGCGCGATACACCGGGTACAGCCCCAGCACCGCGTTGTTCAGGAAGATATGCCCGTTCACTTCCGCCACGTCGACGGCGACCGAAGTGCCGCGCGCGGCGATTCGCGCCGCCCCGGCCAGATCGTCGAGTGGAATCTTCATATCCCTTGCAAAATGGTTCAACGTGCCGACGGGCAGCAGCCCCATTTCGGCCCCGGTTCCGGCCAGTGCGGAGGCCACCGCGCGGAGGGTACCGTCGCCGCCGCCCGCCACCACACGATCGGCGCCGCGCTCCACCGCCTGCTTGGCGAGCTCCTTAATGTCAGTGCCTGCCGCCACTTCCAGAACATCGCAGGACTCGCCTGTCTCGCGGAAGGCCTCCCAGATGGCATCGGCGGCCGGTTGTTTGTTGTCCGAGCCGGAAGATGCATTCAGAATTACTGCAGTGTGCACATAGGCGCTATTGCAGCTTGCTGGCCAGTATGTGTTTTTGTACTTTTCCTAAGGCCGTACGCGGGAGTTTTTCCACGGGTACCATTTGCTTGGGTACTTTGAAACTGGCCAGATTCTGCCGGCAGCGCTCTTCCAGAGTTTCCAGCGAGGCCCCAGGCCGCGGCACGATAAACGCCACCGGGATCTCGCCTTTGCGGGCGTCCGGCACGCCGATCACGGCCGCTTCGGCTACCTCCGGCTGCTCCAGCAGGAACTCCTCCACCTCGCGCGGATAGATGTTGAAGCCGCTGGAGATGATGAGGTCGCTTTTGCGGCCTTGGAGAGTGATGTAGCCGTCTTCGGCTCGCGTACCCATGTCGCTGGTCTTGAACCAGCCGTCATGGAAGGCATCGCGCGTGGCCTGTTCGCGGCCCCAATAACCGGCAAACAGGTTCGGCCCTTTCAGATGGAGTTCTCCAGTGGCTCCGGGTGGGACGTCGTTGCCTTCGGTGTCCAAGATACGTACAGAAACGCCCGGCAGCGGAAAGCCCACGGTACCCGCGCGCCGTTCGCCCGTGTACGGATTGCTGATGTTCATCAGCGTCTCCGTCATGCCGTACCGTTCGAGGATGGTGTGTCCGAACAGGGTGCGAAATTCGTCGAGTACCTGCGGAGGCAGCGGCGCCGAGCCCGATACCCATAACCGCATCCGCACGCCGATCTGGCGGGCCGCATCCGGCGCGGTTTCCAGCAGCCGCACGTACATGGTGGGCACGCCGAAGAACAGCGTTGGCTGGTAGTCCAGGAACTGCGCGGTGGCGGTGGTGTGGTCGAATCGCTCCAGCAGGCGCACGTGAAACCCGCTGGCGAGCCAGCAGGGGATGCCGTTCCCCAGCCCATGCACATGGAACAGCGGCAGCGGCAACAGCAGCCGGTCGGCCGCGGTGATCTGCCAGCAAGCGATGAGGTTGGCGGCATTCGCGAGGAAGTTGTTATGCGTCAGCATGGCGCCCTTGGAGACGCCGGTGGTGCCGGAGGTGTAGACGATCGCGGCGATGTCGTCTCCTTCTAATGCAGGCAGCGGGGGCCGCGTTGCAGGCTTGGCCGCCGCATCGGCCAGCATCGCGCAGTCGTTTACGAACAGCGCGGGTTGGGCGTCGCCCAGGATGTGCTGGATCTCGCGATCGCGGTAGAGAATGTTCACCGGCACGAAGAGGATGCCCGTGCGCGTGCAGGCCAGGAAGAGGTCGATGATCTCCAGGCAGTTGGGCAGGTAGACGCAGATGCGGTCGCCGCGGCGGACTCCCTGATCGAGCAGCCAGTGCGCGGTACGATTGGCGCGCGCTTCGATATCGCCGAACGTGTAGGAGACGCCCTGGAACTCCAGTGCGGGCTGAGCGGCGCGGCCCTGCAGCGATGGGTCGAAGAGCTGGGTCAGATGCATGCTTTCCTCTCTATCAGAACACGCCGCGCTACCATGACTCTCATGCTTCCCGTGTTGCTTCTGGTCACCGCCCTATTTGGACAGACGCCGGCTCCGCCACAGCCTCCGCAACGGCGCAATCTGAATGAAGTCGCGCCGGTCACGCGCGAGCATGAAATCCGCATCGGGCAGGGCACGTTGAAGTATCACTCGACGGTGGGCATGATGCCGCTGCGCAACGAGGCTGGCGAGATTGAGGCCAACCTCTTCTACGTTGCCTATACGCGGCTGCCGAAAGCCGCCGATGAGGCCGCGCGGCCGCTGACGTTCTGCTTCAATGGCGGGCCGGGCGCCGGATCGCTGTGGCTGCATTTGGGCGCCATTGGGCCGCGGCGGGTGCGGATGAATGACGACGGCTCGCTGCCGCCTGCGCCCTACAAGCTGGAGGATAACGCCGCGACCTGGCTGGACAAGAGCGATCTGGTTTTCATTGACCCGGTTGGCACGGGGTTCAGCCGCCCCAAGGATCGTGAGACGGGGAAGAAGTTCTTCGGCCTGCGGGGCGATACGGAAAGCGTCGGCACGTTTATCCGGCAGTATCTGAATCAATCGAAGCGCTGGACATCGCCGCTGTATGTGGCGGGGGAAAGCTACGGCACCACACGCGCCTCGGCATTGTCGAAGTGGCTGCTGGATCATGGCGTGGGGCTGAACGGCGTGATGTTGGTTTCCACCATCATGAACTTCCAAACGGCGCGCTTTGCCCGCGGCAACGATCTGCCTTACGCGGTGTTCCTGCCAACCTATACCTCCATTGCCTGGTATCACAAACGGCTGCCGGTCGACCTGCAGCAAGGTGGACTTGCGAAGGCCGTGGCGGAAGCCAAGCGCTTCGCCGGCGGGGATTATCAACTGCTTCTTTATAAAGGCGATCAGCTCACGGTGGAAGAACGGAAGCGCGGCGTGGACCAACTGGCGCGCCTGACGGGGCTTTCGCGGACGTTTTTGGAAGCCAGCGACCTGCGTGTGGAGATCCAGCACTTCTGCAAAGAGCTGCTGCGGGACAAGGGACTCAGCGTGGGGCGTCTGGATGGCAGGCTTACGGGACACGCCGGGGGAGCGCTGGGCGAGACTCCTGAGTTCGACCCCAGCCTAACGGCCATCCGCCCTCCCTATACGTCGCTAATGGAGCAATACGCGCGGCAGGAGTTGGGCTGGACGCAGGACGACAAGGAATACTTCGCGCTGGGCGGAGGGATTACTTCGCCCTGGGATTGGGGGATTGCGGGCGCAGGGTTCGGGCAGGGCTTCGCCGATACCAGTGTCGATCTGCGGCAGGCGATGGAGCGCAACCCGCACATGCGCGTGTTCGTGGCGTCGGGATACTACGATCTGGCGACGCCGTTTCACGCCGTGGAGTACACAGTGGCGCATATGGGTTTGGCGCCGGAGCTTCGCAAGAACTTCACCTGGAGTGAGTACGAAGCCGGCCACATGATGTATATCCACGTCCCCTCCCTGCAGAAGCTGAAAGCGGACGTGGATAAGTTCTACGGGCGTTGATTACTGGGTGAATTCGGCTTCGATGGCGACGTAGGCGCGGACTTCCAGGGTGCCGGCCTCGATGGTGGTGGGCGTCGCGCCCGCCGCAAAGCCAACGGAGCGGGAGTCTACCGGAATCGGGCTTATCGACCCACCCTCTTCAGCGATGAGCACTTGGCCGACGCGGCCGCCGAGCGCGGTCGCAATTGCCTCGGCCTTCTGCCGTGCCTGCAGCGCCGCCGCACGCAGCGCCTGGATGCGGGTGGGATTCGGATCGCGCAGCCCGAAGCGCAGGGCGTTGACATTAGTGGCGCCCGCCTGTGCCGAAACATCGATCACGCGTCCGGCAAGGCTGATGTCGTTCAACGTTATTTCGATGGTGTTGGTGGCCTGGTAGCCAATGATGGGCCGGTTGGCTCCGGGCGTATTGCTGTAGATAGGATTGAGCGAGTAGCCGAGCGTCTTGATATCCGCCGTCGCGCCCAGCAACTGCCGCAATGCCGCGAGGACGTTGTTGGTGACGGTGGCATTCTGGTCCGCCGCTTCCTGGGCGGTGCCCGCCTGGTTGGTGACGCCAACACTTACCTTCACCTGATCGGGGCGGATGGAAACGATGCCTTCGCCGTTGGCTCGAACAATGGGCCGCCGCTGGGGCATCTGGGCAGCCGAGGGAAGCGCGAGCGCGGCAATCAGAAAGAAAACACGAAACATGGAGATAACTCCTCCGTTAGATTCTGGGACGCGCTGGTTTCAGTGTAGCTGCTGTTGGCGTAATTTCCAAAGGATCTGACGGAAGACGCCGAGCCAGATCTCGGCATCGCGGCGGCTGAGGCCCATGCGGCCGATGAGCAGGCGGAGGCGCTGGTCCGCGCCCGCGGTGGCGGTGTGGTCGGCATAACCGCTGATGGCCAGGACCTCCGCTATGCGCTCTTGCAGCACTTCGCGTTGCTGGTGGGTGGCGGCGGGCGCCTCGGGCAGCACCTCCGGCACGTCGCTGCGAATGAGTTCATAGAGGCATACCGCCACGGACTGGCCGAGATTCATCGAGCTATGCTGCGGTCGCGCCGGGATACGCATGAGCCAGTGGCAGTGGCTGATGTCGTCGTTGGATAGGCCGTATTTTTCCGAGCCGAAGAGCAGGGCGACTTGCGCGCCGCTTTCCCGGATTACGGCGGCACCCTGCTCCAGCCGGTGGAGGGGGAGGGCCAATTCGCGATGGTCACCGCCGGTGGTGCCTACTACCAACTGGCAGTCGGCTACCGCGGCGGCGACGGTTTCGTGGACGGTGGCCGCCTGCATGACATGATCGGCGTTGACGGCCGATTGCGCCTCGCGGAAGGCAAGGTCGTAGGGGTTTACCAACGCCAAGTCGGAGAACCCGAAGTTGCTCATGGCACGGGCGGCCGCGCCGATGTTTAATGGGTTACGCGGGCTGACGAGGACGACGCGCAGCCCTTTCATGCGGTCCCGCCCGTTAGCGCAGCTCCTCCATGATCATGTCCAGCGCTTCCCTGCCGGGGCGTATACGTTCCACGGGCAGCGTCGCCAGCGGCTCATCCACCAGGTTCAACATGTCCAACAGCGTTTCCCGCTTCTGTTCGACATAGAGGATGCCGGTCAGCACTTCGCCCTTGGCTTCGGCGTCATGAATGGCATTGAGCGCCTGGCTCTTGTTGGTGGGGTCGTAATCGCGATCCAGCTTTTTCAGGCGCAGGTGCGAGCCGTCGTGCAGGGTGACGTCGCGCGTTTCGCCTTCGGCCATGTCGATCTGAATCTCTTCGTAGTAAGGCACGTAGCTCAGCTCATGCAGCGCCGTCTCGTGATCCTTCACGTAGGAATAGCTCTTCGTCGATCCTTCGTGATCGTTGAAGGTAACGCACGGCGAAATCACGTCCACCACCGCCAGACCCTTGTGTGAGATGCAAGCCTTCAGAATCGCGCTGAGCTGCTTCTTATCGCCGGAGAAGGAGCGGGCCACCAGCGTGGCGCCGAGTTCGATCCCCAGCAGGCAGCAGTCGATGGGCGGCATGTCGTTAATCACACCCGACTTCTGTTTCGATCCGCGATCCGCCGTCGCCGAGAATTGGCCCTTGGTCAGACCGTAGACGCCGTTATTCTCGATGATGTAGGTCAGCGGCACATTGCGGCGCAGCATGTGAACGAACTGGCCGATGCCGATGGAAGCCGTATCGCCGTCCCCGGTGACCACCACGCCACGCAGCGTCTTATTCGCCAGTAACGCGCCGGTGCTGACGGCCGGAGCGCGGCCGTGCACGGAGTTAAAACCATGCGCCTGGCTCAGGAAGTACGCCGGCGTCTTCGAAGAGCAGCCGATACCGGACATCTTGGCCACGGTCCAGGGCTCGATGCCCAGTTCGTAGAAGACTTCCACGATACGCTCGGAGATGGAGTTATGACCGCAGCCGGCGCACAGCGTCGTCTTCGCTCCGCGGTAGGGCAGAACTTCCAATCCAATGCGGTTTACTTTCTTCGGAGCGGGCGGCGGGGCGGCGGCGGTACTCATAATCCCTCCTGGGTCACAAAGTCGGTGGTAACGGTGCGCGCATCCAGCGGCATGCCGCCGTAGTATTTGATGCTCCGCAGCTTGGCAAGCGCGTCGACAGGGAACTCCAGGCGCATCAGCGCCATCAGTTGCGCGTCGCGGTTCTGTTCCACGATGTAGACGCGGTCGTGCTGGTTGACGAAATCGAGCAGGGCGCCGGTGAAGGGATAGGCCTTGAGGCGCAGATAGCTGGTTTCGATGCCGTATTCACGAACAATCTGGTCGCGGCTTTCTTCTACCGCATAGCGCGAGGTGCCGCAGCAGACGATGCCGATCTTCGCCTTGGCGTTCAATTCCACTTCCGGTTGGGGAACCCAACTGCGCATGGTTTCAAACTTCCGCGACAGGCGATTCACGTTGTTCACGTAATCGTCTTCGCGTTCGGTATAGGCGGCCTTGTCGTTGTGGCCCGAACCGCGCGTGAAGTAAGCGGCTTTGGGATGCGCCGTACCCGGCAGCGTGCGGTACGGAATGCCGTCGCCGTCGACATCGCGATAGCGGGCGAACTCGGTCACCTTATCCAGGTCGGCGGCGGTCAGCACTTTGCCGCGATTCAGCGGTTCGGCCGGATAGTCGAACGGATCCGCCATCCAGTTATTCATGCCCAGATCGAGATCGGTCATGACGAACACCGGCGTCTGGAACTGTTCGGCGAAGTCGAACGCGGCGCCGGCCATGGTAAAGCACTCGGCCGGGGAGGAGGGGAAGAACATCGGGTGCTTGGTGTCGCCATGCGACAGCAGCGCCGTGCTTAAGATGTCGCCTTGCATGGTGCGCGTCGGCAGGCCTGTTGAGGGACCGACGCGCTGCACGTCGAAAATCACCGCCGGGATTTCGGCGTAATACCCCAGGCCCACGAACTCCGCCATCAGGGAGATGCCGGGGCCGGAGGTGGACGTCATGGCGCGGGCGCCTGCCCAGGATGCGCCGATCACCATGCCGATGGCGGCCAATTCGTCCTCCGCCTGCACCACCGCGAAGCTCGCCTTACCCGTGGCCTTGTCGATCCGCAGCCGCTTGAAGTAGGCGATGGTCGACTCCACCAGCGAGGAGGAAGGCGTGATCGGGTACCACGTCACCACCGTGCAACCGGCAAACACGCAGCCCAACGCCGCGGCCGCATTGCCGTCGATGATGATTTTGCCGTTGGTCGCGTCCATCCGCTCTACCCAGAACGGATCCTTCTTCTCCAGGTTCTCTTCGGCGAACTTCTTGCCCGCCAGGATGGCGTTCCAGTTCAGTTCCGCCGCCTTGGCCTTGCGCGCGCCGAACTGCTTGTACAGCGCCTTGCGCATCTCTTCCAGATCGATGCCCAGCAGGTGCGCCACCACGCCGTCATAGATGATGTTCTTGACCAGCTTGCGCAGCTTCGCATCGGGACACACCGGCGCCACAATCTTGTCGAAGGGCACCGGGTAAAAGTGCAGATCGCTCCGCAACTCGTTCAGCTTTAGCGGTTCGTCATAAACGACCGCCGCGCCTTCCTGCAATTTCAGGACGTCTTCCCGCGCCGTCTCCGGATTCATGGCAATCAGGAAGTCGATCTCCTTCTTGCGACCGATCCAGCCGTTTTTGTTGGCACGGATGGTAAACCACGTCGGCAGACCCGCGATATTCGAAGGAAAGAGGTTCTTGCCCGATACGGGCACGCCCATCTGGAAGATGGAACGCATCAGAACACTATTGGCGGTCTGGCTGCCCGAGCCGTTAACGGTAGCTACTTGAATGCTCCAGTCATTGACGACGCGGTATGACGGGCCGCCGGTGCGAGAGGCAACCGGACTCACTTCTGAGGTGGACATAATGGGAGGTTCTTGTAAGGGTACCTCCTGATTATAGAACAGATGAAGAGGGGTTTGGGGCTCAATCACCCCAAATCCCATCAAGATTGTCTAAATGGCCGGTTCACTCCCCGACTTCTTCCAGGTACGTGTACCCGTGCAGGCCGTCTTCATAGAACCGTAACAGGCGTCCGGCCTCCTCGAAACCGATACGTCCTTCGCGGACCGAGCCTTCCACGTCGCGGCGGAACTCGTCGCAGAGGTGGCGGGCGTTGAACTGCACGTAGTCGAGTACCTCGCGGACGGTATCGCCTTGCACAAAGGCGTCGAGGATGACCTCGTTGTTATCGCCCACGCGGACATGCACGGCGTTGGTATCGCCGAATAGGTTATGCAAGTCGCCGAGGATCTCCTGGTAGGCTCCGACGAGGAAGGTGCCCAGGATGTAGGGCGAGCCGTTGTAGGGGTGCAGCGGCAGGGTGCGCTTCACGTCGCGGCGGTCGATGAACTGATCGACTTTGCCGTCTGAATCGCAGGAGATGTCGCCGAGGATGGCGGCGCGCGAAGGCTGCTCGTTCAGGCGGTGTACCGGCATGATGGGGAACAACTGCTTCACCGCCCAGCTATCGGGCATGCTCTGGAACAGCGAGAAGTTGCAGAAATAGGTATCCGACAACATGCCTTCCAGGCCTTCCAGATCTTCCGGGAAGTAATCCAGGCCATGGGCCATGCGCTGGATGCGCTTGCAGATACCCCAGTAGATGTTCTCGGCCTGGGCGCGCTGTTCCAGGGAAAGATAGCCGAGGCTGAAGAGGTTTAACGCCGCATCGAGGGCCTGTTGGGCGTCGTGGAAGCTCTCGAGCATGTTCTTCACCGAGAGGCTTTTGTAGGTCTCGAGAAGGTCGATGAGCGGCTGCTCGGCGTCTTCCGGCAGCTTGTCGGGCACGTCGGATTCATCGCCGAACCCGGTGACGCCGAGGACGTTGAACACCAGCACGCTGTGATAGGCGGCAATGGCGCGGCCGCTTTCGGTGATGATGTTCGGATGCGGGACCTCCGCCTCATCGCAGACGTTCTGGATGTGATAAACGATGTCGTTGGCGTATTCCTGCAGCGTGTAATTGACGCTGGATTCGAAGTCCGTCTGCGAACCGTCGTAGTCGATGCCGAGACCGCCGCCCACGTCCATGAACTCCAGGCCTGCGCCCAGCCTCTTCAACTCCACGTAGCAGCGGGCGGCTTCGATGACGGCGCCCTTGATCTGGCGGATGTTGGTAATCTGGCTGCCGAGGTGGAAGTGCAACAGCTTGATGCAGTCTTCCATTCCCAGTTCTTTCATCTGGCGCAGGGCTTCCAGCGCTTCACTGACCGTGAGGCCGAACTTCGAACGGTAGCCGCCGGAGGACTTCCAGCGTCCGGAGCCGCGGCTGGCGAGCTTCACACGGATCCCGAACTCCGGGCGCACGCCCACCTTTTTCGAATACTTCAGAATCAGGTCGAGCTCTGTGAACTTCTCGACCACGGGGATGATGCGGCGCCCGATCTTCTTGGCCAGCATGACGAATTCGATGTACTCGTCATCTTTGAAGCCGTTGCAGATGATAGGGGTTTCGTTATCGGCGATGGCGAGCACGGCCAGCAATTCCGGCTTGCTGCCGGCTTCCAGGCCGAACTTGAAGGGCTTGCCGTAGCGTACAACTTCTTCCACTACGTGGCGCTGCTGGTTCACCTTGATGGGGTAGACGCAGCAATAGCCGCCTTTATAGTTGTGTTCGCTGATGGCGCTTTGGAAGGCCTGGTGAATCTCACCCAGGCGTTGTTGCAGAATATCGCCGAAGCGAATGAGGATGGGCAGCGAGATACCGCGCATCACCAACTGGTCGACCAGCGATTTCAGATCGACGCGGCGTCCCGGCTCCTTGGTGGGATGCACCCAGAGGTTGCCGTTTTCGCCAACCGCGAAGTAGCCCTTGCCCCAACTGGCGACATCGTACAGCTCGGCGGCATCCTGCGTGGTCCAACGATCCGTAGGCTCCCAGACCGTCTCCCGTTCCGACAACTTCACGTTCAACTCGCGTACTCTCCTTCTCTGCTGCTACTTAGATGAAAGTTTCGTCCGGACGCGAGGAAGGCGCCGGCCACCCCAAGAAGATACAGTTACAGTGTCTATCGAATTGGGACGGGTAGCAACTGCTATTCGGTTACAGTCTGTTTTGTGCGACAGGGTACACGGCCAGCCCGCTATTCTGGGGGGATGCCGAGGAGTCTCTTTCTGATTGCGATGTTGGCCTGCCAGGCCTGGGGGCAGGTGAGCCCGCTGTGGCCTGGTGTCGCGCTGGATGCCGCCGTACCTGCGCCGAAGAAAGTGCTGGGGTACGACTTCGGGGAGCGCATCAGCTCTCACGCCAACATTCTGCGGTATGTGGAAGCGCTGGCGGCTTACGCGCCCACTCGCCTGCGCGTGGTGGAGTACGGCAAGACGTGGGAAGGGCGCCGGCTGGTGTATCTGGTGGTGGGGTCGGAGGCGAATCTCAAGCGGTTGGATGAGATCAAAGCTTCGATGCAGCGGCTTGCGGATCCGCGGAAGACGAGTGACGCAGGTGCGAAGAAGCTGATGGCGAATCTGCCGGCCATTGTGTGGCTGGCGTATGGCGTTCATGGGAATGAAATCTCGTCGCCGGACGCCGCGCTGGCGACTGCGCATCATCTGCTGGCGGCCCGGAACGACAAGATGACCCAGGAGATCCTCTCCAACACGCTGGTATTGATCGATCCGCTGCAGAACCCCGACGGGCGGGACCGGTTCGTGCACAACTTCGAGATTGCCGAAGGGATTGAAGCGAACGAGAGCCCGCTGGCCGCCGAGCATAATGAGCCGTGGCCGGGCGGGCGTACCAACCACTACTACTTCGACATGAACCGCGACTGGCTGGGGTTAACGCAGCCGGAGACGCGCGGCCGGGTGCGCAGCGTTCTCGAATGGTATCCGCAGATCTTCGTCGATCTGCACGAAATGGGCTCGGACAGCACCTATTACTTCACGCCCGAAGCGGATCCCTTCAATCCGCATCTTTCCAAGGACCTGATGGAAGGCCTGCAATGGGTGGGGAAGAACAACGCGAAGTGGTTCGATCATTTCGGCTTCAACTACTTCACGCGCGAGGTTTATGACAATTTCTATCCGGGTTATGGCGCGAGTTGGCCGTGTTATCACGGCGGCATGGCGATGACGTACGAACAGGCGTCGGCGCGCGGGCTGAAGATGCGCAAGAGCGACGGCACGGTGTTCACGTTTCGCGATACGGTGCAGCGCCACTTTGTGGCCGGGCTGGCGACGTTGGAAACGGCGGCGCGTTACCGGCAGCAGTTGCTGGAGCGCTTCTACAGTTTTCGGAAGCTGGCGATCGAGGAAGGCGCGGCCGAACCGGTGAAGGAGTATGTGCTGCCGCGCGCGGGCAACGTTACCGCTGTCGACAAGCTGGCGGCTTTGCTGGCCGAGCACGGCATTGACGTGAAGCGAGCCACCGCGGCCGTGCGTGTGGAGGGACGCGAGTTGCCCGCGGGCAGTTATGTTGTTCCGCTGGCGCAGCCCGCCAAGCGCCTGGTGCGCGTCCTGCTGGATCCGCAGGTGCCGCTCGATCCGAAGTTCGTCGCGGAACAGGAGCGGCGCCGCGCCCGCAAGCTGCCCGATGAGATTTACGATGTGACGGGCTGGTCGCTGCCGCTGCTTTACAACGTGGAGATGCTGCAGGCGAAGGCGGTGACGGCGGGGACTTTCGATGCGGTGAAGGCCGGAGAAGTGCCGAGGGGGCAGGTGGCCGGAGGGTCGGCGACGGTGGCCTATCTGGTGTCTTGGGGAACGTCGGGCGCGGGGAAACTGCTGGTTGCCGCGCTACGGGAAGGCTTCGATGCCTGGAGTTCGGACAAGGCGTTCACGCTGAAGGGGCGGCACTACCCAGCCGGCACGGTGATCTTCCGGGTGAAGGAGAATCCGCCCGCGCTGGCGGCAGCCATGACGCGCCTGGCGGCGGAGTCCGGCGCGGAGGTGGTGGCTACGGACACCAGTTGGGTGGAGGATGGCGTGAACTTCGGTAGCCGTCATGTCTGGCATCTGCGGCGGCCGGCGGTGGCGTTGGCGTGGGATGAGCCGGTGTCGGCGAGTTCCGCGGGGCATACTCGCTTCGTTTTGGAACGGCAGTATGGGATGCCGGTCACCGTTATCCGCACGCGCCAGTTGGCTACCGCCGATCTCAGCCGGTTCCAGGCGCTGATTCTGCCGGATACGGGCTCGGGCGGGGGCTATGGCGCCGCGTTGAATCCGGCCGCGGTGCAGCGGTTGAAGAATTGGGTGACGGCGGGTGGCACGCTGATTGGCATCGGCGGTGGGGTGTCGTTTCTGGCGGATCCGAAGGTGGGCTTGCTGGCGGTGGCGCAGGAGGATCGCTTCCGGCCGGGCGAGCCGCCGAAGAAAGCGGACGCGGCCGAGACCCGCCAGCCCGGTAAGCTCTTCACCAAGCAGGAAGACTTCGACAAAGCCATCCAGGCGGATAAGGAATTACCGGATGCCGTGGCGGGGGTGCTGGCGAAGGCGAAGCTGGATCCGGAGCATTGGATGAGCGCGGGTGTGGGCTCGCATGTGTATGCGATGGTGGACGGGCGGGCGATCTTTACGCCCATCAAGCTGGACAAGGGCTTCAACCCGGCGGTGTTCACCGGACCGGAGGAAGTGATGGCGTCGGGCTATATGTGGGAGGACAATCGGAAGCAGTTGGCTTTCAAGCCGCTAGTAATCGTGCAGAATGAGGGCAGGGGCCTGGTGATCGGCTTTACGGCGGACCCGAACTTCCGGGCGTTTAGCGATGGGATGAATGTGTTGTTTTTGAATGCTGTGGTACGGGGACCGGCGCGGGCTCGTCCGGCTCCGTAGTAGGGGGGCGGGACCTGGAGGTCCCGCGCAGACGTGGACGTCTGCCCTACTTGAAGTTAGGCCGCTAGTTTGGCCAGGCGGTGGGCCAGGCGCGACTTGTAGCGGGCCGCGGTATTCTTTTTGATCACGCCCCACTTGGCGGCGCGGTCGACGATGGAGAAGGTGGCGGGCAGCAGGGCCTGCGCTGCGGGCAGATCCTTTTTGTCGAGGAGCCGGCGCATGGATCGAATCTGGTGACGCAGGCGGGTTTTCCGCATGCGGTTCACTTCGGTTTTGCGCTCGGTCATCCGCACCCGTTTCAGGGCAGAAAACGTATTAGCCATAGTTACAGTAGAACCAAAATCCTGTTTGAAACGCTTTTGATAGGATAGCGCGGCGGCGAACACACGTCAATCGCCGTTCCCGTGCACGGTGGCCTGGTTAGACCTCCACCCCTAGCTCCGTCCAGGTTACCACCTTTTGCCGGGTCATGGCTTCATGACCGAGGATCGCCGTTAAGGCCGCCGTGGCGCCGACCGTGATATCCGCTGGATTTGGCCCGCCCTTGGTGATGGCATCGTAGAAGGCGGTGGTATGGGCGTGGGTCTTCTCTTCGCGCTTCTCGGCGATCACCTGCGGCTTGCCGTCGCGCTCCATGGGATACATCGTAGCCGCGTACATCAGGTCGACCGCGCCCTTTGACCCGTACACCAGCACCAACTGCCCGCCCCCCTGCAGCCCGCGCGGATGAAATACGTTCTGCGTGAACGCCATCTCAACGCCGCCCGGATACTCGAACGTCATGCTGCCGCAATCGAAGATGCTGCGGCCCGGCGGGTCGTTCTTGTAGAGATTGGTGGCGCCAAAGCCGCACGCCTTGGTGGGATGCGCGCCGATCACCCAGTTGCAGACGTCCAGGTTGTGTACGGACTGCTCAATCAAATAGCCGCCGGATTTCGAGACATCGAAGTACCAGTCGCCGGATGTGCTGTCGTGCGGCAGATCGGCGCTGGCGTGACGCTGCGCCTTCACCATCAACAGGTCGCCGATCAGCCCGCCTCGGATCTTCCCGACAGCCTCCGTCATCTGCAAATGCGAGCGTAATTGCTGCCCGGCAACGAACACCCGCTTCGCGCTTTTGGCAACCTTCACCAGATTCCGCACCTGCGCCGCGGTGACGCCAACCGGCTTCTCGCAATAGACATGCTTGCCCGCCTGCAGCGCCGCAATCGCCATCTCGGCATGGAGATGCGGCGGCGTCGCGATGAATACGGCTTCGATATCCTTGCGGTCAATCACCTGTTTCCAATCGCGATAGGTTTTCGGATTATCCTTCGCCGCGACACTGGCCGCGTTGTCCAGCCGGTCCGGCTTGATGTCGCAGACCGCCAGCACCTTCGCATTCGGCTGCTCCAGGACGCCGCGCAGCACGTGGGTGCCGCGGTTGCCCGTGCCGATCATGGCCGTCGCCACCGTGGCTCCGCTTTGGGCAAAGGCCGCCGCCGAGGTCCCGATCAGGAATGCTCTTCTTTCAAAAGCCATCTGTTCTCTCCCTTAAACTCCGGCCGGCAGGTGCGATTCCAGGCCCCGCAGAACCGTCTCGATGTATTCTCGCGCTCGCTGCGCCAGCCGGTCCACTTCTTCCGGCGTACGAGGCCGCGGTACCAGGGGCTCGAATATGTTCTCACAGGCCAGGGGCATGGTGTGGCCCAGGTTCATCACGGGGGAAAGTAATTTGTAGTGGTCGATCTCGCCGAAGCCGGGACCGCAGTCCTCGTCCTTGGGCGTGTTGCGATGGTCCTTGATGGCGAAGGCGCGAACCTCGCGGTAGCAGACTTGGATGTCGGGAATCGGGTCGTGGTTCTCGTAATCGAGTACATTGCCCGCGTCGTAGCAGATACGCACGGAGGGTTCGGCCACTTCCTTCACGATTTTCAGACAATCCGCGCCCGTTGCCGTGTTCCCGCCGTGCTGTTTGATCACAATAGTTACATTGGCTTGGGCCGCATGGAGGGCGGCTACTTTGAGATTGCGGACAAACGCATCGTATTCTCCCTTGGCGGTCTTGCCGAAAGTCAACAGAAATGGAATGCGCGCCGCCGCAGCCTGGTCTATCCGCCGCTTATGCGCATCGACTGCATTTGCGGCTTCCAGATTCACGGTCGCAAACATCATGACGGGCCGCAGGCCCATATCGCGGCAGCGATTGCCCAACTGCCCCGCTTCGGCGGGAGGCGCATCCACGGCCAGCAGCGGGCGGCTGTTGCCCGCCGCATCGCGATGATTCACGCCCCAGGCTACATAGGAATAGCCTGCGTTCTTCACGCCTTCCAGCGCCCGGTCGAGCGGGAAGGGGGAATAGGGCAATGTCATGCACGCCACCTGAAAGCGCGTGCGTGTGGTCATGCGCGGCGTTTGCATCGCCGCCGGTAAAGTCAGGAATTCGCGTCTCTGCATCCGTGTCGCCTGTCTCACCCATGCTACTCCCCCGCGTCTTTCCGTGGTAGCGCCACCCTGGCCGGCGGCATTTACGCGCATGATCAAATCCGGCGATTCTCTCTTTGCGCTTGCATGAAGTGTACAAAAGCGCATAATTAGGGGAGAACTAGCAGCACGGGGCAAGCCCCCTCACCTCGCGGTCGCAGCTCCGTAACGTGTTCATTCTAATGAGCCGAGCGCGCAAGCAAGCCGGAACGCCGCTACGGGACATCAGAGGTAATGAAGTCCGGAGGCGGCTTTCCAGGGAGCGGTCTTTTCGGACTACCACACGGGCTGCTAGCCAAGGGCTGCTAACGGAGTAACTAATTCGGAGAGGGGCATTGAATCCCGCAACCGTGGATCCCGAGCGTAAACCGGTACTGGCCGTCGTCGGATCCTCGGCGGGCGGCCTGGAGGCTCTCCGTGGCCTACTCGCCCCCTTACCCGCGAATTGCGGTTTGTCGTTTATCGTGGCGCACCATACGTCGCCCGGCCATGTCAGCATGTTGCGCGACCTGCTTGCCAGGGAAACGCGGCTGGTAGTTGAGGATGCGGTGGATCAAGGACCGCTGCGTCCCAGCCACGTGTACGTGACGCCGCCGGACTCCGACGCCATCGTCGAGGGCGAGGTGCTGCGTCTGCGGGCTCACGGCGTGCGTGGACCGAAGCCGCTCGTGGATCGCCTGTTCCAATCGGCGGCCGCCGCGTTCGGACCGCGCTGCGTGGCGATCGTTCTCTCGGGAACCGGTTCGGACGGGGCCGAGGGTGTCCGCGCGGTGAAGTCCGCCGGGGGGCGCGTGTTCATACAGGAGCCCAAATCGGCGAAGGAGGCGGGGATGCCCGAGGCGGCGCGCGCCACTGGTTGCGCCGACGCCGTACTGACGCTGGAGGCGCTTGCCAAACGCGTGGCCGGCCTGGGAGTGCCGGAGGGACCGGAGAGCCTGAACGGTTTGGAGGAAGCGGACGAACTGGAGCGCATCCTAAGCGTGGTGCTGGCCGCCACGGAGGTCGATCTACGGCTGTACAAGCACAAAACCATCCTGCGGCGGGTGACGCAGCGCGCACGATCGGTGGGCGCGGGCACGCTCACCGCCTATCGCGACCTACTGGAGAAAGACCCAGAAGAGATCCAGCGGCTGATGCGGAACACCGTCAGATCCGTGACCTCCTTCGCTCGGGACGAAGGGCCTTTCGATGCCCTGGGGGACGCCATCGCCCGCCAGTTCCAGGATGGCACCGGGCCCTTGCGGGCCTGGGTGCCGGCCTGCGCCACGGGCGAAGAGGCGTATACGCTCGCCATCCTTTTCGAGCAGTACATTCCCCACCGGCGAGTACAGGTCTTCGCGACGGACCTGGACGAAGGGGCGATCACGCCGGCCCGCCGCGCTATTTATGCGGAGGAGAAGGTGCGGCAGTTGCCGCCGGATATCGTGAAGCGGACGTTTCGCAACGTAGGCCGGGGCTTTCAGGTGGAGAAGGCCGTAAGAGAACGGGTGATCTTCGCCCGGCATGACGTATTGCGGGATCCGCCCTTTCTGTCGCTGGACCTCATCAGTTGCCGTAATCTGCTGCTCCACCTTCGTGCCTGCGCGCGGGAAGAAGTGCTGCACCGCTTCCATCAGGCCCTGAAGCCCGGGGGGGTGCTGCTATTGGGAAAGAGCGAGCATGCGCGGGGCTCGATGTTCCAGGCCGTGGACCGCCGCAACAAGGTCTACGTCAATCGCGATCTCAACTCGCGCTTGCGGCGGCAGGCGCTCAGCGATGGATGGGATGCGGTGCGGGCCGAACGGCCGGCTGGCGGGGCTGGCGCCAGCTCTTCCGTGGCTCAATTCCAGCGCAAACTGCTGGAGGCGTTTGCCCCGGCCGCCGTGCTAACGGATGGCGCTTTCCAGGTGAGGGAAACGTGGGGCTCCATTGAGCGCTACCTGACTCCGAAAACCGGTGGCCGCGAGATGACCCTGCTGGCGCTGGCGCCAAAAGCTCTGGCGGCGTCCCTGCGCGCCCAGATCTACCGCTGCCGCCGCACCGGACGTCCCGCCGAGGGCCTGCGCTGCCCGTTTGAGATCCAGGGCAAGCGGGTCAGTCTGCAAACCCTGGTTTATCCGGCCGGTGAACTCGACGGAGAGGCGTTGTTCGCGGTCGCGTTCGTCGAAACGCAGGAGCCCCCGGTGGGCGGGTACCCCGCGCTTTCGGGGCCCACCATGGAGCAGGTGCGCGAGATGGAGGCGGAACTCTCCGCCACTCGCCAGAACCTGCAATCGCTGGTGGAGGAACTGGAGTCCACGAATGAAGAGCTGCGGGCCTCCAACGACGAGTTGCGATCCACCAACGCGGAGTTGGCCGCGCTGAATGAAGAGTTGGTCCATGAAGACATCAGCGGCCACAAGCGGGTGGAAGAGCGCATGCTCTACGTGGCCGAGCACGACGACCTTACCGGGCTGTGGAACCGCAAGAGCTTCCAGGAGCGGCTGGACACCGCGCTGCGGCGAAATAGCGACGCCAGCAAGGTGGGGTTGGTGTTCCTCGACCTGGACCGCTTCAAGGACACCAACGACACACTAGGCCACCTGGCCGGCGACCAGGTGCTGCTGGAGATCGCCCGCCGCCTGAAACAAACCACGGCCGCCGATTCGCTGGCCCGCTTCGGCGGCGACGAGTTCGTGGTGGTGCTGGAGAACATGCGCGACCGCGACCAAATCCGCACCGTGGTCGAGCGCCTGCTGCATGGTTTCGAGCGTCCCATCGAGGCGGGCGGCCGGAATCTATTCATCAGCGCGAGCATCGGCGTTACGGTGTATCCCGACGACGCCACCACGCCCGAAGTCATGCTGCGTAATGCCGATCTTGCCATGTACCGTGCCAAGGCCGAAGGCCGGCGCGGCTATCGCTTCTTCGATAAGCGTATCGAAGCGGAGATCAACGACCGCGTGGAGATCGAGCGGGAATTGAACCGCGGTATCGGCACGCGCGACCTTTGGGTTGCCTTTCAGCCGCAGTGGGACTTGCGCACGGGTGAAGTGATTGGCGCCGAGGCCTTGCTACGCGCCAGTTCGCCGCGCCTGAAAGGGATTTCCATTGGGCGTATCGTCTCGATTGCCGAAGAAAGCGGCCTGATTCTGGCGATCGGCCAGTCGGTGATGCGCGAGGCCGTCTGCCAATTGGCACGGTGGCGGTCAAAGGGGATGGGGCTTCAGCTTGCAGTGAACTTGTCGGCCGTGCAGTTTCACCAGCAGGATGTATTCGCGCTCATCACGGAATCCTTGCGCGCGCGAAGCCTGCCTATGAGCGCCCTCAAGGTGGAGATCACCGAAACGGTGCTGCTGAACCGCTCCGTGCGCGTGCGGGAAACGCTGCATGCCCTGCACGGCGCGGGCATCGGTTTGGTCCTGGACGACTTCGGCACCGGCTACTCGTCGCTTTCTTACTTGCGTGAGTTTCCCATCCAGGCCGTTAAAATCGACCGCGCCTTTTTGAAGGGGATCGGGAAGAAATCGAATGACGAGGCGATTGTAAAGGGCATCATCCAACTGGCGCACTCGATGGGCCTGGGTGTGATTGCCGAAGGCGTGGAAACTGAAGAGCAGGCGGCATTTTTGCGGGCTCAGGACTGTGATTCGGCGCAGGGCTTCCTGTTCTCGCAGGCCTTGCAAGCGAGCGATCTGGACAAGCTGCTGCTCCGGAACTCCGGGGAGCGCCCCGCCGAGGTGCAAGGCTAGCCGGGCACTACATCGCCGCAATCACGGCATCGGTGAACTGGGTTGTACTGGCCTTCCCCCCAATGTCCGGGGTGACCGTTTTGCCATCCGCATAGACCCGCTCGATGGCCGCCTGCAGCTTATCGGCGCAGGCACGCTCCTCCAGGTAACGTAGCATCAGCACCGCCGACTGCATCAGCGCGGTGGGATTCGCAATTCCCTTTCCCGCGATGTCCGGCGCGCTGCCGTGCACGGCTTCAAACACCGCGTGGGACTGGCCCATGTTGGCCCCCGGCACCAGGCCCAATCCACCTACCAGACCCGCCGCCAGGTCCGACACGATATCGCCATAGAGATTCGGCAGCAGCAGAATATCGAAGGTCTCCGGCCGCATCACCAACTGCATGCTGGCGTTATCCACAATCAGTTCTTTGTACTCAATTTCGGGGTAATCCTGCGCTACCTCCCGCGCGCAACGCAGGAAGAGGCCGTCGGCCAGCTTCATGATATTCGCCTTATGAATGGCGATTACTTTCCGGCGTCCCTGCGTGCGGGCGTAGTGGAAGGCGTAGCGGGCGATGCGCGTGGAGGCGGTTCGCGTGATCACTTTGAGACTGGTGACAACGTCGGTCACCACTTCATGCTCCAAGCCGGAATAGAGGTCCTCCGTGTTCTCACGAAAGATGACCAGGTCGATCTTCACGTCCTCAAAACGGGTATGAATGCCAGGGAACGACCGCACCGGGCGCACGTTAGCAAAGAGGTCCAGCTTCTTGCGCAGGGCGACGTTCACGCTCTGGAAACCGCCGGCCACTGGCGTCGTTACCGGACCCTTCAATCCAACCTTGGTTTCATCCAGCGAGCGCAGAACCTCGTCCGGCACCGATTGCCGTGTCCGTTCAATCACCGTGCCCGATAGTTCGACTTCATGCCAGTGGATGCGGGCGCCGGTGGCATCCACCGCACGCACGGTGGCGGCGGCAACTTCGGGTCCAATGCCGTCGCCGGGGAGGAGAGTCACATGATGCGTCACGCCTTCATTGTAACGGGCGTCTCGAAGCACGCCCCTTGAAAACGCTATGGGACAATGAGAAGTTTCATGGCAAAACTACAGCGGGCCTTGTTGAGCCTGACCGATAAGACAGGCGCGGTGGACTTCGCGCGCGGACTGGTGGAGTTGGGCGTGGAGTTGCTTTCCACTGGCGGGACGGCCAAGCTGCTGCGCGACGCCGGGCTGCCTGTGAAGGATGTCGCCGAGGTGACTGGCTTTCCGGAAATGCTGGACGGGCGTGTGAAGACGATTCATCCGCGCATCGCCGGCGGGATTCTGGCGATTCGGGGGAACGCGGAGCATATGGCCGCCATCGGCGAGCATGGGATTCCCCCCATCGATATCGTGGTAGTTAACCTTTATGCGTTTGAAAAAGTGGCCGCCGAGCCTGGCGTAACACGCGAACGGCTGATCGAAAACATCGACATCGGCGGCCCGGCGATGATTCGCGCGGCGGCCAAGAACTGGCAGGATGTCGCGGTGGTGGTATCGCCGGACGACTACGCGGCTTTGTTGGAGGAGATGCGCGGTGGCGGCGGTTCACTGAAGCCGGAGACGCATTGGAATCTGGCCAAGAAGGCGTTTGCGTTGACGGCTGCCTATGATTCCGCCATCACCGCCCGCTTGGCCCTGGAAGGCGCGCCGGAAGGGGCGCTGCCGGAGACGCTGCAGATCCGCGTGCCGCGTACCATGAGCCTGCGCTACGGCGAGAACCCGCATCAGTCCGCTGCGTTGTATGCCAAAGGTGGGGAAGGCGTGGCCAACGCGCGGCAGTATCAGGGCAAGGAGCTTTCTTATAACAACCTGGTGGATCTCGATGCGGCCTGGCAGTTGATTCAGGAGTTCGCCGATCCCGCGGCGGCGATCATCAAGCACACGAATCCCTGCGGCTGCGCGGAGCAGGCGTCGCTGGCGGAAGCTTACCGGAAGGCGTTTGAAGCCGATCCGGTGTCGGCCTTCGGCGGGGTGCTGGCCTTCAATCGCATCGTGGACGCGGAGACCGCGCAGGAAGCCGTGAAGATCTTTACGGAAGCCATCGCCGCGCCGGGCTACACGCCGGAGGCTCTGGCGGTGTTTGCCGGGAAGAAGAACCTGCGCGTGCTGGAGGTGGCTGGTGGATTCCCAAAGGATCTGGTGGTGAAGTCGATCAGCGGCGGCATTCTAGTGCAAACGCCCGACCTGCCTCTTGCGTCCGCGAGTTTCCAGGTGGCTACCGAACGCCGGCCCACCGAGGGGGAATGGCGCGCGCTGGCCTTCGCCTGGAAGGTGGTGAAGCACGTCAAATCAAACGCCATCGTCTATGCGCGGGAAGGGCAGTTGGTTAGTTCCGGCGCGGGCCAGATGAGCCGCGTGGATTCGGTGAAGTTCGGCGCAGCCAAAGCCGTGTTGCCTCTCGAGGGGACGGTGCTCGGTTCCGACGCGTTCTTCCCCTTCCCCGATGGCCTGGAGGCCGCCGCGCGCAACGGCATCACAGCGGCTATACAGCCCGGCGGCTCGGTGAAGGATAAGGAAGTCATTGAAGCCGCGAACCGCCTGGGCGTCGCCATGGTGATGACCGGCGTACGCCACTTCCGGCACTAACTCCGTGTCACTCTGGCGCAATCCGAATTTCCTGAAGCTGTGGGTTGGCCAGACGATCTCCGAGATCGGCTCGCGCGTTTCGCGGGAGGGCATCCCGTGGACGGCCGTGGCTCTGCTGAACGCGACGCCGTTCCACATGGGCCTGCTGGCCACCATGGGCGGTGTGACATCCCTGATTGCCGGGCCGCTGGCTGGGGCGGTGGCCGACCGCCACGCACGCAAGCCCATCATGATTGCCGCCGACCTGCTGCGCGCGGCGGTGCTGGCCATGGTACCCATCGCCGCCTGGCAGGGGTGGCTGTCCATGCCATTCCTGTTTGTCGTGGTGATTGTTGCGGGCCTGGGCACGCTGTTTTTCGATGTCGCCTACCAGAGCATCGTGCCGTCTCTGGTGCAGGGCGAAGAGTTACTGCAGGCCAACGCGCGGCTGAGCCTGACCTTGTCCATTGCCGAGGTGATCGGCCCCGCGATGACCGGCGTGTTGGTGCAAGTGCTCACCGCGCCCCGTGCCATCGCTCTCGATGCCGCCAGTTTTGTCCTGTCGGCTCTGGCGATCGCCTGGATGCGCGTGCCGGAAACGCGACGTGCCGTGCCCGCCCACGAAGCTTCCGCCTGGAGCGAAATGCGCGAGGGCTTGCGCTATGTTCGCGCTCATCCAGCCCTGCGCGCCCTGGCCGCCCGCGCCGGTACCGCGGCGTTCTTCTACGGCTTCTTCGGCACGCTCTACATCGTGTTCGCCGTGCGCGAACTGCGGATCGGCCCGGCGGCCTTGGGTATGGTCATCGCGATGGGCGGCATCAGCAGCATGTGTGGCGCGCTGGTGGCGGAACGCGCCGCGCGTGCCTTTCCTCTAGCGAAGGTGCTGATCGGGGCCACGCTGCTCTCCGGCCTCAGCCTGCTGCTGATCCCCATGGCCACCGGACCGGCGTCCGGCGTGATTCTGCTGGGCCTTTCGCAGTTGATCGGCGATATCAGCTATCCCGTCTACAACATCAATGAACTGACGCTGCGCCAGAAACTGGCGGGACCGCGGCTGCTGGGCCGAGTCAATGCCTGCATGCAGATGCTGTTCAAGGGCCTAATGCCCGTCGGCGCGTTGGTGTGCGGCATCATCGCCACCGCGTACGGGATGCGCGTCGCGCTGGTTATCTCCTCGGCTGGCGTCTGTCTGTCGGCGCTGTGGCTTCTGCCTTTGCGGTCCCACCTCCGACAAACATCACCACCTCCACCGTCGATCCCGGCGTAACCACCGTCTCCGCCCAGGCCGGTTTGCGCACAATGGCGCCGTTCAACTCCACCGCTACGCGGTCCGGTGTGATTCCCAGCGATTCCAATAAGCCCAGCACCGTGCATCCATCCGGCGCCGTATGCTTCTCTCCATTCAATGTAATTTCCATACGTCAGACCCGCGGTACCGCAACCTCCGCGCCCTTGCGCTCCGCCGACAAGTATCCGGCGTAGATCGCAACCGTCGTATCGATGGCGATGTCCAGATCGCACTCCGGCGTGCGCCTGGTCTGGATGGCGTCGACAAAGTCGCGCATCTCGTCCAATTGTCCCGACGACCAGCCGAACTCCGGCGAGGCCGGGATCCAGCCCTCATTCGAGCTGATCTTCTCCACCAGTTCCATGCCTTCGAACTCCTTGCGGTTTGGGCTATACAGATCGACCACGCGCACCGGGTTGATGAGGCAGCGTGTGCGGTGATTGTTCGCGAAAACCTCCACGTAGTCATAGATGCCGCCCAGCACCAGTTCGGACGTGAGAACATCGGCGATGGTGCCGTCTTCGAAGATCACGTGCAGCATGGCGTAGTCTTCGGTGTCGAGATACGTGGTGCGCAGGTAGCCGCGGTCTTCGAAGGCAGGCAGCTTCGTGATAGCATGCGTGCGCGACGATACCGCCGCCGGTCGAATCGGCTTGCCGTTGCGAGCCAGGCCCTCCTTGCGTTTCAGATACAACACGCCGCCCAGCGGATGGCAGCCCTTGCCGATTAGGGACCCGCCACCCTGTTCCTTCCAGATGCCATAAAAGGGCGAATGCGAACCGCTGTGCGACTCCTCCGCCGTCATGCGCAGGATCTGGGCCTTGGTGGCTTCCAGCACTTCGCGCTCGCGCTGGATGGAGGGCGCGTAGATGTAGTTCTCCGCGTAGCCAAAGGTAACGCCGGTGCGCGCGATCAGTTCGCGGATGGACCGGCAATCCTCCACCACCGCCGCCAGCATTTCTTCCTTACCGTGCGTTTCGGGTGATCCGAAGAAGCCCGTGAACGGCTTCTCCACAATGACATGCTTGCCCGCCTCCGCGGCCTGGCGAATGTAATTGAGGTGCGAGGAGGGCGGCGTGCAGATGTCCAGCACGTCGATGTGCGGCAGCATCGCCTCCACGGAATCAAACGCCGGCACCCCAAATTGTTTTTCGAACGCCGCGCGGCTCTCCGGCCGGACCGACGTCACTCCCGCGCTCACGGCGTTCAACCCGCGTAGGTTCCGATGATGAAACTTCGACGCGAATCCGGCGCCGGCAAATCCGATTCGTAGTGGTTGCATGTACCGACTGCCATGGTATCCAGTGGGCAGTCCTTCCGCCAACTGTGCGGGGCTGTTAGTCGATGGCGTGCTGCGGGGTACGGGTGCCGGTATAGCGGACGGCAAGATGGGGCGTGGCCAGCAGCTTGCCGCCCTGCTTGCGCGATTGCAGACAGCTCTCCAGCATGCCGCTCACGATCAGCGTACGTTCCACCGGATACGGCGCCTTGCCGGTAGTGAACAGCTCTTCAATCTTGCTGACCAGGCAGGCCGAATAGGTAACGTTCGGCGTTGGCGAGAGGAAAAACTGCGTGGAAACAATCCCCTTTTTGAGCCGCGCCGCGAAGGTGTAGTCCCGCACGGCGCCGTTCAGCATCAGCAGCGTCGTTCGCAGCCCGTCGTTACGTTCAATGAAATACGCCGCCGGTTTCCCCACCAGTTTGCGTAACTCACCCGACCCGTAGAGATCCTGCGGGCGTCCGTCCTGTACGCTCAGCCCGAGCGGCGTATCGCTGCGGGACAGCGCCGAGACGAGCAACTGGCGGTCCCAGCGCCGATCGTTCCAAACCGCGTCGCCATCGATCAACTGCACGGACTTGATGCCCGTCTCGCCGCCTTTGCGCCGTTCCACCATGCACTGCATGGCTTCGAGCGCGTGGTAGTCCATCGGGTCCGACCCGCCCACGCCCACCATCAGCGCCTCTTCGATCTCGGTTCCCAACGGCAGTTCCAGATTCGGCAGCCGCCACGTCACCGGCAGGCTGGAGCCGGCCAGCATCGGGAAACCCATCTTCTTCGATTGGTCCACCATCCAGTGCGCTTTATCGAAGCTGTAGGAAAGATGCTTGTCGTTGTAGACGGGCACGCTGCGCCCATCGGCGGTGAAGACGTCCACGCACTGTTTGAAGAACTCGTACCGCGGATACAGCACCTGGCCCAACTCGTTCTTCGGATAGTTGCCGTGCTCGGCGATGAGGAGCACCGCGTCGACGGCGAGCTTATCCCCTCCACAACGCAGTGCCTCGGCGATGGTGGGATACACGGAAAAGCCGAACTCCTTTGCGCGCTCCTGGCTCTGGTCGCCTTCGGGCTTCTGGTCGACGTAGAGCGACACAACCTTCATGTCGCCCTTGTGCCAGGCCCCGCGCAGCGGATAGCCGATCAGGAAGCGGTCGCCCATGTGCTGGGCATGGGAGAGATAACGATAGATCGTGGTCAGGATCGCAACACGTGCCGGCATTAGCTTCTCCAGAAGGTGGAATCGGTGGGCGCGGGGTAAGTGATGGCCGCCAGGTGCGGCGTCTCCAGCCGCTTGTCTTTCTGGAACAGGCTGTCCACGCCTGCCGCCGTAAGTCCGGTGGTAAGCAGCGTGCGCTCCAGCGGATACGGCGATTTCTTCCGCGCGAAGAACTTCTCGATGTTGTTCGTGAGCGGCGAGAAGAAATTGGCCAGCGTGGTGCGCCCTGGCGGCATCGGCAGGTACATCTGCGTCGAGAAGGTCTGCGTCCGCCCGTCGATGCGGCAGGCGAAGTTGAAATCCTGAATGAGGCCGCTCAGTAGCAGCATGGTGCTCTGCAGCCCGTCGTTGTGCTGGTAGACATAGGCGACGGGGTTCTTGACGAGGCGCTGCATCGATTCCAGCGTGGGGAAGTCGTTATTGAATCCGGGCCGCGAGGGCGCCAGCGTATGACTGCGGCAAAGCGCGGCGTCCATCAATACCCGAGACCACACGCCCTCCTGCATGGCCTTCCAGAAGTTGTCCCCGCGATAGGCCTGCACCCACTTCACGCCGCTCTCGCCGCCCTTGCGCCGTTCCACCATGCATTGCAGCGTTTCCAGGCCATGGAAATCATAGCTGTCGACCCCGCCATAGCAGGCGCAGACCGCTTCCTTCACAACGGCGTTGGCGGGCATCTCCACCGACGGCGTTCGCCAAGTCACCGGCAGGCTGGACCCGGCCATCAATGGGATGCGCATGCGCTGGCTGGTGTCGTACATCTCCTTGGCCCAATCCCAGTTCCACGACAGGTGCTTGTCGTTGAATACCGGCGCCACGCGCCCGCTGGCTTCGAAGACTTTGACGATCGCGCGGAAGAATTCATAGCGGGGGTACTTGGTCTGGCGCTTCTCATTACGTTCGTACTTGCCGTGCTCGCCGATGAGCAGCACCGCGTCGACCGCCAGCTTACCGGTACCCAGCGTGAGCGCTTCCGCGAGGGAGTTGTAGAGCTTCATGGACGGGAACTCGGCGGCGCGCGAGCGGCTGATGTCGTTGCCGCCCACCTGATCCACCCACAGCGAGACCAAGTCGAACGGCGGCTTGTGATGGGTGCCGTTCCAGCCATACCCGATGAGGAACCGGTCGACGATATGCTGCGCGTGCGAGTACTTGAAGAACGTGGTGCAGATGGCCGCCACCCGAGGTTGCCCATTCGCTGCCAGTAACGGCGCCGCGGCAGCGCTGCCCGCTCCCGCCAACACTTCTCTTCTACTGATCATTTCCATCTCCTGGCGATTGCTGGCGCTAGAATAGCACCGGCTCGGACATGCGGCTTAACGGGGTGCGGAGGGGTGGACGGGAAAGCGGACATTTTTGCGGCGTTCTGACTCGCCCGCCAGGGTGCAAATGGTTGCAGATCAGCGACATAGTAGAAATTCGAAACTGGACATGAAAGCGGACATGCAAGCGGTCGACCGGGAAGAACTGGTAACCCTGATGGAACCCCTGGTATTGGGGGAGCGGTTCCGTCATCGAGCCCGCATTGCGTAATCATCTTGACGGCCGCGGCAGCCTCAGCGAAGAGGCCCTCGGCGAGTTCATCGAGTTCTTCCTCAAGGTCTGCCTGGAGCAGATCCGGTTCATGGGCAAACTGCTGCAACCAGACCTGCTCCAAACCCGGATTCGCCTGTGGGCCGAGGAAGAGATCCGGGTGGGTAGGCTGCCATCGAAGTCCGGCATGATCTTGGACGCGATCATTTATCGCGGGTCCCTGCCGCGCGGCGATGTGGAATCCGTCGTGGGAACGGCAGACCGCCAGGCGAGGCGGATCGTCGCGGCGCTGGTGGATCGGGGGGCCGTCCATTCGGAAGGCCCACGCGCGCCATTGCGGCTGGCATTCCCTGCCACCCTCGCCGCCCGCTGGTTACCCGGCCTGTTTCCGGAACTGCCCGAGTAGCGCGCCGTTACGCCCCGCGCGATAAGTGAGCCAAATCCACGCCAGTTTCTCGCTTCCCCAATCAGAGAGGAGAAACAACATAAATGCCTGTGACCCTTATCCTCACGCGAGCGCCGTTACGTGAGTTTAAAGATGGCCGCAAGAGTGGCCGCTGGGGAGAGATGGTGGTCGTGCGTGGACCGAAGGTGACTTCGGTGGAATTGGCCCGTTATGCCACCGCCGGCGCCGGCGCTTCGCTGGGCGATACTCTCCGCGCCGTCGCCCAGAACGGCGCGCAGATCCTGTCCGCCGCGGCTTCCGGCGTTACGCCCGTTCCCATCCAGAATGGAATCCTGAAGATTAACTCCGGCGGCGGTGCGGTTACCGTGGAGAAGCGCTTCACAACCATGGAGCGCTTCCGAGCTAACAGCGGGGATGGCTACTATGTGCAACTGCGACCCAAGCCCGAACCCTATCGCATCACTTATGAGCCCGGTAACCGCGTGGTCCGCACGCTGCGCGACGGCCACACCGGCAACTGCTTCCGGGTGCATGGCGGGCGCGGACCCGAACGCGGCATTCTGATTCACGAGGCCCCGAGCGTTGGTTGGGTCATCGGCTGTATCGGCCCGCGACCGCTGAGCGATTACACCGTCACTCATAGCAATCGGAATGGCAATCCTTCGCACCGCGCCATGAATGAGTTGATTGAGATCACGGGAAAGGAAGGGGAGCTGTTTGTCCTGGACTGGTAAGGTTAAGCCTGAGACGGCTGAGCATTCAGCAACTCTCTAAGGAAGTTGCGGAGCGCGGAGAGGTTTGGGTCGTTCATCGTCGCCGTCGAAATCCAGTCGTTGTCCTCGATGGATGTCTGAATCGCTTTGCAGGGCTTCATGATGCTCGATATCGAACTGACGACAGCCTTCTGGCGGGCCGGCTCGTTCTGAAATGCTTCGCAGTTCGCTACCGATGACCCTTCGAATTCACACTGCCTCACATACGCGCGGGCATGCTTGAAGAGTGCCGGATAGACCTGCTCCGCGCATCCGAACAGAACCGTTTCGAGGTTGCCACTTCCTTTGTTGTTGGGTAGCACAAAGCACCCGCGCCGTGGAGACCCCATGACCAAACCGGGTTTCTCCGGGAGGGTGAAGTCCGCCTTCCGCCGGATCTCCGTCGCAAGCACTGCATGCCTATCAAGCGGGGCGGCATCGTCTGAATCTATGATCAAGCCCACAGCGCCAAGGCCACTGGCTTGGCCCAAGGTCAAGAGATCGGCCGCTAACCCAATCGCGAGCTTGCTGTCCCCAATTGCGGATCGCACCGCCACCGAGTGGGTCTCACTCTGGAAGAAGCTGGGCACGGGGACGCGCTTCAACAGGTCGCCGTCCGGCGGATACGCGCGAGGAACGAGTGCGGACCAGAAGGGCGCAAGGTCCCGCTCGAGTTGGATCCTGTGGAAACCCTCGAACAAACGCAGGATCCGGCCCACAAAAGCGACGTCATGCGGGCCCTCGACGACCAGGAGGACATACTCTAACGCCATCGAATGTCCAAGCCACGGTCGTAACGAAGGTGGTGCAATGTCTCACCGTTGAACCGCTGTGCCGTGTTGCTCGCCAGCCGGTAAGCAACGAGGTGCTGCTCCGCTTCAGGGGTTTGAAGCATCGCGTCGACGGCCTCCAGGCTGTGCGTGGTTGCAAACAGTTGGACGCGGTGCTCCTGGCAGGCCTGGATGAGCCAGGAAAAGACCTTGTTGAGTGCCAGCGCGTGCACGGAGTTCTCCACCTCGTCTACAAGCAACACGCCACCGGCACTGGAAGGAATCGCGAGCGCCAGGGTGAGAATCCGCCGAATGCCGTCGCCAAACGCTTCCAAGGGCATACTGCCCCACTTGCGGTGTGTGAGGAAGAGCTGAGGCTGGGTGCCCGTAGGTGCAAGGATTTCCAGGCCCTCAATTGAATCGTCGATCCTTTGAAGCAAAGCGACAACCTCCGCTCTCCACCCTTCGTTGATCGCTTGGGAAGTTCGAGCAATGGGCGTCCGCTCCGTTCGATGAGCGTAGGGAGTGATTGTCGTCGCGGGAATTGCCGGCTGCTCGACCTCACCCACATGGAAGCTGTCATCCCAAACTACGATGTCCCACGTGAGATCCGGGGCACCGCCAGCTAGACAGGCGCGCAATTCTAACTGCGCGCCGAGTCGAGGCAGGCTGACTTCTTCGAAGAACAGATTGCCCTCGTCGTCCGGCTCAGGCTGCGCTTCTTTACGGATACCTTTGACCTGCCGATAGACCGCAGTAACCTCGCGCACGGGAAAGGTGCCGCAACCGCGAACGCGATTCAATCCACGAGGTTCCTGTGTCTCGCCGACATCGTCGGTGGCGAAGAGCCAACGAATGCCCTCCATGCGCTTACCTTGTCTACGTTTGACAACGGCAAGCCACTCGCGCAAGTCCAGAGGTCTAACGTATGTCGATACCGCCTCAAGGATAGTCGTCTTTCCCGAATTGTTCCCACCCACGAACAGATTTACGTCCCCCAGTCCATCGAGCGAAAGGTCTCGAAGGCCGCGGAACCGGTGAATATGCAAATCTGTCAATGGCCGGTTCATCTCTTCCCTATCATAGGCGAGCTACCCCGCCAGAACCTCAACCGCTTCCTTCCCGCAGATCCTTTCCACTTCGCCGTAAAATTCCTTATCCGGCTTCACCTTCATCTGCAGGTCGAGCGCCACCTGGAACTCACGCGGCTTCTCCAGCCGCAGGCGTACCGCGGTATCGCCCGGCTTCCGGCCCATCAGTTGTTTCAAAGCTTCGGGCCGGTCCGGCGGCCCCAGCACGACGCGTATCGCGATCAGCGACGGATAATTCACTCGCGCCAGTTCGATCGGGATGATCTCCTGTACGTTCAGCCGCGGCGGCCCGCCTTCTTCCGGCAAAACCGAAGCCCTCACCATGACGGCCTTATCCTCGACCAGGTACTTCTCCAGCCCTTCGAATTGCGATGCGAATACCAGCGCTTCCAATGACCCGTACCAGTCCTCCAGCGACATGGCGCCGAACAGCTTCCCTTCCTTGTTCCGCTTGCGCGAAATGCCCGTCAGGATACCGCACACCTTCACTTCCACGCCGCGGCTCAGGTCGTTCAACGTCGTAGTGTTGTGCGGCGTCAGCTCCTTTACCTTGTCGCGGTAGGGGTCCAGCGGATGGCCGCCCACGTAGATGCCCAGCATCTCCTTCTCGCCCTTAAGCTGCTCCTCGGCGCTCCAATCCGGCACGTTGGGCAGTGGCCGGTCCGCCGGTGTATCGCCCGCCTCTTCGAACATGCCGAACAGGCCGGTCTGGCCGCTCAGGCGATCCTTCCACACTCTCGCGCCCGCCTCGATGGCGCCTTCCACCGCCGCAAACATGCGGCTCCGCGACGCCCCTAAAGAATCCATGGCTCCGGCGCGGATCAGGCTCTCAATCATGCGCCGGTTGATGGCCTGCATGTCCACTTCTTCGCAGAACTGATAAAGAGACGTAAACTTGCCCAGCTTCGCGCGCGTGGCTACGATCGCTTCCACCGCCGACGCGCCCACGTTCTTGATCGCGCCCAGCCCGAAGCGAATCGCATCGCCATCCGGCGTGAAGTTCAAGTCGCTATGGTTGATGTCCGGCGCCAACACCTGCAGATTCATGTCGCGGCATTCGTTGATGTACTTCACCACCTTGCCGGTGTTACCCGTTTCCGACGTGAGCAGCGCGCTCATGAACTCGCGCGGGTAGTGCGCCTTTAAGTACGCCGTCACATAGGCCAGATACGCATACGCCGCCGAGTGCGACTTGTTAAAACCATACCCGGCAAACTGTGCCATCAGATCGAAGATCTTCTCGACCTTCTTTTGCGGAAAGCCCTTCTCCAGCGCGCCGCGCACGAACCGCTCGCGCTGCTTGTCCATCTCCTCGGCCTTCTTCTTGCCCATCGCGCGGCGCAGCAGGTCGGCTTCGCCCAGCGAATAGCCGGCCAGCAGGTTCGCCACCTGCATCACCTGCTCCTGGTAGACGATTACGCCGTACGTTTCTTCCAGCACCGTCTTCAGCGGGGGCAGTTCGAAGACCACGTCCTTGCGGCCGTGCTTGCGGTCGATGAAGTCGTCGATCATGCCGCCCTGGATGGGGCCCGGCCGGTATAGCGCGTTCAGCGCGCACAGGTCCTCCAAGCGGCTCGGCTCATAGCGCCGCAGAATGTCGCGCATGCCGTCGGATTCGAACTGGAACACGCCGCTGGTGAAGCCCTTCGAGAAGATTTCGTAGGTCTTGGCGTCGTCCAACGGAATATCTTCAATCACCACATCCACGCCGCAGTGCTTCTTGATCAGCCCGACTGCGTCGTGAATGATTGTCAGCGTCGTCAGGCCCAGGAAGTCCATCTTCAGCAGGGCGAGCTTCTCCAACCCGACCATGTCGAATTGGGTCACCACTTCGTCCCTGCTGGTCTTGTACAGCGGCACCAGTTCCTTCAACGGCACCGGGGAGATCACCACGCCCGCCGCATGAATGCCGGCATTACGAGCCAGCCCTTCCAGCCGCTGCGCCACGTTCAGTACTTCGCGGACGCGATCCTCTTTCTTGGCCAGTTCCTGGAGGCCGGGCTCCTGCTCGATAGCGTCCTTGAGCTTGATATTCAGCGTCTGCGGCACCAGCTTGGTCAGCCGTTCCACATCCGCGAAGGTCATATCCAACGCGCGGCCCACGTCTTTGATAGCGGCCTTCGCGCCCAGCGTTCCGAACGTGATGATCTGCGCCACCTGCTCGCGCCCGTACTTCTCGGTTACATACTGGATCACCTCGCCGCGCCGGTGCGTGCAGAAGTCGATATCGACGTCCGGCATCGAGATGCGTTCCGGATTCAAGAATCGCTCGAACAGCAGCCCGTACTGCAGCGGATCCACATCGGTGATCTCCATCGCATACGACACCAGGCTGCCGGCCGCCGACCCGCGCCCCGGCCCCACCGGAATCCCCTTCAATTTCGCGAAGCGGATGAAGTCCCAGACAATCAGGAAGTAGCCGGAAAACTTCATGCTCTGGATCATGCGGATTTCCATGTCCAGGCGATCGTTGTAAGCGCCTAATTCGTGCTTCAGCATGCCCGAATTGCGCATCATCTCCAGACGCCCGCGCCGCTTCTCGAAGCCCTGCCGCGCCACGTATTCGAAGTAGGTGTCGGTGGTATGCCCGGGCGGGATGTCGAACCGCGGGAACGGATCCTTCACCTTCTCCAGCTTCACGTTGCAGCGCTGCGCGATATCCCAGGTGCGGTCCAGCGCGCCGGGGTAGTCGCCGAACAGCGCCTCCATCTCCGCGCGCGTCTTGAGGTAGAACTCTTCCGTCGTGAAGCGCATGCGGTTCTGGTCCGACATGGTCTTCCCGGTCTGGATACACATCAGGATTTCATGCGACCGCGCGTCATCCTTCTTCAAATAATGCGCATCGTTGGTGACCACCAGCGGAATGTTCGTGTCGCGCGCCAGCTTGTCGATAAGCGGCAGCACCTTGCGATCTTCCTCCAGCCCGTGATCCTGCAACTCCAGGAAAAAGTTGCCTTTGCCCAACATGTCTTCGTACAGGTGGGCCATGCGCCGCGCCTCGGCGTACTGGTCGTTGAGCAGCGTTTCGTTGATGTCGCCCTGCAGGCATGCCGACAGGCCAATCAGCCCCTTGGCGTGCTGCGCCAGCAGATCCTTGTCGATCCGCGGCTTGTAATAGAAGCCTTCGAGAAACGCCGACGAGACCAGCTTGATCAGGTTGCGATACCCGTCCTGGGTCTCGGCCAGCAGTACCAGATGGTTGTAGCGGGTATCCGACTTCTCCTTGTGATCCTTCTTCGAGACGTACACCTCGCAGCCGATCACCGGCAGCACGCCCTGCTCCTTGGCCTTGTTGTAAAACTCCACCGCGCCGAACAGGTTGCCGTGGTCGGTCATCGCGATGGCGGGGCTCTTCTGCTCGGCGGCGATCTTCATCATCTGCCCGATTTCGCACGCTCCGTCGAGCAGCGAATAATCGGTGTGGTTATGAAGATGGACAAAGGGACGATCGGACATGCGTGGCTATCCTAGGAAACGGAAACCGGGGGGGCTGCTCCTATTATCGCGCGGATGGCTACGGCACGCTGACAGGCAACGTCACGGTTTGGCTCAACTGCCCGCCGACAATCACCACCACGGGCGCTTCCGCCGTTCCCGGCGGCAGATTCGGCACTACGAAGTTGACCCGATACAGCGCCACCTGATTTCCCGTCAGCGCCGCGCTCATTACCCGGGTTTCCAGACCGCCTACGCGCACGAACACTGCATTTGACAGGCGAACGGGCGATCCTGGCGCCGCTCCCGGTTCCACCGGCTCTTCCACACGGCCCAATCCCGTGCAGAACATCGACACCGTCATCCCGGGCGTGGCCGGATTCTGCGCGGTGATTGGTTTTCCGTCTCCCTCGAAGGATACGATGCCAGGCGACGCGATCCGTGTATCCACCCGTAGCGGAATCGACATCAGCCCCTGATACCGCACCGACAGGTTCACCCGGTTGTTTATCCGCAGGTCGAACGGCGCCTGCGCCGTCAGGGAATCCGGCGTGGTCTGGAAGATGGGCAAGGTTCGCCCGTCCAGCAGCACTTCCGCGCCCGACATCGTCACAGGCCAGTTATCCATCGCGGCTTGTCCATTGCCGCTCGAAAGCCTGGCGCCCAGGATGCGGAACACGCCGCCAGGCGCGATCGGCCGGTCCGCGATGCCACTGGCCGGATCCATCAGACTCAAAGCCGCCGGCGGCAGACTGCCCGATCCCAACTGCAGCGTGCCGTTCTCGACCGCCGTGAACCCGCCCCCACGCGCCTGCAGGCTCCAGGCGATACGCCGGTCGGCGGGCAGGCTGCCGATCACCCATTCCCCAGTCCAACGCCCATCCAGCAAAGAGGTCAGAGGGATCGCCGCATCGCCGTTCGACACCTGCAGCGTCACCGTACCCAGCCGCACCGGATTGCCGCAGTTGTCGTGTAGGCCCGCCTCAATCGCAATCGGAAACGCCGCGTTCAACACCGGCGCGCCCGCCAGCGACCGCATCTGCAGCACGCCCTGGCTCGGCCGGCATTCACCCGGCGGGAAGAACAGCACGTCAATCGTACGCGTGACCCCGCCTTGCACCTGCAGCGTCAAGGTCCCCCGCTGCGCGCCTGCCGTCAGGCCCGCGCTGCTGGCGCTTACCCGCAGGCGCACGATCCCGCCCGGCTCGATCGTCCCCCGCCGCGGTTCCACATTCAGCCAGTCGCGCGTCGACGCTGGCGTGATCTGGAACATCATCGGCTGTGTGCCGGGGTTCTGTACTCGCAACTCCTGCAAGGCCGTCTGGGCGTTTGGCGCGGTCCGCAAGGTCAACGCATTATCGGAGAGCAGCGGCGGCGCGCCGGCCGTCAGCGCGGCCACCTCCGCACCCAAGGGAATCCGCAACGGCTCCTTATCGGCCCCGAAGTTCACCACCAGCGAGGCCGAAACCTGGCCCGGCGCCACGGTGACGTTGTCCCGTCCCACCAGTTGCAGATCCATCACCGCGCCGGCGCCTATGGTCCCCCTTGCCGGCACCACGGCGAACCCCGGCAGGTTCTCCACCACCGTGAAATCCTGCGCGGTGCGGCCGTCGTTGCGCAGACTCACTGTCTGGGGCATGGCGGGTGCACCGGTGAACAGCGGCAGGTAGACGCGGCTGGGCACGGCACTCACCGGCACCTCCTCGCGCACGGCGGTCAGCAGCACACCCAGCGCCCGCATCTGGCCGTCTTCCGCCGTTACTTCGATTCTTCCCGTGGTCTGCTCCGTGTCCCTGGGAAGAGCCGAGACGTCGACACTGACCGTCACCACCGCGGGCTCACTGGCCGTGGCCGTCCCTGCCGCCGGCGTGATGGTCAGCCATCCCGGCAACGCCGACCGCACTTCGGTGGTGAAAGCCAATGTCCCGCCGCCAGTATTCAACACGCGGAACGTGCGCGTTGTTAGAGGCGATGTGCGGTTTACTTCGATGGCAAGTTCGGTGGGATCCAGCGCCAGTTTCGGCGCCTCCACCGGATTGGCCACCTCAAGAGTTACCTCAATCGTGCTCACCGCATCGCCGGTCTTCGATCGCACGTCCACCTTCCCCGCATAACGCCCTGCCGCCAACCCAGCCGGATTCGCGCGAATCGCCACTGACCCCGGCGCCTCGCCCTCCTGCGGCGACACCGCCAGCCACCCCGCGCCATCGCCGGTCGTAACGGATGCCTGGTACGGATGCGGTACCGGGCTACGCAGTTCCACCGGTACCGCCGGCGGTTCGCCGCCACCCGCGATCGCCGTGAACGCCACCGCCCTGGTGGAAACTTCGAACGGCGGCGGTGGCGCTACCTTCAATCCCACGGGGGTTTCGAACTGCTGCCCGCCGGTATCCGCCAGCCGCACCCGGAAAGCGTACTCGCCCGGTACCGAAGCCCGTCCCGTCACGCGCCCCTCCGCCGACAGGCTCAGTCCCGAAGGCAGCGCGCTGCCCGCCACCGCCGACCACGTATAGGGGGACTTGCCACCATCCGCCTCCAATGCCGCACTGTACGGCGTCAACGCCGCGGCTTCCGGCAAGGCCGCCGTCACGATCCGCAGGCTGCTCACTGCCGAACCGGCCGCTGCCGCCGCGTTCACTGTCATGGTACAGATGGCCACCGCGAGTTGGCTATCCTGAAAAGCCGAGGCAAATACCGTGACCAGGTAACTTCCGGCACGCACGGGGGTGCCCGTGATCAGGCCCGAATCGGCATTCTGCGATAGCCCCTCCGGCAGCCCGGACGGCAACCACCGCGGCGCACCCGTGAAGCCCGTCGCCCGCATCTGGTGCGAGTAGGCCACGCCCACCGTCGCGTCCGGCAGGGGACAGGCGTTGGACAGTTGTTGCGCTCGTGCCGTGGCGAAAGTCACGAACAGGATGGTCAGCGTACGAAACGGCATCATGGGAAAGACTTATCTTATTGTGAACAACACGGAATCCGGACACGAGTTGTGAAGCGCCGGAGCCCCCTGCTACATCTACGCATAGGGGGCTGATGCCGGAAGAAGAATTGCGCGGGGGAGTTGTACAGGCTCGCGGCCAGACCGACGCGCTCTTCGCCCGCCTGGCGCCGCAGGCTTTGCTCGCGCGCTCCATCCCCGAACGCCACCGCCTGATCTTCTATCTCGGCCACCTGGAGGCCTTCGATTGGAACCTGCTGGGGCGCCGGGCGCTCGGTTTGCCCTCCTTTCACCCGAGCTTTGATCGGCTGTTCGCTTTCGGTATCGACCCGCCACCCGGCCAACTGCCCCAGGAGGCGGCGTCGGAATGGCCGGGAGAGGAGGAGGTCCGCCGCTACGTGCAGAACGTGCGGGAACGTCTGGACCAGGCACCCGCGGGCGCCGTTCCCACCGAACTGCTGCACGTGGCGCTGGGACACCGGTTGATGCATTTCGAGACGCTCTGCTACGGCATTCATCAGTTGCCGCCGGAGCAGAAACACGGCCCGGTACCGACCCCCGAACCCGCCCCTTCCGTTCCCCAGCGCATGGTCTGCATTCCTTCGGGTCCGGTGACCCTTGGACGCCAACCCGGCGACGGCTTCGGTTGGGACAACGAGTTCTCCCGCCATGAGGTTGGCACGCCGGCCTTCGCTATTCAGCGTTATCCCGTCACTAATGGCGACTACCTGGAGTTCGTAAAGGAGGGCGGCCCTTTGCCACCCTTCTGGATGGACGGCTGCCGTTATCTACGTACCGTCTTCGGCCAGGTGCCGCTGCCGGCGGATTGGCCCGTCTACGTCACCTGGACCCAAGCCGATGCCTACGCACGCTGGCGCGGTTGGCGACTCCCCGAAGAAGCCGAATGGCAGAAAGCCGCGGGCCTCTTCGCCCATCGCGATAGCGGCAACTTCGGTGGCCGCCGTTTCGACCCCGTCCCCGTGACCCAGCAGCCCGGCATGACCGGCAACGGCTGGGAATGGACGGCCACCCCTTTCGCCCCTTACCCCGGCTTCCGCGAGTTCGACTTCTACCCCAACTACTCGCTACCCTTCTTCGATGGCGAGCACTACGTCCTCAAAGGCGCCAGCCCGGTTACCGCCGCTGCACTCACGCGCCCCTCTTTCCGAAACTGGTTTCGCCGGGATTATCCTTACGTCTACGCGACATTTCGCTGTGTGGAGGACCGCTGATGCAGGCTTTACTGGAGGCGGCTGGACTGGCCGAAGATGTTCGCGAGGGACTCACAGCGCCCGCCGGGGCGAAGCGCCTGAGTTGCCGCTATCTTTACGATGAAGTCGGCAGTGCCCTGTTTGAAGCCATCACCTGGCTTCCCGAGTACGGCCTCACCCGCGCCGAACAGCGAATCCTGCGCAATGCTTCGCCGGCGATCGCAGACCTGGCCGGGCCTTGCCGCGCCGCCGAACTGGGCAGTGGCAGCGGCCGCAAAACGCGCCTTCTCCTGGAGCACGGCGACGCCAGCGTCTATCACCCGATTGACGTCAGCCTCTCCGCGCTGGCCCAGTGTGAAGCCGCGCTGTCCGATCTAGTGGCTGTTGAAGGCATCCACCGCGACTACCTCGACGGACTTGCCGAAGTGAACGCCCGGCGCGGTGGCGAACGCCTGCTGCTGCTCTTTCTGGGCAGTACGATCGGCAACTTCAACTCCGCCGGCGCCCGTGACTTCCTGGCCGCCATCGCCGCTCGCCTGCGGCCTGGCGATCTGCTTCTGCTGGGTGCCGATCTGGTGAAGCCCGCCAACCTCCTCATCCCCGCCTATGACGATCCCGCCGGCGTCACCGCGGCCTTCAACCGGAACCTGCTCGCCCGCATCAATCGCGAACTCGGCGGCGAGTTCGACCTCCGCCGCTTCTCCCACGAAGCCCGTTGGAATGAGTCTGCCCAGCGGGTGGAGATGCATCTGCGTTCCGAAGTCCGCCAGCAGGTACGCATCCGCGCGTTGGATTTAGCCGTGTCCTTTGAGATCGGCGAGACGATATGGACGGAGTCCAGCCATAAGTTCAGCATGCCCGGCCTGCGGGATATGGCCGCACAGGCCGGCTTGCGCCAACTCCGGGCGTGGATGGATGCGGAGTGGGGCTTTGCCGAGTTGCTGTTGGAACGGTAGAGTACTGCGTCACCTCTGAACCCCGGTGGTGCTCATCGAAACGACTGGCTTATGGATTTGACCGTTCACATCCCGGACAAACTGGTTGCTCACCTGGGAGGCCAAGCCGCACGGGCAGAGCTTGAGCGCAGGGCGCTCGAAGCCTTCGCGCTGGAAGAACTGCGCGCGGGCAGGATTAGCGAGTCGCAGCTCGGTGAGATGCTCGGATTGCATCGTATGGAGATCGATGCCTTCCTCAAGGTGCACGGCGCTCAAAACGCATATAGTCTCGATGAAATCAATGAACAGGTAGCAACGCTGGAGCGGCTCGGCTTTTGATGAAGGCTTGCATCGCCGAACTCGGCAGCGGCCTGAACTCCGAAAACGTATTCAGAATCTCCTGCCGGAAGCTCTTCACCAGCATCAGCCGCGCCTGGATGCGGATCTGCTCCCGCACCGGCACCCAAACCCCCGCCATCTGACGCCGCTCCATCTTGAACGTCGACCCCTTACCGATATGCCCCACCACGCCAAAGCCCACATTCAAGTCATCGAACATCTCGGCATCGGCGCGCACGACTTCCGCGCTCTCCTGATCGATCCACACCTTGCCCCGCATCTTCTCAAAGATGCGATGCTTGATGCTCGGCGGCTTGTAGCCCGGACGCGGCTGGAACTCGAAGATACGCGCCGGCCGCCCATCAATGGTCTCCATGCCCACCGGCTTGTAGTCCAAGGCGTTCGCGAAATCGCGGATCATGCGATTGTTCTCATCGGCCTTCTGGGTCGGCTTCTTCGGCCCCGCCGCCTGCGCCTGATCCCGCGCCCGCCATTCCGCTACCGTGCGCCGGAGGTTCTCTTCCTGCCGCTGCCGTTCCTCCTCGGGGAGGGGCTTGTCGTCACGGGCGATCACGCGGGTCACCACCGCGCCTTCAAACGGTTCCCGGGCGGTGGTCACCACGGTGCGGGTTTTCACCTTGCCGCTGCCGTCGAGTTCCTGCACCTCGCGCCGCTTCACAAACAGCAGCTTGGCCTGATTCGCATCGGTGTTCGTCAACAGGTTGACGGATTTTTGCATCAATGCCCGCCATTGCTCCGGGCCATCGGCGGCCGGCAAGGGCAACGCTAGCAGCAGAATCGGAAGAAGCCCCATGCTTCCCTTAACGCCGGGGAGCAGAACCCGGTTCCGTTTTTGTGCGCGCCTTGAGGTACTCCACCAGGATCGGCACCACTGACACGAAGACGATGCCGATCACTACCTTCTCGAAGTGCCGCTGGATAATCGGGATGCCGCCCAACAGGTAGCCCGCCATCGTCATGCTAAACACCCACCCGATGCCGCCAAAGATGTTGAACGAGGCAAAGCGCCGGTACTCCATCTGGCCCACGCCGGCGATAAACGGCGCGAACGTCCGCACAATCGGCACGAAGCGCGCGTAGATGATCGTCTTGCCCCCGTGCTTGCGGTAAAACTCCTGCGTGCGATGCAGGTACTCCTGCTTGAAGAACCGCGAATCGGGGCGATTGAAAATGGCCGGACCGGTGCGCCGTCCCAGGTAGTAGCCAACGCCATCGCCGAGAATCGCCGACGCCATCAAAACCAGGTTAATCAGGAAGATATTCAACTCCCCTGCCCCGGCGACTACACCCACTGTAAACAGTAGCGAGTCGCCCGGCAGGAAAAAGCCCATCAGTAAGCCGGTCTCGGCGAATACGACGAAACTCAGCATGGCATACCCCATCGGCCCGCCCAACACCGTCGATAAAAGCTGGATCAGCTTCTCCGGGTTGGTGAGGGTACGCAGAAACTCCAGTAAGGTCTGCAGCAAAACGCAGTCCTACGAGTTCTTATAACTGTTCACAAGGCGGTCCACCGTTTCCTTGTGAATCTTCACGATCTTCTTCTGCTTCATGTATTCGAGCAGCCCCTCTTCGAACATGTCGCGCCGCTGCTGCGCCTTCTGCGACTTCAGCCGCAGCAGGATATCGTAGCGCTGGGCCGCCAGCTTGCTCAGGTCCGCCGGAGTCTTGCTCTTGATCTTGCAAATGTAATTGGCGCCCGACACGTTCACCGGGCCAAACACCGCGCCCGGATCCCTCCGGAAGGCTTCTTCCAGGAAGTTGGCGGAACCAATGCCTTCTACCTGGCCATCGCGGCCGAACTCGGCGGTCGACTTCACGTCCAGCCCCATCCCGGCCACGGCCTTACTCAGATCGCCGCCATTTCCTTTAACCCGCTCCATCACGGAACTCGACCGCTCCGCGAGCAAGCGCTGCGCGCGCTCGCCGCGGATGGTCGTGCGAATCTGCTCCTCCACTTCGCTCAACTCGGCCTGGCGCGGGGCTTCGATAGAATCAAGCACCGCCAACGCCAGTTTATTCCCGGGTAACTGTACAACTTCGGTCACGTCGCCGGCCTTCTTTAATTCGAACAGCGCGTCGTCCATCTCCACCGACGGCCCGGCTAGCAGCGGATAGCTCTTGCCGCGCTCCTTGGCATCGATCTTCGTGTACGCCGCGCCTAACTGGCCGGCCAACTGCTCCGCCGCGCCGGCGTTCTTCAACAGCGCCGCCCGCGCCTGATCGGCGTTGGCTGCCATCTTGTCGAACACCTGCTCCTTGACCTGGTCTTTCTTCAGTTGCTCCTTAACTTCGTCGAAAGGCTTCAGCCGCGCCTCTTCTTTTTCCAGCGTCTGGATGATGTGGTAGCCGAATTCGGTCTCCACCAGATCGCTCGTTTCCTTAGGCTTCATTGCGAATGCCTTATCCTCGAAGGCCTTCGCCAACTGGCCGCGGGCGTACCAGTCCAACTCGCCGCCCTTTGCCGCCGAACCCGGATCGTCCGAATTCTTCTTGGCCAGTTCGGCAAAGTCGCCGCCACCCTTCAACTGCTTCAGCAGCCCCTCGGCCTTCGTCTTAGCCGCAGCCTTCTCTTCCTTCGACGCCGTGCTGCCCGCCTTCACCAGAATGTGGCGCGCGCGCACCCGCTCCTGGCTCCGGAACTGATCCTTGTTGTTATCGTAGTAGCGCCGCAGCACCGCCTCGTCCACGTTCAGGCTTTCGCTGATCTTGGCTTCGTCGAACAGCAACAGGCGCGCGGTGCGCCGCTCCGCCGTCCGGTAGTTGGCTTTCGACGTCTCATAGTGAGCCCGGATTTCCTCCGGCGTCACCTTGATCTCCGCCTGCACCTTCGCCGGGTCGATCTTCACGTAGTCGATCACAACCTTCTCGTTCCGCGACCGGTACTCCCGCTCAATCTCCTGCGGCGTGACGATCATGCCTTCCAGCACCACGCTCTCCAGACGCCGCATCGCCGCGCGCATCCGGGCATTCCGCTCGAATTCGCTGATGCTGGTGTTGTTCGAAGCCAGGAACTGCGCGTAAGCTTCCTTGCCCACGAACTTTCCGCCCTCAAACAACTGCGGAATCATCATCTGGATCACCTGCGCCACGTCGGCGTCGGTGATCTTATAGCCCAACTCCTTGGCGTAGTAAGCGATCGCCCGCTCCTTTACAACCTGGTCGACGATCTGCGGCGCGTACACCGAGATCAACTCCGGCGGAATCTGGCGGCCGCGCAAGCTGTCGTTGACACCCATCTGCACTTCGCGCAACGAGATCTTCTCGTCGCCTACTTCGGCGATGGTCTGGTCGAGGCCGGTGCCCGCGCCCGTCCCGAATCCGGGAATCAACGTCACGACCATGGAAACGGCAACCAACGTCAGCAGGCCGCCCAACAGATACCGGGTGGTTTTCTCCCGGCTGCGAAACAAATCGAACATCTTCGTGGAAACTCCTACAGGAGGGGTGAATTCCCGATTATATCAACCCGCGGACCGTTGCCGTGGCAACCGTACCAGGAACCGCGCCCCGCGTGCCGTATCCGTGCTCAGCCACAGATCGCCGCCGTGATCCACCGCCGTTTGCCTCGCCAGCGCCAGCCCCAATCCTAACCCGTTCCGTTTCCCGTGGCTGACGAACGGCTGGAAGAGCTGGTCGCGGACCTCCTGCGGCACCCCGGGGCCCGTATCGGTTACCTCGACAATCACCCAGTTCCCCTCGGTGGCCGCATCCACCCTTACTTCGCCTCCCTGCGGCATTACGTCCAACGCATTTTGAATAAGGTTGACGAATACACCCTCCAACCGGGTACGAGTGCCTACCAGCGTGATGTGCGGCGGTATCCTTTGCCGGATCGCCACCCCATGCGACTCGGCCGCGTCGCTCAGGCGCGCCACGGCACCTGACACCACCTCCTCCAACGGATGAGGATCGCTTGCCGTCTCGCTTTTCTGCCCCTTGCCGACGCGGGTCAGATCTTCCAGCATCTCCTGCACCCGCCGCGACGCCCGTAGGATATTGCCCGTGATCCGCCGCGTATGCTCCGGGCTCGGCTGCGTCTCCGCCAGCAGTTCGCACCCGCCGTAGATCGCCGCCAGCGGATTACGCAAATCGTGCACAATCGAGCTCGTCAGCCGCCCAATCAGCGCCACGCGCTCCCGCCGTACCAACTCCGCCCGCGCCGCCTGAAGCGACTCGCACATGCGGTTGAAGGTGGTCGCCAGACGCCCCAACTCGTCGTCGCGGTCTTCCGCCAGCCGGTGTCCGTAGTTCTGCATCGCCACCTCCGACGCCGCCGCATCCAGATCCCGGATTGGCTTCAACAGCCGGCTCACCGCCGCATAGGTGAGGATCAGCCCCGCTACGATCGCGGCGCCCCACAACAGCAGAATCCTTTGCCGTACCAGGGCCAGGCTGCGCCGCGCCTCGGCGAACGGCCGTAGGATCCACAGGCGCGCCACCGGGGCGCCGTCCAGCCCCTCCAGCACCTGCTCGAACGGCACATACTCCAACTTGCCGTCGCTGACCACACTGCCGGCCGCCGCCCGGCCCAGGTGCCGCGCCACGTTGCCCGTCGCATGGTCGTCCAGGGTCGACCCGAAGATCTGACCCCTCGCCAGAAAGATGCACTCGCTCGAGCCGCTGCGCGCCTTCAACTCCCGCGCCACCGCGTGGTTGATGGCAAACCCGCCCACCAACACTCCGGTACGCGCGTTGTGTTCCGACGAGCCGTCATATAGCGGCGTCAACACCACCCGGTACAGCACGCTCGTGGCTGTCAGAAACCCCGTCAGCGGCTGGGGGAAGGTTTTCTGCGCCGATTCCAGCAGCACACCCAGGTCGAGTTGCGGGGCCCCGTGCGGCGGATACCGTTGCCGTACCTTGCCATTCGGGTCGACGACGAACAGGAAGGATGGCCCGCGCAGTTCCGAGTGCATCCGCGACCAGAAGCCCGGATTTTCCAGCAGTGCCGGGGACACCGGAAGCTCGCCTACCATGGCCGCCAGGCTCTGTAACTGCTCCGCCCGCGCATCCCAGATTGCCTGATAGGCCTTCGCGCTCCCCTGCGCTTCCCGCAGCAGGCTCGCCGCCGCCTCATTCTGGACACTTCGCAAGACCAGGAACCCCAACAGGGCAAACAGCGCCGTCAGGGCCACCGACGTCGATAGCCAGATCTTCCAGAGAAGAGGTATGCGGCGAGGGTTCACGGAGTACTGCCGGCGGGTGTCGCGGTTCCCCCACCCAGCAGCAGCGCCTCTACGTGCGCTCGCAACCGTAGTGGGGAGAACGGTTTTCGGAAAAATGCCCCAACCCCTAATGCCGCCAGCGCCGCCCCTAGCTGGGGATCCGTCTCGCCGCTCACCACCACGATCGGGGTGGCGGCGAAGCGCTCGGTTCCGCGCAGTTCGCGGATCCAGGCCAGGCCGTCGGTATCGGGAAGTTGAATGTCGGTCACGATGATCAGCAGGTCGCCGGGCACAACCTTCGCCAGCCACGCCCGCGCTTGCCGGACGCCGGCGGCGACTTGCACCTCCGTATCAGCAATGGACTGCAAAGTGATTTCCAGATTCGCCGCGAGTTCGCTCGAATCCTCTACCACCAACACCAACCGACGGGACACAGGTTATGCCCCCTTTCCCAAATCAACACCGTTAGGTGGGGTTGTAGCACAGATTGCGCTGTGCCGCAAAGTCCTTACGGCAAAAAGCGGTATCCGATTCCATGTACGGTGACGAAATGGCGTGGCGACTCGCTGTCTCGCTCGAACTTCTGCCGCAGTTTGACGACGTGTGCATCCACGGTGCGCGTGTTGGGTGACGAATCGTACCCCCAAACCTCATTGAGGATGACGTCACGGGTAAGCGGCCGGTCCGGATTCTGCAGGAAGTACACCAACAGGTTGTACTCCGAAGGAGTCATCCGGATAGGGGCATCGGCTCTAGATACCACGCGCCGTTCCAGATCTACTTCGATATCGGCGAAAGCTAGCCGCTTCGGGGCCTCCGGCGTGGTTCGCCGCAGCACCGCCCGGATCCGCGCCAGCAACTCCCTTCTACCGAATGGCTTAACGACGTAGTCGTCGGCCCCGATCTCCAGCAGCAGCACTTTGTCCACCTCGTCCCCGACCGCGCTGAGGATGATGATGGCGGTGCGAATTTGCTCCGTCCGCAGCCGCTTGCAGATTTCCACGCCGGGCAATCCCGGCAGACGCAGATCCACCAGCGCCAGATCCGGCTTGTTCTTGAGGGCCCAATCCAGGCCCTCTGCTCCATTGCCAGCCTGGTGTACTTGGAATCCTTCCTGTTCCATCATGACGGCTACGGTGTCCCGCAGCGTCTCGTCGTCATCGATCACGAGGATGCGCTGCGTCCTCATAGGGCGGGTCCATGCGCACGTAACGGGGGCGCCATGAGTGAATTTTAACGAAACCGGCGCACCGCAATCGACTGCAAACGCATCTTGTAACATGGATCTTGGAGACCTCATGAACTTACGAACTCTTCTGTGCGCGGCCTTTCTTAGCTCGGTTTCACTGTTTGCCCAATATAAAGTCGAGCCCGCGGCCGCCATGCCCGAAGGAGTTCCGTCCACGTTAGCCGGAGCCATCGCGAAGCAGGGATTGAAGATAACGGCACCCGATGGCAAGGTGCTCGCGCAGGTGTGGTTGCGCGCGACCCCTCCTCCCTCGACGACGGAAAACGAAGACACCGTCACCTGGACCGGTGTCGCCCACGGCGCTTTTATCGGCCTGATCCACTTTCCCGAAAAGCATGCCGACCGCCGCGGCCAGCCGATCGCGCCCGGCGTTTACACCATGCGGCTTAGCTTCTTCCCCGTGAACGGCGACCATCAGGGAGTAGCCCCGCAGCGCGACTTCCTTTTGCTCTCCAACGCCTCCGAGGACACCGATCCCGCCGCAACTCCCAAGTTCAATGCTTTGGTTGAGGCAAGTAAGAAGGTGTCCAAGACCCCCCACCCCGCTGTCCTCAGCATGTGGAAGGTGGAGTCCGACTTCAAGGCCGGCTTCGAAAAAATGGGGGAGAGCGACTACGTGCTCCAGGTGAAGGTGGGCGAACAGCCCATCGCCATCATTCTGATCGGCAAGGCCGAAGGCTAATTCTTTTTCAGGGGTCCAGGCGGCGCACCAGCACCGCCTTCCCCGATCCTAATCCCAACGACGGTCCGAGGCTGCTGGCCACCCACGCCAATTCCACCGTGTTTGGGGTCAGCAACTTTAGCCGCATCTCTCCCTGTGAGCCGTCCGTTCCCCGCCACAGAAAGTTGCCGCCGTGCTTGCTGCCCCGTCCTTCAAACGTGAACTGCACTTCCGGAGAGATGATCCGGTCCGGGATGCGATATCGCGCCCGGTAGCGTCCCTGCAGCAGCCCGTTGTCATCCTCCACCACGGCCTCGATATACTCCGCCGCGTAGACAGTCTTCGACCCTCCCGTCTGGCGCCGCCCCGCGAAGTACCACGTGCCTACCAGTCCCGGATCGTCCAGCCGCTCCACTGCCCGGGGCGGCTCCTCCCATAAGCCGGCAACTTTTGCGGGTACCGGCGAAAGCGCGGCTACCGGCTCCGGTTCCGGCAGCGGCGCCACAATCGGAGCCGGAGCCGGATTGTCTTCCCTCCGCGGCGCTCCGGCGAGCCGCCGCAACGCCGCATCCCGCTCCCGTTCCAGCAACTCCCGCTCCTGCCGCAACTTCCGCAACTCCCCCTGGAGCCGCTGTTCGTAATCCGGCGTCTCGCGCCGCGCTGCCTGGCTTTTCTCCCTTGCGTGTACCGGCAAGCTGGTCACCGCCGGCGTGGCTCCCGCTCCAATGAACCAGATCAATAAAAGGACACTCAGCGCGCCCGCCAGCCAACTCCCGTAACGCCGCGCCAGCAGGACATGGATCGGCACAGGAGGCGGCGGTAGTAACGGGGCAGCGAAGACCACCGGCAACACCGGAGCCTCCAGGCCAACGTCGTAGAGCCGGCGCCGGTCCACATGGCTGAGCGTCTCGTAGACATGATTCAGCCGCTGCATCTGGCAAGCCGCCACATGCCGCACGCGCTCATCTTGGTGTGTATCGGGGTGTAGCAGCTTAGCCAGCCGCTTGTAGGCTTCCCGGATCTCTTCCGCCGTCGCCTCCGGGCCAACCCCCAGTTCGTCGTAGTAAGTCATGCGGCAACGCCCGCACCCTCTTCTATCGGCAAAAAGGCGCGCCGGAATTAGCCTATTCCGCCACCCAAACCAAAGCGCATAACCGAATCGCGATGTTTGTCTTCTTCGGCCGGATCGTCACCAGCGTAAACGTCTCCGTCGCCGGATTCGTCGCCGCCAGCAACTGTTCGCTTTCCACCTTCAACTGCTCTTCCAGTTCGGTGTACTGCTCGCGCAGCGTCTGTAGCGTCTGCGTGGCGAACTCCGATTCCTGCGACTGCTTCCGCATCCGCCCAATCCCTTTGGCCGCCGTCGCCGCCTTCCCGATCGCCGTGGTTGTCTTGCGCGACCCGAACAGCGCCCCCATGATCCCCGTGCCGATCGAAATCACGCTCTCGATCGTCGTGCTCTGCGACTCCTGCTTCTCTTTCTCAACCGCATACTCCGCCCTCCGGATCTTCTCCTCAATGGACGCCAGCTTCGGCGCGTATTTCTTGCGTAGCGACTCCACCTGCGCGTCCCGCTGCTCGCGCACAATCTGCTGCAAATGTACGCGGAAATCGCGTTCGGACTCGTCCGGCTTGGATATCTCCCCGTACGAGGGGCTCTGGAACAGGTCGATCTTCTGGTTCGCGAACAGCCAGCCAGCGAACTCCTTGCTCCACGATGCGTAGCTCTTTGCTTTACAGGCGGGCGGGGGCAACTCCCCAAACGACGCACCCTCCAGCGGCGATTTCTCCAGATCCTCCACGTCGAACTCCGCCTCCGCCGCATCCTCCCAACTGATGGGTGTGGCATCCGTCGTGATGGGCGCAACGACGTGCACATTCCGCGTCACATCGACGCCCTTCTTCGGATCAAGAAACTGTATTGTCGCCGCCCCAAACAGCATCGGCCGATAGGTCACATCGGCGCCGGAGACCGCCCGCGCCGGGGCAAAGTATTGCGCCACGTCCGGAGGCAGCACCGGCCGCGCCGCCGCCGTCACCTTTCCCAGAATGGCGGCCGCCCTCGCCGGACTCCCGCCCTCCCCGCTACTCGCCCGCGCCGCCTTTTGCGGATCCATCAATTGCTTGATCTGCGTACGCGTCAGCGGCCCGCGCAGATAACTCATCGCCCAACGCGTCTCAAACACCTGCGGCGCCCCGCGATGCACGTTGTTCATCAGGAAGATGCGGTTGCCCAGCGCAGAAAGCATCGCATCCATCGACTTGCGGTCGAAGCCGCTTCCGGCGCTCGCCGCCACGCCCTCCAGCCCGTCCAACACGCGGTTCTTATCGCGCTCGGTCTGGAGCCGCCCGATAAACCACGTGCCTGCGTTCGCAAGACCTTTGTAATCGAGATCCACGGGGTTTTGCGTCGCCAAAACCACGCCTAGCCCGAACGCCCGCGCCTGCTTCAGCAACGTCAACAACGGCCGCTTCGACGGCGGCTCGCCCACTGGCGGGAAGTAGCCGAAAATCTCATCCATGTAAAGGATGGCACGCAGGCTGGTAGTGCCCGATTGCTGCCGCATCCAACTCAGCGTCTGGTTTAACAGCAGAGAAACAAAGAACATCCGCTCGCTGTCGTTGAGGTGGGCGATCGACAGGATGGACAGCCGCGGCTTACCCGCCGGCGTATAGAGAAGCGATTGGATGTCGAGCGCCTCGCCGGTCAGCCAAGCCTCAAAGCCCGGGCTCGCCAGCAGATTGTTCATCGCCATCGCCAGTTGGAAGCGGTCTTTCGACGGAAAGAACGCTTCAATATCGAGCACGCCGACTTTCTGCATCGGCGGCATCTGTACGTCGTGGATCAGCGCCGCAATATCCAGGTTCCGCCCCGCGCGCCACGCCTGGTCGAACAGGTTCGACAACAGAATGTGCTCCCGGCTTTGGATCGGGTCGGCATCTACACCCAGCAGTCCCAGCAGCGCCGTCGCCGTTGCGCTGATCCGTTCCCGGAACAACTCCCGGTCTTCGATCACGGCGGCGGGCGGCGCCTCGAAGGACCGCAGTACCGAGATGGGAATACCCGCATCGCTGCCCGGCGTGTAGATGGCCAGATCGCACTGTGCCCGCAAATTCGCGATCCGGGCCCCGTCCTGCTCCCAGTTTGCCAGCCCGGTCTTCCATAGCTCCGCCTGCTGGCTGGCGAATTCGTCGGCCGTCAGCCCCTTCCGGCGCGCATCGTCTTCATTGATCCAGGGCCGGAAATCCTGCGCCCGCAACTCCGGGAAGGTCAACAGCAGATTGCCCAAATCCCCTTTTGGATCAATGATCAGCGCCGGAATGCCATCCATCGCGGCCTCTTCCAGCAAGCCCAGGCAGAGTCCCGTCTTGCCGCTCCCGGTCATCCCCACGCAGACCGCATGGGTCACCAAATCTCGCGACTCGTAAAGCACCGCCGCGGGCTGCTGCTTTCGGGCGGCCAGGTCATATTGCCGGCCGAGATAAAAAATGCCGAGCTTCTCGTAATCGGGCATAAGCCACTAGTCTAACGCTGTCCGCTGCCAGTACAGCCAACACGGGAGTCCATCGGCTATCATGAAAGATTCGTCAGGAGCGCGTGGAATTGCCAGAAGTTAAGCCATCCGGCTTGGAACGGACAGGGTTCCGGTTCACCAAGCGACAGTCGGTCGCGCTGGTCGGCCTGTGTACCATTCTCGGTGCCGCTGCCCAGATTCTCATCAAAACCGGAGCCAGTACGCTGCAGGGCGCCGGCGTGCTAGCCATGCTCACCAATTTCCATATTCTCGCCGGATATGCCCTCTACGGCCTCTTCATGGCCGTACTGATTCTGGCACTCCGCGATGGGGAGCTTTCCATTCTTTATCCGGTTATTTCCCTTACGTTTGTCTGGGTTACTATCCTCTCCGCCGTCCTTTTTCACGAGACGCTTTCCGTCTTTAAGCTGGTAGGCGTAGCCACGATCGTCGTCGGTGTCGCCGTACTGGGAATGGGTCCTAAGCGTTGAAGACGCCGATTTCATCCATGCTGTTGGTGCTGCTCGCTTCCTTCATCGGAAGCTTTGGCGCGGTGCTGTTGAAGGCGGGCGCCTCACGCCTGCATCGCGACTTTAAGTCCTTAATTTTCAACTACCGCCTGGCCGGCGGCGCCGCGCTGTTCATCGGCTCGTCCTACTTCTTCGTTCTCGGCGTGCGCTACGGCGAGCTCACCGTGCTATACCCATTAAACGCCGTGGGCTACGTCTGGACGCTGCTTTGGTCCCGCCTTTTCTTTGGCGAGCCCTTCACCAAGTTCAAGTTCATCGGCCTTGCGCTAATCCTCTCGGGGATCGTCATCCTCTTCGCCGGCGGCCGCTGATCGACCACCCGCTCCCTATTCCGTTGGCTTGTGGTTGGAGTAAGCCGCGGATTCCGTTACCGCGACCGCTACGTCCCCTACCGAAACGGAAGCCTGGACCGCCAGCCAGCGGGTTTCGGGCGGTTAGGTTTCCCTGATCTCTTCGCCAGTTTGACCGATATGGGAGATATGCGTTGGTCGAGGCGCGACTTGTTGGGAGGGATGAGCGCGGTGGCCGCCGCGGCTTCCCCTGGCGCGCTGGACACGCCGTTGCGGGTCGCCATCTCCGAGTTGGTGGTACCCGGGGTAAACCGCGGCGACGCGGCCGCCGCGCTGGCGGTGTGGGCGGAGGAGATGGCCAAGGCGGTGAACCTGAAGGTGGCGGACAAGATCTGGCTGCGGCCCTCGGTGGAGGTGTTGGCGGCGCTGCGAACCGGAAGCCTGGATCTGTTGTGTCTGACGGTGGCGGAGTACCGCCGGGTAGCGGAGTATCTCGACACCGAGCGGGTATTGACGGATGGCGGCCAGGAGATGTGGGTGATGGCGGCCGAAGGGAGCGGCATCACCAAGCTAAGCGCGTTGGCCGGGCGGCACCTGATCATTCTGGACGGTCCGCAAATGAACTTAGTGGATGCATGGCTGACGGATTCCTTATTGAAGGAGGGGCTGAGCGGAAAGACGCCCGTACAGGTGACGCGGCAGACACGGCCGGCGCAGGCCATTCTGCCAGTGTTCTTCGGACGGGCGGATGCGTGTGTGGCAACGAAGCGCACCGTGGAGACGATGTATGAGCTGAATCCGCAACTGGCAAAGAAACTGCGGGTGGTGCAAACGTCGCCGAAGCTGGTGGGGGCGTTCATGGCCTGCCGGAAGGATTACCCGGCGCAATACAAGATCCCGCTGCTGGAGAGGTTGACCCAGGCAAGGGACAGCCCAGCGGCAAAGCAGGTGATGACGCTGTTCAGCATCTTCAACTTCACGATGACGGACGGCGAGGTGCTGCGGCCTTCGATGATGGTCGTAGAGGCGGCGGAGAAGCGGAACGGGGCAGTGCTGACAGAGAAGCGCTAAGCCCATGGAGGAGGCCAGATGACGGGGAATCCGGGCAGCGCGCAGTGTTCACGCCGGGAGAGCCTGGTCCGGATGGGGTTAGGGCTGGGGGTGGCAATGGGCGCATTCGGGGGGGATGGCAGAGCGGGGAACAATCTCCTGCGGGTGTCGGTTTCCGAGGCCTCGATCCAGGGAGTGAACCGGAACGACGCGGCGGCGGCGATTGCCTTGTGGGCCGAGCAGGTGGCCAGGGCGGCGCAACTGACGCTGGCGCCGGACCAGAAGTGGGTGCGGACGCGGGCGGATATGGTCATAGCGGTGCGGGCCGGCGAAGTGGATGCGGCGTCGGTAACGGTAGCGGAGTATCGCGGGGTTGCGGGATACCTGGATGTGACGCGGGTGCTGCTCGATATCGGGCCGGAGATGTGTCTGGTGGTGGCGGATCGGGCGGGAGTTACCAATTTGCGCGGTCTGGCGGGCAAGCATTTGCTGCTGGTGGACGGCCCGCATACCTTGCTCGCGGATGCCTGGCTCACGGTGCTGCTGGCGAGGGAGGGGTTGGGGTTGCCGCAGCGGGTATTGGGGCGGATCCAACGACATACCAAGGCGACGCAGGCGGTGCTGCCGGTCTTCTTTGGACAGGCGGACGCCTGTATCGTGTCGCGGGCGGCGCTGGAGACCATGGCGGAGATGAATCCGCAGGTTGGCAAGAAGCTGCGCGTGCTGGAGAAGGCGCCGAAGCTGGCGAGCGGGTTTCTGGCCTGCCGCAGGCAGTATCCGGCACAAGCGCGGAATCACTTGCTGGAGAAGGCAATGCAGACCAAGGACAGCGCGGGGGGCAGGCAGGTCATGACGTTGTTCCGTTCCCTGAACGTCACGGTGGCGGATGGAGAGGTGCTGCGGCCGGCCATCGCGTTGCTGGAAGAAGCGGAGCGGCTGACGGCGGGCGGCGCCGGCGGTGAGCCAGGCATTCGCCGGTAAGAGGGAAACGTGCGGACTTTGCAGGCGCCAGCGGCGGCGGAGACTACCCGGCGGCGGGCGTTGGGGTGGCTGGGGGCCGTGCCCTTGTGGGGCGCCGAGTCGCAGGCGGTGCGCCTGGTGATATCGGAGGAAGTGCTGCGGGGAGTGAATCGGAACGACGCCGCGGCGGCGATCTCGGTGTGGGCCAACGAAGTATCGAAGGCCATCGATTTGCGGATTGCCGAGCAAGGGGTACTGCGGCCTTCGGCGGATGTGCGGGCAGCGCTGGAAGCCGGGGAAGTGGATTTGGCCTGCGTGACGGTGTTGGAATACCGGCGCATGGCGGCGTATTTGGATGCAGAGAACGTGCTGGCAACGGGGGGTACGGAGACCTGGCTGATGGTCCGGGAGGACAGCGGCATTCACAAGCTGAGCCAGTTGCAGGGGAAGCGGATAACGGTTCACGAGAATCCCTACTCGCAAGTGGCCGATGCCTGGCTGTCGGTGGCCCTGGCTAAGGAAGGATTTGGGAAGCTGGAGAGAGTCTTTGGGCTGGTGACAAGGAACGCGCGGGCGGCGCAGGCCGTGCTGCCGGTATTCTTTGGGCAGGCCGATGCGTGCGTCGCCCAACGGCGGACCGTGGAGACGATGTACGAACTCAATCCGCAACTGGCGAAGAAGCTGAAGCTGCTGGTAGCAACGCCGAAACTGGTTGCATCCTTTCTGTGCTGCCGGAGGGGAAATCCGCCGGAGTTGAAGTTGCCGCTTTTGGAGAAACTGGCGAGCGCGCGCAAGAGCACCACTGCCAGGGCGGCGTTGACGCTGTTCAATGAGATGAACTTCTCGGTGATGGGGGGAGATATTCTGGAGCCCTCGCTAGCGATTCTGGAGGCAGCCGAGCGGCTGGGTATGGGAAGAAGTAGCGGGAACGGGAAGTGAATCAGCGGCTGTTGCCGCGGCCGCGCCAATGTTCGCGAATGGACCAGGCAAGCCAATACATCATCAAGGGGAACGAGGTCGCCACGATGATGATACTGAGAACGGAGCTTACCGTAATTTTTTGTACCAATTGCTCCTCATTGTCATCGGAGCGGGAGGCCGGAACAATACCCTCTCAAGCCTTAGATCAATCGCGTAACTAGCGTACTATCTGACGAGTACCGGGGCCATGGAGCGGACGTCCTGGACGTTCGCCGGTGATGGTCCCATTGCGGACGGCGAACTTACCGTTGACGAGAACGTCGCGGATGCCGGTGGCCGGAAGCATGGGATCGAGGAAAGTGGCTTTCTCGGCGACCGTATCGGGATTGAGGATGACGAGGTCGGCCTTCATGCCGGGGCGGATGAGGCCGCGGTCGTAGAGGCGCAGGCGCTGGGCGGGGAGGCCGGACATCTTGCGGATGGCGTCCTCAAAGGTGAGGACTTTCAGGTTGCGGACGTAGCGTTCGAGGACGCGGACAAAGGTGCCGGCGCTACGCGGGTGGCGCAGACTGATGCCGCCGTCGGAGGCAACCATCGTGTACGGCCACTTGAGGATGCGCTGGATGTCGTCCTCATTGATCCAATGGAAGACGGCGCTGCAGCCGCCCTTGGCCTGGACTTCCATGGTCAGCTCGGCGGCGTTGCCGATGGTGGGCTGCTGGCCGCGCGCTTTGACGATGGTGGCGAGGGACTTGCCTTCGAGCGAGCGGTCAAAGGCGCAGTTGGTGAGGACGATGTTGTTGGGGTCGCCACCGCCGCGCTCTTCTTCGATACGGCGCATGATTTCGGCCTTAATTTTGGCGCGCTGCTCGGGAGCGGCGAGGCGTTCCTTCATGGCGCTGGCGCCGCCGCCGAAGGCGTACTGGGGGATGAGGGCGGCGCCCAGTCCGGTCCAGGAGGCGGTATACGGGTACTGGTCGATGGTGGCGTCTACGCCGCGGGCGCGCGCTTCGTCCATGAGGCGGAGAGTCTCCTTGCTACGGCCGATGTAGGCCTTGCCGCCCACTTTGTGGTGGGTGATCTGGGTGGGGAGTCCGCCTTCTTCGCCGATACGGATGGTTTCCTTCACGGCGTCGAGGATCTTGTGGGACTCGTCGCGGATGTGGGAAACGTGGAAGCCGCCGAATTCGGCCACGACTTTGCCGAGGGCGATGACTTCTTCCGTGGCGGCGAAGTTAGCAGGGGTGTAGAAGAGGCCGGTGGAGAGGCCGATGGCGCCGTCGCGCATGGCCTGGCGGGTGAGCTCGCGCATGCGGTCGAGCTCGGCGGCGGTGGGGGGCCGGTTCTCCATCCCGAGAACATTCTGGCGGATGGTGCCGTGGCCTACGGTAAGGGCCATGTTGACGCTGGTGGGGGTTTGGGAGAGCTTATCGAGGGCGCCCTTAATTGGCAAGGGGGAACTGCCGTCGGGGCCGCCGATCAAAGTAGTGACCCCTTGTAGGAGGAAGACCCGGGCGGTGGGTTCGGTGAGGATATCGGGATAGGAGTGGTTATGGACGTCGAGAAAGCCTGGGGTGACGGTGAGGCCGGCGGCGTCGAGCGACTGGGCGGCGGCGAGGGTCAGGTTGTGGCCGAGAGCGGCAATGGAGTCGCCGCGGATGGCGATATCGGCGTAGAAATAAGGGCTACCCGTGCCGTCGACGACACGGGCATTCCTGATCAACAAATCAACGGGCTGCTGAGCCAATAGGGAGAAAGGCAGGCAGAGCCAGAAGAGGATGCGAGGCATCCCCTCAGTGTACGCTTGCGATGACCAGTCGCGGCTCAGCGTACGGAGCAAACCGTGGCTTTAGACCACGGGGGTGTGTCGGCGCGTCACGGTTAGCGATCGGTCCGGGGAGAGGACGCAAGCATCGCAAGGAACAGGCCGACAATGAAAAACAACGGGATAAGGTTGACGATCCAGATGGCCCCCGACATAGTATTCATAACCTCTACACCTTCAGATGCACACGGGATTCCAAAGTTTCGCTGAACCGGGATCGCTGGGTTAGCGGGCCGGGAGAGCGGAGACGGTGAGCTTGGGAAGCACGAACCAGGGCAGTGTTTCCCAGTTGCGGCCGGGGAGTAGGCCATTGGGAGAGGAAGGCAAGAGGGGAGAGGCTGGCGGTGGGGGGGTTACCCGGACACCAGCCCGATTGTGCGGAATATTGTTCTCCGCGGGAGTAGATTGCGGCGTGGAAGAAATCAGGTGAAAGGGGAGGGGCGGGATGTGTTCTTGTTTTTGTTGAGCCGCCACCATGGCCCCGATGATTGGTTCGGTGAGTCCTTGACGTACAAGCCAAGCCAAGCCCTCCGGGGAGACATCAAACTGTGTTTGTTTGAGATTGATGATTTGGATGATGGATCCCTCGCTGTAGCCGGCCTTCGCCAGAAGGACAACCCGCTGGTTGGTGAGCATCCGCGAACGGGTTCCGGTGGGAACCGTCTCCGGAGCGGGCTGCGCCAACGCCACGCCATATGCAATTGCCAAAGAACAGAAAACTTGCCAGATCACCCGAGGATCCTCCTCCGAACCACTCATCGGCGACCCTCACTTGAATAAGCGCAAAGGGCGGCCGATAAGCATCACAGAATGTCGAAAATAATTTTGGCGTTTCTGGAGATCCTGACGCTGGACTTGCCGGTGGCGGTGGTGGAGCGGCCGTACCAGCCGGAGCCGATTCGCGTGGTGGGCGGCTTCCGCTGCACGGTCAACAATATTGGGCTGAGCGTGGTGTTGGGAGAGTTGCCGCCGGGGTTGGCGTTGAGCGGGGCGGGCTATCTGCGGGGAACACCCGCGCGGATGGGGAGCTACACGTTCGCGATCCGGGCCGGGAACGACTGCGGGTGGACGACACAGGCCTATACGCTGCGGGTGGAAGGGGCGGCGTTGCTGGCGGCCTCGGTGGAGCGGCTGGAGTTCCGGTGGAGGCAGGGAGGCGCGATGCCGGCGGCGCAGGTGGTGACGATCGGGTCAAACCGGACGGGAATGGTGTACGACGTTCAGGCGGCGGCGCCGTGGCTGCGGGCAGAGCCCTTGCGTGGCCGTACTCCGGGGGCGGGGTCGGCGCTGCAGGGAGATCCGGTGACGGTGACGGTCTACACGGGGAGCCTGGCGCCGGGGGTGTACCGGACGGAGTTGGTGGTGGCAGCCTGGGATGCGGTGGAACGGGTGCGGATTCCGGTGGTGCTGGTGGTGGAGGCGAGGGATTGAGTGGCTGCTAGAATTGTGCCAGGAGCGCTATGCCCATGCTTTTTACGGTGGAGATCCCGGAGGACCTGGCCGCTCGTCTGACGGAGGAAGCCTCGGCACGCGGACTGAGCGTGGAAAGTTGGCTGCTACAGTTGGCGGACGATATCGCACCCCGGGAGTCGATCGCACACTTGCAACAGCGAGATCCGCAGGAGTGGATCCGCCAGTTTCGCGCTTGGGCCGCGTCTCACGACATCAAGGCAGCCCCTCTGCGATTAGACCAATTGGGTCGGGATAGCCTGTACCCGGATCGGGTGTAGGTGTGGTGTGCTGGTAGACACGAACGTACTTGCCGTACTGCTTCAGCCGCGGCAGCGATGGAGTTGAAACGCGTCAAAGCGATTTTCACGGTGCTGCCGGAAACTCCCGCCATCTACCCAGTCTGGGAGTCGCTCGTTCTGGAGCACGCGGTATCGGGAAAGGCGACGCACGACGCCAGGCTCGCCCCGGCAATGCGTGTTCACGGTTTGGCCGCCGTTCTAACATTCGACGCAACGGGATTCGCGCGATTTGGTGTCGAGGTAGTGCATCCCGCAAGTGTGGGCGCGTCCGCGGGGCAAGCCGAGAGTGGCGAATAGGCTTATCCGGCTTGCCTGCTAAACTTTAGAGATTCATGCGTTGGAGCAAACTGTTCATACCCACTCTGCGGGAAGTGCCCGCGGAGGCCGAAGTCGCCAGCCATCGTCTCTTGCTGCGCGCCGGCTATGTTCGCCAGTTGTCGGCGGGCATCTATAGTTACCTGTATTTAGCCCAGCGGTCGCTGAATAAGATCCAGGCGATTGTGCGGGAAGAGATGGACGCCATTGGGGCGCAGGAGATGTATCTGCCGGCGTTGAACCCGGCCGAGGTATGGCAGGAATCGGGCCGCTGGGACGTGATGGGCGACAACATGTTCCGGCTGAAGGATCGCTGGCAGCGGGAGTATTGTCTGGGCATGACGCATGAGGAAGTCATGACCGTGATCGCGCGGGGCGAACTGCGCAGCTATAAGCAGCTTCCGCAGATCTGGTATCAGATTCAGACGAAGTTTCGCGATGAGCCGCGGCCGAAGTCGGGGCTGCTGCGGGTGCGGCAGTTCCTGATGAAGGATTCGTACAGCTTTGACGTGGATGCCGCTGGGCTGGATGTTTCCTACCAGAAGCACTACGACGCGTATTGCCGGATCTTCACGCGCTGCGGGTTGAAGTACGCGATTGTGGAGGCGCATTCGGGGTCGATGGGCGGCAGCCAGTCGCACGAGTTCATGGTGGCGTCCGACGCCGGGGAAGACATCATCGTACTGGGCGAGCGGAGCGGGTATGCGGCGAATCTGGAGAAGGCCGTGTCGAAGCCGGTGCCGCCGGCGGTGGCGGATCCGGAAGGCGAGCTGGCTCCCGAGGAGTTCCACACGCCGGGGAAGAAGTCTATTGACGATGTGAGCGCGTTTGACGGGCTGCCGGCGACGTCGCATATCAAAAGCCTGGTGCTGATGGCCGACGGCAAGCCGGTGCTGGCGCTATTGCGCGGCGATCATCAACTGAGTGAGACGAAGTTTTCGTCGGCGGTGGGTTGCGGCGAGTTCCGGCCGGCGCATCCGGCGGAGATCCAGGATCTGATGGGGGCGGAAGCCGGGTCATTGGGTCCGGTGGGTGTGACGAAGCTGCGGGTGGTCGCGGATCTGGCGCTGCAGGGCCGGAAGAACATGGTGGCGGGGGCGAACAAGGACGACTACCATTTGAAGAACGTGACGCCGGGCAAGGATTTCTCCTGCGAGTTCGCCGACCTGCGGCAGGTGGCGGCGGGCGATACCGATGTCAATACAGGCGAGCCTTTGAAGCTGGTGAAGTCTTTGGAAGCCGGGCATATTTTCAAGCTTGGCTATAAGTATTCCGACAGCATGGGACTGCGGGTGACCGATGAACACGGCAAGGAACTGACGCCGATCATGGGGTCGTATGGGATTGGGATCGAGCGGATTCTGTGCGCGTCGATTGAGCTGTTTCACGACGCGGATGGGATCATGATGCCGGCCGCGATTGCTCCGTTCACGGTGGTGATTACGCCGGTGAATAGCAACGACGCGGCGCAGAAGGCAATGGCGGAGAAGCTGTACGAAGAGGCGAAGGCGGCGGGCTTGGATGCGCTGCTGGACGATCGCGACGAACGGCCGGGCGTAAAGTTCAAGGACGCGGACCTGATCGGCATTCCGTTCCGGATCACGGTGGGCAAGAAGCTGGGCGAAGGCCTGCTGGAGTTCAACATACGGAGGACGAAAGAGAAGAAGGATGTCGCGGTGGGCGAGGCGATTGCCGCGGTGCAGTCGGCGATGGCCGCGAGTTAGCCCATGACGGACTGGGGCGCGGTTCGGCAGGAGTTTCCTTCGCTGGCGGGCTGGACGTATCTGAATACGGCCACCTACGGGCAGTTGCCGCGATGCGTGATGGCCGCGGTGGAGGCGCACTTGGCGCGGCGGGTGAAGAACGCGTCGGCGGACTTTCTGGAGTGGTTTGACGATCTGGATGGGATTCGCGCATCGATCGGGCGGCTGATCCACTGTGAGGCGTGGGATATCGGGTTTTTCCTGAATGCGGGCGCGGCGTTATCGCTGGCGGCCCGGGCGCTGCTGCGGCCGGGCGATGTCGCGCTGACGTTGGAGGGCGAGTTTCCGAATCACCTGTATGCGGTGCAGTGGCTGGATCGGGTGGAGAGCCGTATTGTGCCGTGGAGCGGGTTTTACGCGGCGCTGGATACCCGCGTGAAGCTGGTAACAATATCGACGGCGAACTACAGCACCGGCTTCCGCCCGCCATTGGAGGGGATGGCCGAGGCCTGCCGGAAGGTGGGGGCGGCGCTGGTGATTGATGGAACGCAATCGCTGGGCGCGCTGCCCTTCGATGTAGGGAAGATGCAGCCGGATATCTTCCTGGTGGATGGCTATAAGTGGATGCTGTCCCCGAATGGAGCGACGTTCGCCTATGTATCGCCGGCGCTGCGGAAGGTGATTCCGCCGGATATTGTCGGGTGGCGGAGTGACCGGCGGTGGCGCGAGGTGGCAAGTCTGCATCACGGGGTGCCGGAGTTTGTAGACGCCGCCGAGCGATATGAAGGCGGGATGCTTCCCTTTCCGTCCCTGTATGGGATGGGGGCATCGGTGAACCTGATGCTGGAGTTGGGTCCGGAGGAGATTGGTGCGCGGGTGTGGGGGTTGGCGGCGTATGCGCGCGACGTGCTGCGGCGTACGGGGGCGGTGCTCCGTAGCGATGAAGAGGCGCACTGCGATGGGCCGATTATCGCGGCGCGGTGGCCGGGCGTGGATGTAGTGAAGTTGTATGGCCAATTGCGCGAGCGGCGGATTCTGACGTCGGCGCGGCACGGCAACCTGCGGATCTCCCCGCACTTCTACAACAACGAAGACGATATCGACATTCTGGGAAAGGCGATCGCCGAATTGCTGCCATGAGTTCCAATTCCGGTTCCCCGCGCGAGTTGACGGTAAAGGCTGTCGGCTTAGGCTTGTTCCTGGCGTTTGTGTTTGGCGCGGCGAATGCCTATCTAGGAATGCGGGCGGGGCAAACGGTGGCGGCGACCATTCCCGCTGCTGTGATTGCGCTGGCGCTGTTCCGGCTGCCGTGGTTCAAAGGCACGGTGCTGGAGCAGAACATTGTCCGTACGGCGGCGAGCGTGGGGGAAGCCTTGGTGGCCGGTGCGATCTTCACGCTGCCGGCGTTTCTGCTGGCCGAAGTGAACGGGCAGCGGCTGTGGGCGAATCTGCTGGACCATTATTGGGAAGCGTGGCTGATTCTGCTGGTGGGTGGGCTGTTGGGCGTGTTCTTCATCATCGCGCTGCGACGGCCGCTGTGCGTGGATGCGGGATTGCCGTGGCCGGAATCGGTGGCGAGCGCGGAGATTGTGAAGGCAGGGGCGGAGAGTGGCGATGCGCCGCGTACGATCTTCGGGGCGATGGGCTTCGGGGCGCTGATGCAGTTCCTGAAGTCGGATAAGGGCCTGCAGATCTTCCGGGAGTATAGCGAGGGCTGGTTTGGGTTTACGCCATCGGTGATCCGGCACGCGGGCGGGAAGGCCGTGCCGTATGGGGGCGGGATTGCGTGGACGTCGCCGAGCCTCTCGCCAGCGCTGATTGGGATTGGCTACATCATCGGGTTTGCGCCGTCGTCGATGACGTTTGCGGGCGGGGTTATTGCGTGGTGGCTGCTGATTCCGGCGCTGCAGTTTTTCGATCCGGACTTTCTGGCGAGGTTGGGCGGCGGAGCGGATCTGGGGCCGGAGGTGCTGGCGGGGAGCATCTGGCGGAATGTGGTGCGGCCGATCGCGGTGGGGACGATGCTGGTAGCGGCGGCGCAGACGATGTGGGGGATACGTGCGTCGCTGGTGGAAAGCTTTCGCGGGGCGCTGGCGGCCTCGACGGCGAAGAGCACGGTTTCGGCGGACCGGACGGAGCAGGACATTCCGCTGAAGTGGGTGCTGGGCGGGATCGCGGCGCTGCTGGTGCCGATTACGGGCATTTACTATTCGTTCACGGGGAGCCTGCCGGCGGCGATGGTTACCGCGTTGGTGATGGCGGTGGTGGGGTTTCTGCTGTCGGCGTGCGGCGGGTATCTGGTGGGGCTGGTGGGGAGTTCGAATCAGCCGCTGTCGGGGTTGACGCTGTCGGCGCTGCTGTTGTCGGCGGTGGTGATCATGGGGATTGGGGTGACGGGCGCGGCGGGTGTGGCGGCGGTGTTAGGCGTGGCGGCGGTGATTGCCTGTGCGTGTAGTGTGTCGGGGTCGCTGATTCAGGATCTGAAAGCCGGGCACCTGCTGGGCGGCACGCCGTGGAAGATGCAGGTGGTGGAGATTGTGGCGGTGGTACTGCTGTCGTTCTTTCTGCTGTTTCCGATTGTGGTGTTGCACCAGGCGAATCTGGATACCGGTGGGATTGGCGGGCGCGCGCTGCCGGCTCCGCAGGCGGGACTGATGGCGCAGTTGGCGAAGGGGATTGTGGGCGGCGAGATGGCTTGGGGACTGCTGGGCATGGGCGCGGCGTTTGGCTTTGCGCTGATGCTGTGCGGGACGCGCGGGTTGATGCTGATTGCGGTGGGGATGTATCTGCCGTTCGATACGACTTCGGCGATCTTCCTGGGGGGGTTGTTGAAGAGGATCGTGGAGGGGTGGTCGGCTGGGCGGAGTGAGGGGGAGCGGGCGGCGATTGAGGAGAAGGGGACGCTGCTGGCGTCGGGGTTGGTGTCGGGCGAGGCGATTGTGGGGATTTTGCTGGCGACGACGTTTTTGTTGGGGATTCCTTCGTTTACTTCCCTGTTGACGGGGGCGGAGGGGTTGGCGTTTTTCCCGGCTTGGGGTGGGTGGCTGAGTTTGTTGGGGTTTGGGGCGATTGCTTGGGTGTTGGTGATGTTGCCTTTGCGGGCGCGGGGTCGATAGTCAGGAGTGTCACAGGCATCGCTTCCCAGTTGAAACACGGGTCCATCACGCCGAGGCGCACCGGGGGCACTGTTATGGTCTCACCTGAGGCTACTTTGAGGTCCGGAACCCGCTTCGGTATGAAGCCGCCAAGGAGCGTGCCGGGTTTCAAGTCAAGTAAGTCGTCCTGCAACCCGTACGGCGGATTGACTGGGAAGGAGCCGCCGACGGTGAGGTCGTAAACGCCGTCGTCAACGGCAAAATGGAAGCGACCGGTTTCATCGGTGCGCGTGGCGGCGATGGGAGTTCTACGCCCTGCTTCGAAGAGTCTGACTTTGAGGTCGGCTATGACGGCATGCGATTCATCTGTGACGACGCCGGTAATTTCGGCTGCGTTGAGGAGGGTTGCGAAAAGGAGCAGGAATGTCATGAGGGGCTCCGGTTGCAGTGTAGCAGTCTAATGCTGACGCTATCGGGGGGATGGCGGGGGGCGGGCGATCTGGGGGTCCGCCCTCCAACGGTCGCGACGTGGACGTCGCGTGCAGGACTGGAGTCCTGCCCTACTTTATTGCCGCGAATTTGGTGAATTCCTGGGCTATGTTGGCCGCTTCGGCGTCGCCGGGGTGGATGATCACGCGGTAGCGGAAGCGCATGGTCTCGCCGGGCTTCAGGGTGCGGCTGCCATCTTTGGATTTGTCGTTATAGAAGTCATGCAGGCCGAAGATGTTGGCGGCGAAGAGGCCGTAGGCTCGCGAGTGCCAGTGGGTGGGATGGCCGGGGTTGGAGGGGTGATCGAGGATCGCCACGCCGACGGGCTCCCCGCCGATAGTACCGGCGTAGTCCACCCAGGGGGACGGCTTGCCCCACACTTCCTTCTCGCCCACCTTGCCTTCGGCGTTGCGCATCTTGCCGGTTCCCTTTTGTTCGCGGAGTTCGTCGGCTAGGCGGATGCCGAAGCTGCCTTCCTTGGTGTCGCCGAAGGTGACGGGCTTTACAGCTTTCAACAGAATATCGAGGTCAATGGTGCGGTTCTTGGGGTCGGAGTAGAAGGTCATGGCGCGCTGCTCGGTGAGCAGGACGGTGGCATTGGGCTCCTGCCATTCGAAGTCGCCGGTGATGGTGCCGGACTTCTTGCCGCCTTTGACGGAGCGGATCTTCTTCACCGCGATCTTGGCGCCGGCGTCCTGCTTGGCGAGCGGGTCGCTACCCCAGAAGTCGACCTTATTGACGTCGCCATGGTTGAACCAGAGACCCCGATGGTGGGGGTGGTCCTTGGTCTCCCCGGCGAACTGTTCCATGGGGTAATGGCGGGTGATGCGCTTGCCGGTGGCGGTGACCAGGGGGTAGAGGTAGGGCTTGCGGACGTCGTCGCCGATGAAGAGCTCGGTGAAGGGCTTGCCATCGATCTGAACCTTGATACGATCAGGGCTCTGTTCAAAGGCGACCTGGGCCAGCAGGGGCAGGGAAATCAGGAGCAAACCAGCAACGCGTCGAAGCATGCCCTCTAGTGAATCACAGCTCTGGGAAGGTAGCAACGACGGCTTGGTTTGGCATGATAAATGCGTTATTGAAACCGCAATGAAACGGGAGCAATCTGTAGGTGGAGGCTAGAGATGAGAGGCCTCCGGTAAAGCTTCTCCGAAGGAGGTGCCCCTGCTAGAACCGGACAATTTAGGGGGCGGCGAGATCGGGAAGAGTCCAGTCTCTTAGAGCCAGCGCGCGCGACCTGATGCAGTGCAAATGGCACTGGCCTGCGGGCAAATGGAAGGCGCCTACCACGCTTGGCTGAGATGGAACCTCTTCCAGGACACGCCGCCCCTTTCGTATTGCAGTACCCTTGAATCCCCGGCTCTCCTATGTTGAGATAGGGGCGACATGATGCGGACCGCCTTCTTTCTTTCCCTTCTGTTTTCCACCAGCCTTGTTCCTGCTCAGGACAGTTCCTCCGGCACGTTAGAAGCCTTCGGATACCAGTGGCGTGCGCCCATTCTTGCCGATTGGAAGGTGGAGAACGGCGTACTCAACCTCTTGACGCCGCGCCCGTCGACGCAGCCGCGCCGTCCGGCGCAGTACCTGCTAGCGGAAACGGCCGATTTCGTCAAAGTAACCGTGGAAGCCGAGATGCAGCCAGAGCCGAAGGCGGTACGGAACCGGCGGAATTCGCTAGTCCTGGTGTACGCCTGGAAAGATAAGGATCACTTCAACTACGCGCACCTGTCAGTGGATTCGGCCACGCAGGTGGTGGTGCATAACGGCATCTTCCATGTATACGGGGGCGACCGCGTGCGCATCAGTTCTACCGAGGGCCCTGCCGCGTTGACCGACGGGCAGTGGCACAAGGTGAAGCTGGTGTATGACGGCCGCAGCGGGCGGGTGGACGTGTGGGTGAACGGGCAGACTTCGCCCTCCTTGCGGGCGGTGGATATGAGCCTGGGCGCGGGTAAGGTCGGCATTGGCAGCTTCTTCGACATGGGTATGTTCCGGAACGTAAAGATCACCGGAGAGACGGCGAAGGGAGTGAAACAGTCGCAATGAGCGTGTTGCGGGATGCGCTGCTGGCCGGGTCGCACAGCCAGTTTCTACGCGAGACGGCGCCGAAGCTACCGTTCGTGCGCCGGAGTGTCTCGCGCTTTCTGCCGGGGGAAGAGATTGAAGATGCGATGCGGGCCAGCGTCGAACTGGAGCGCAGCAACCTGGGGGTGCTGTTGACGCGGATTGGGGAGAATGTCACGGAAGCCAAGGAAGCAAACGCGGTTGGCGATCACTATCTGGAACTGATGAGCGTGATGCACCAGCGGCTGCGGTTGCGGCCGGAGGTGTCGGTGAAGCTGACACAGCTTGGGCTGGACCTGGGCATCGCTCTGTGTATGGAGAACCTTTGCCGGTTGATTGAGGCGATGCCGGCGGAGGATCTGTTCTGGATCGACATGGAGTCCAGCGAGTATGTGGATGTGACGCTGGAGTTGTACCAGCGCTGCAAGCGGCGGTATCCGAATGTTGGGGTGTGCCTCCAAGCGTATCTGTATCGGACGGAAAAGGATATTGCGGAGCTGGCGCCGCTGCGGCCGGCGATCCGGCTGGTGAAAGGCGCGTATAAGGAGCCGGCCGACGTCGCGTATCCGAAGAAGGCCGATGTGGATGAGAACTTCTTCCACTTGGCGCGAACGATGTTGCGAACTCCGGGCATGTTCCCAGTGATGGCGACGCATGATACGGCGCTGATCGAGCGGATCATGACTTTGTCGGCGGAGGTAGGGGTTCCGAAGGAGGGGCTGTCGTTTACCTTTCTTTATGGAATCAAGAAGGCGGAGCAACTGCGGCTGGCGCGGGAGGGGTGGGATAGCCGGGTACTGGTGAGCTATGGGAAGGCCTGGTTTCCGTGGTTCATGCGGCGGCTGGCGGAGCGGCCGGCGAATGTCTGGTTTGTGATGAAGAATCTGGTGGGCTAAGCTGTTGGGGCCGGGAATTCGGGATAATGAGTAGCACACATGAAAATTGCACTCATTACCGGGGTGACCGGGCAGGATGGCTCGTTTCTCGCCGAGTTGCTGCTAAGCAAGGGATACGAAGTTCACGGCATCGTCCGCCGGGCATCCACTTTCAACACAGACCGGCTGGATCCGATCTATGAGGATCCGCACGATCCGAGCGCGCGGCTGTTTTTGCACTACGGCGATCTGACCGACGGTGCATCCTTGCGGCGCATTCTGGAGAAGGTGCAGCCGGACGAGATCTACAACCTGGGCGCGCAATCGCATGTGCGGGTGAGTTTCGATCAGGCGGAGTTCACGGCGGATGTGGTGGCCACCGGAACGCTGCGGGTGCTCGAGGCGCTGCGGGATCATGTGGAGCACTCGCATCGCGAAGTGAAGTTTTACCAGGCGGGGTCGTCGGAGATGTTTGGGGCGGCGAATCCGCCGCAGAGTGAGACGACGGCGTTCTATCCGCGGAGTCCGTATGCGGCGGCGAAGGTGGCGGCGCACTGGTATTCGGTGAATTATCGCGAGGCGCATGGGCTGTTCATCTGTAACGGCATCCTGTTCAATCACGAAAGCCACCGGCGCGGCGAGACGTTTGTGACTCGCAAGATTACGCGGGCGCTGGCGCGCATCAAGATGGGGCTCCAGGACAAGCTGTTTCTGGGCAATCTGGACTCGAAGCGCGATTGGGGTTACGCCGGCGATTATGTCGAGGCGATGTGGCTCATGCTGCAGCAGGAGAAGCCCGACGATTACGTGGTGGCGACGGGCGAATCGTATAGCGTGCGCGAGTTTCTGGACCGGGCCGGGGCTGCTTTGGAGATGGACTGGCACAGCGTGGTGGCGCAGGATCCGCGCTATCTGCGGCCGACCGAGGTGGATCATCTGTTGGGCGATCCCAGTAAGGCGCGGCGGCTTCTGGGTTGGGCTCCGAAGCTGAGTTTCGACGGCTTGGTGAAGAAGATGGTGGATCACGATCTGGAGTTGGCCAAGCAGGAAGCGACGCTGGCCAAGGCGGGCCATTTCAATATGCTGCGGGCGGTGCGGCATGGGTAACGCGCCCATGGAGCAGAACGCGCGCATCTTCGTGGCGGGACATAAGGGGCTGGTGGGATCGGCCATTGTGCGGGCCTTGCGCGCGCGCGGGTTTTCGAACTTGATTCTGCGGACGCGGCATCAGGTGGACCTGACCGATCGCACGGCCGTCAACCGTTTCTTCGTCAATGAGCAGCCGGAGTATGTGTTCCTGGCGGCGGCGAAAGTGGGCGGGATCCTGGCGAACAACGACCATCCGGTGGAGTTCCTGCGGGACAACCTGTACATCGAGCTCAACGTG